>CAZLBF010000427.1:0-6117 GCA_964557495.1 uncultured Myxococcales bacterium | reverse complement strand
GCGGAGGCCGAGCTGGCTCTACACCGCGGAGATGCGGCGAGCAGGAACCCGCCTGTCGGCCAATGACGCTCACCCCGATACGCAGCCTCCCGGCTCCGTATCGGCACCCCACTCAATATGTAGACGCGATCCCTACCCAGGCCCCGCCGACGCTCGGCAGGAATCGCAAGCGCCACAGCAGTGGCGCGCGCAGCGAGGCACAGCCGAGCGGAGCCCGGCAGGCCGGCTCTGCCGGCCGATATCCGGCCAGAATCGCGATCTGCAGAGGGTGCGCCGGGCGCTTAGTCCGCGCAGAGCGGTCCTGTGCACAGCGCGATGAATCCGAGCCTCGAAGCAGCGGGCGCCCGTCGCACCCTCTGCAGACCGCCGCCCCCCCGGGAGACTCAGTCCGTCCGTCGAACGGCCCGGAACGTCTCCTTGAGGCTCAGCAGCGGCCGGAAGTCGGTCTCCTCGCTGAAGCGCCGCCCCGAGATGGTGCAGGGGTACTTGAGGTAGTCGAGCGCACCGGGCGGGAACGGATACAGGCCGGCCGCGTGCAGGCGGGCCAGGATCGGGCGCGCGGCGAACTCGGGCAGCGGCAGCCGGTGGCCGCCGGTCTCCCGGATCGCGACGTGGAGCGGCACCTCGCCGGGGCCCACGACGTTGAAGACGCCGCGCAGTCCGCGCTCGAGCGCAGTCGCGATCGCCTCGATAAGGTCGTCCTCGTGAATGAACTGGACCATCGGGTTGAAGCCCATCATCACGATGATGCGCGGCAGACTCAGATAGGTTCCGATGGAGCTCTCGACGGTGTGCCCGAGCGTCGGAACCGGGCGCAGCACCGACGTCTGGAGGTCGGGGTGCCTCCAAGTGAATGCCGTGGCGAGCGTGTCGACCTCGACGAGGTCGCGGATGTCGGGGTAGTTCCGGCTCGCCGACAGGGGGAAGTCCTCGTCCATGAAGTACGGGTTCTCGGGAAGGGCACCGTAGACGTAGCTCGACGACAGCACGACCAGCTTTCGCACGCCGTAGGTGTGGCAGTGATCGAGCAGGCGGCGCGTGCCGCGGACGTTGTGGTCGTAGCGCGTCTCGCCCGACTCCCGGAAGTGGCGCTGGAGCCCGAGGTGCACGACCGCACTGGGCTGCTCCTTGCGGAGCACGTCCTCGAAGCTCCGCTTGCGAAGGTCCGCCTGATAGAAGGCGAAGCCGGGCGGCTTGGCCGGCCAGGGCTCGCGATCCACGCCCGCCACCTCGTGGCGTTCGCGCAGGCGCCGGGCCAGCAGTCGCCCGTGCCCGCCCGAGATTCCAACGATCAGCACCTTCTCCAATGAAGCGGCCCCGAGCTCAGCGCGGTCTGCGATCCTTCAGCTGGGTGCTCTTGCGCACCACGAACTGCCCCTGCCCGTTGTACACGTCGGCGTACAGGTGTTCGTCGTCCGGGACGTAGCGCACGCTGAGCCAGATGCGCCCGTCCGATCCATGGTAGGCCCCCTCGTCGACGAGACCCCCGTCGTCGAGCCGGAGCTCCCAGTACCCCAGCGTGCGCCCCTCGAGCTCCGACTCCGGAAGCTCGTTGGAAGGCGCATTCAGCCTGTAGCTCCACACCGCAAAGTACCGCACGCTCTCGGCAAACGCGGGCGAGCCCACCGCCCATCCCGCGACCAGTATCGCGAGAGCGAGAGCGGCGCGACGCGTTGCCGTTCTCGGTGCAACTCGCAGCACGATGCCTATGGTATAAAAAGCCGGCCATGGAGACGAGCGCCCGGTTCGAGCCGTTGAAGATCCTGATCGACCCGGAGATCTCGCTCTCGGCTGTCATGGGCATTCCCGCGTGGTGGCCCACCGGCTCGCGCGTCGGCGTCGTGCTCGCACACGACGCGAGCGAGAACCTGGATCAGGACTTCCTCGTGGTCGCGCAGCGAAGTCTGGCGGAGGCGGGCTTTCTGTCGCTCCGCTTCAACTTCCCGTACACCGAGCTCGGCAAGAAGCGACCCGATCCGAGCCCGCTGCTCGAGCGTGCGTTCCGCGCTGCGATCGAGAGCCTGCTGCCGGACCCGCAGAATGCTCCGGCTCGCCTGGTGCTGGGCGGCTTCGGACTCGGCGCCCGGATCGCCGCTCAGCTGGTCGCGCAGGACGTGAAGACGGACGGAATCGTGCTGATCAGCTACCCGCTGCACCCGTCGGGCAAGCCGGCCCAGCAGCGGGCCGACGCGCTCTTCCGGGTCACGAGCCCGATCCTCTTCGTGCAGGGAACCAAGGACTCCACCTGCCGCGTGGATCGGCTCGAGCAGCTGATCCGCCGCATCGGCGCGCCCACGAACCTGCGCGTGCTGCAGGACGCCGATCATCAGCTCCGCCCCGCCCGGGGCAGCGGGCGCAGCCAGGAAGAGATCGAGCAGGAGGCGGTCGAGGCGGTGAGCGCCTTCATCCGGAAGGTGACCGGGGGCCAGTGAGCTCGCGCCCAGCCGGGCCCGGCCGGCCCGCCCGCTCGCTGCGCGGCATCGCGCTGCTCTGCTTTCTGGGCGCACTGCTCTATCTGGAGCTGCCGGAGACCCCGGCTGGGCCGCCGCTCGAGTGGCGATCCGACCTGGAGGCCGCGCTCGCCGAGGCCGCGGCCGAGCGCCGCCCCGCGATCGTGAGCTTCCACGCGGTCTGGTGCTCGGTGTGCAAGAAGCTCGACGCCCGCAGTCTGCGCGCCCCGCAGGTCGCCGCGGAGCTCGAGCGCTTCGTCCGCGTGCGCGTCGACGCGAGCTCGAGCGACGCGCCCACCTCGGACCTGCTCGCGCGATTCGACGTGCACGGGCTCCCGGCCCTGCGTTTCGTGGACCCGGACGGGGTGCTGCTGGCCGAGCCCCGGGTGCTCGGCTACGCCCCCCCGGAGCAGCTGGCGGAGCTCCTGCGGCAGGTCGGAGCGTCGGGCGGGCCGGGCCCGGACGGTGGCCAGCGGCCGCCCGCCCCGGCCGAGGCGAGCTTACCGCTGCCCTGGAGCGCCGCAGTTCGGTAGAGTCGGCCTCGTTCATGGCCGAGCCGAACCCCCCGCCGTCGCGCGGCTTCGTCGCCGAGCTCCTCCACGAGGAATCGCGCCTCCCCGAACGCCTGCGCCGGGTGTTCGTGTTCGACGCCTCGGTCTACGCGGAGATCCAGTCCGACCGCCACGCGCTTCCCGCCGCCTTCACGGTGGTGCTCGCGACGGCCATCCTGGTCGGTCTGGGCCAGCCCTCGATCGCCGGCATCTTCCTCGGGACCGCCGGCGCCCTAACGATCTGGGGCGCCTCGGCGGCCCTGGTCTGGGCGATTGGCAGCATCGTTTCGGAAGAGGATCACGAGTACCCCGAGCTGCTGCGCTGCGCCGGCTTCGCCTTTGCCTGGAACGCCCCCGCGATCGGCGCGAGCCTGCCCGGAGTCGGGCCGCTTCTGGAATGGGGAAGCCTGCTGCTCTGGGCGTCCTCCCTGGTGCTGGCCACGCGTCAGGTGTTCCGGCTCTCGACCGGCCAGGCGATCGGGGTGTGCGCCGGAGCGCTGGGCGGGCCACTCCTGGTCCTAGCGGCCCTGGCCTAGATGGTCCGGGGGCTGCGCGTCGCTCTGGCCCTGGGGCTCGCGGCCTCGCTCGCGAGCGCGGCCTGCGCCGAGACCGAGGCCACAGTCGAGACCACTGTAACCGTCGAGGACGCGGCGACCGTCGAGGACACGGCGACCATCGAGAACGCGTCGAGCGTCGAGCGGTACCTGCGTCCGCCCGATCCGGGCTTCCCCTACCAGTGGAACCTCGAGAACACGGGTCAGCGGGTGCGCGAGAACGAGGAGCAGCGCGGCGCCTACGACGCCGACATCGACGCGGTCGAGGCGTTCGCAGCCGGTCACGACGGGCGCGACGTGACGATCGCCCTGATCGGCGCCGGCTTCCGCTGGGCGGGGAGCCCGCTCGAGCCGGTGCTCTGGCGGAACCCGAAGGAGATCCCCGGCAACGCCCTGGACGACGACGGGAACGGTCTCGTCGACGACTTCCACGGCTACGACTTCGCCGAGCGGGACTCCGACCCGCACAGCTCGGGCTGGCACGACCTGGTCGTGGCCGAGATGGCGGTCGCTCCGCACGATCGCCGCACCGTGGCCGGCATCGCGCCGCAGGCGAGGCTGATGCTGATCAAGATCGCCGACGACTCGGGGCGAATCCTCATGAGCCCCCTACCGCAGGCGATCCTCTACGCGCTGCAGCAGCGCGCGCGCGTGATCTTCATGCCGTGGAGCGCGAAGGGCAAGCAGTGCGGAGCGCCGGAGTTCGCGCACCTGAGCCGCTTCATCCAACAGGCGAGCGAGCACGCGCTGATCATCGGCGGCCGGCCGGGCGAGTGGCCCGCCTGCCTGCCGGGCGTGGTGAGCGTGCGAGCCTCCCGCCCCGACGACCGCCCCGAGGGGACCCCCGCCTCCGACGTCGACTTCGCGGCACCCGGCGCGGATGGACGCTCCAAGGTGTACCCGTCGAACGCGATCGGCGTCGCCGCCGGTGCCGCGACCCTCCTCTTCGCGCAGGACCCGAGCCGCACACCCGCCGAGGTGCGCAAGCTGCTCGCGCGCACCGCCGACCGCGTGCACCCCGAGCTTCGACCCTACCGGGGCGGGCGGAACGTCTTCTTCGGCGCGGGACGCATCAACGTGGCGCGCGCGCTCGGGACCGACTTCGACGCGGACGGAATCCTCGATGCCGACGACGCGGACGCCGACGGCGACGACATCCCGGACGTGCAGGACGCCTGTACGCTGGACCCAGACCCCGAGTGCACCGAGCCGGCGCGCCAGGGGCAAAAGGAGCAGAAGAGCGATGGATCCTGACCTCTACCTGGAGCAGCTCGAGTGCGGGCCGATGCAGAACTTCGTCTACCTGGTCGGCTCCCAGAGCACGCGCGAGGTCGCCCTCGTCGACCCCGCCTGGGCGATCGGCCCGCTGCTCGACCACGTCGAGTCGAGGGACCTCACGCCGACCGCCGTCCTGATCACCCACTACCACCAGGACCACGTCGGTGGGGAGATGTACGGCCAGCGGATCGAGGGGGTGGTCGAGGTGCTGGAGCGCCGGGGCGTGAAGCTCTACGTGAACTCCACCGAGGCGGACGGGCTGCGCAAGGTCACGGGGGTCTCCGAGTCCGACCTGGTCCGGGTCGACTCCGGCGAGACGCTGCGGATCGGCGACACCGAGATCGAGTTCCTCCACACGCCGGGCCACACCCCGGGCTCCCAGTGCTTCCGGGCGCACAACGCGCTGGTCGCGGGCGACACGCTCTTCGTCGGTGGCTGCGGGCGGGTGGACCTGCCCGGCTCGAACCCGGACGACATGTTCGACAGCCTGCGCAAGCTGGCGTCGCTCCCGGACGACACCATTCTCTACCCCGGCCACAACTACGCGACCGAGACCTCCGCCGCGCTCGGAGACGAGAAGCAGCGCAACCCCTATCTGCGCATTCCCACTCGGGAAATGTGGCGTGAGCTGATGGGGATGGGTTGACAGGAAGTCCCATTGCAAGGGCGCGCGCGGTCGCGTATTGTGCGACCGCAATTTCCCCCTGACGATGCGCCGTTCGGCAATCCGCTGCGCGCGCGCTGCACGAGGAGAGGACCCCCATGAAGATCCTCGTCTGTCTCAAGCAGGTTCCGCACAAGGATGCGCGCCTCGACGTCGCCTCCGACGGAAGCTGGATTCAGGACGACAACATCAAGTTCGAGATCAACCAGTACGACGCCTTCGCGCTCGAAGAGGCGCTCCGCACCAAGGACGCCGGCGAGGCCGAGGTGGTCGTGGCGACGGTGGGTCCGGACCGGGTGAGCCAGGCGCTGCGCACCGCGCTCGGCATGGGCGCCGACCGCGCGATCCACGTCTGGGACGACGCGCTGGCCGCGACCGACCCGCTGGGCCTCGCCAAGTCGCTGGCTGCGATCGTCAAGGAAGAGAGCCCCGACCTGGTGTTCTGCGGGCTGATGGCCGACGACGACAACTACTCGCTGGTGGGACCGATGCTCGCTGAGCTGTCCGGTCTCCCCTACGCGACGGGCGTCACCAAGGCCGAGCACCAGAACGGCGAGCTGATCGTCGAGCGCGAGCTCGAGGGGGGCGCGCTCGAGGTTCGCTCGGTCCCGAAGCCCTGC
>CAZLBF010000426.1:0-4922 GCA_964557495.1 uncultured Myxococcales bacterium | reverse complement strand
GGACGAGCTGTTCCTGGTCCTCGACGGCCGCCTCACGATCCGCTTCCGCGACGGCGCGGTCGCCCTCGAGCAGGGCGAGTTCCTGATCGTTCCCCGCGGCGTCGAGCACCAGCCCGCCGCAGCCGAAGAGGCCTGCGTGCTGCTTCTCGAGCCCGCCTCGACCCTCAACACGGGCGACGTCCGGAACGAGCGCACCGTCGAGCGGCCGGAGCGCATCTGAGGCACCGGGACGTCGAGATCCACGTCCACCGGGGGCTCGCGCAGGAACGCGGCTCGCCTTCATCGATTCGAGAGGAGCTGACTCATGAGTGACTTCGGAGCGGACGCGGCCGCCGTCGGTGGCTACGAGTTCAACGCCGGCGAGGAGCAGATCATCGGCCGCACGGCCCGCTACGCCTGGCTCTGGGGGGTCGTCTCGATCGTGATCGGCGCCTTCGCCCTGCTCGCCTCGCTGCAGGGGAGTGCCGCGGTGCTCGGCCAGATTCCCGTGGGGATCGCCAACATCGTGATCGGCAGCTTCTTCGTCGGAAGCTCCCGGTCGCTCAAGTCGGTGGTCACGACGAGCGGCGACGACATCGCCCACCTGATGGAGGCGCTCCGCAAATTCGGAGTCGCGTTCCTGATCCAGCTCGTCATGTTCTTCCTGGCCTTCGTCGCGGCCCTGATCATCGGGAGCGGCGCGGGGGGGCAGGCGTCGGTGGTCTGAGGGCGCGGCCTGCGGCGGAGCTATGCCGCAGGAAGCAGCAGCTCGAAAGTTGCGCCTCGCTCGGAGGGCACGAGGTCCAGGGAGCCTCCGAGGTCGCGCGCGATCCCTCGTGCGATTGCCAGACCGAGGCCGCTCGCGCTCTCGACTCGATGTGTGCTGAAGAAGGGCTCGAAGATCTGGTCGCGGATCTGCGCGTCGACGCCCGGGCCATCGTCGGAGATCAGAACGCGCAGTGCGTCCTGTGCGCGGACGACGTGGACGGTGACGCAGCTGGCCCCCACCTCACCCGAGTTCTGGAGTAGCGTCCCGAAGAGCCGGACACCGTGCGCGGGATCGATTCGAGCCCGCGAGGTCAGATCTCCCTCCAGCGACACCTGCAGGCGGGCAGGTGCAGCCGAGACCACCTCCTCCAGTATCACGCCGAGCTCCACGTTGCGCACGTCCCCGCTGTGAGACCGTCCGTAGGCCTGCAGGTCTCCGATCAGTCGCCGCACTCGAGCGAGCTCGACGAGGATCGACTGCACGCGCGCAGCGTCGGGCCGGGACTCGCGCTGCAAGCGTTCGAGGTGATGCTCGATCACGTAGAGTGGCTTGTTAGCCTCGTGCGCGATGCCCGACGCGAGCTTCCCGACCCAGGCGAAGTGGGTCTCGTCCTCGGGCAGGAGGGGAGCGTTTGCTCCCATCGAACGAACGTGCTCCAGCGCGCGAGCGAGATCCGACGAGCGCGCCTTCACCTCGTTCTCGAGGGACTCGAAGCGGCGCGCCTGCTGCAGCGCGAGCGCGGCGGACTGCGCGAGGAGGTCCAGAAGCTCGAGCTCCCCGGGGGCATACGCCTGACGGCGCACGCCGAGGACGAGCGCACCGGCCGGCTGCTTCCCGATCTGAATGGGAAGGGCCAGCTCGATCTCGCCGAGGCCCGCCGCGGACCAGAAGCGCCGCGTCGCCGCATCGAGCTCCGGGCCGGCGATGTAGGTGCGAGCTTCGAGAAGTCGGGAGGCGGCCTCTGAGGTGAGGGCCAGGTCGAGGCTCGCAATGCTCGTTGGAACGGCCCCGACGGCGCACGATACCCGAAGCCGACGCGCGGCCGGGTCGGGAGCCAGGAAGGCCACGAATGCCGGGCCGAGCTCCTCCCGCACGAACTCGCACACGAACTCGGCCGTCTCGCGGGGTCCGCGGGCGATAGGATCGAGCTCGGCCGACCGGTCGAGAAAGCGTCGATAGCGTCGTTCGACGCTGGGCAGGAGCCGCTCGAGGCCTGCGGTCGCGAGCCTGCGAAGCAGGTCGAGCAGCAAGAGGAGCACGGCGACGAAGACAATCGCGAACCCGGGCGACTCCAGCGGACGCTCGACGCCGAAGGCGCGGAAGATCCCGATCTGCACCAGGAACAACCCGAGGATCGAGACCGCGGTGATGGCGGCCGGGACGAGCAGTCGCCGGTACTGGGCCTCGAGGTTGAGAAGATCGGAACGGCTGACGGCCAGCCCGAGCGAGATCGGAATCGCGCTGTACGAGAACGGGAGCACCGCGCCGATCAGGTTGGCGGGCGAAGCCAGATCCACAGCGAAGGCCAGCAGCGGGAGGCCAAACGCAAAGGCGATACCGTAGGCGAGGATTCGTGCGCGGTGCCGCTCAGCCGGGTCGCGAGTCTGGCGGAGAGCGCCGATGGTGCGTCCGAGAAGGATCGCCCCGATCAGGAGCGTGGAGAGCTCTCGGATGCGGCTGAACAGGATCCAGCGCTCCTGGAAGAGCCCGAACAGGAGTTGTTCCAGGACCAGCGCAACCGCGGCCACTGCATAGATGGGCGAGACCACGCGCGGGATCTCCTCGAAGATCCGAGCCGGCCTGGGGAAGACGAGCGCGATGTGAAACAGCAGGACCGGGATCAAGGTCAGCGCGGCGATGTGGATGCGTTCGAACCGGTGGGTCCAATTGATGTCGAGTGCCGTGAGCTGCTGAATACCGAGCACAGCCGTGAACAGCGCGACGGGGACGAGGGCCCGGTTGCCGGAGCGACTCGACAACAACAGCATGCTGGAGAGGATCAGCAGCACGCCCGCTGCAAAGGGGGCCGCGAATCCGAGCGCGACTCGCGTAGGGGTCCAGATCTCCGGATCGATCCTGTGGACGAGGCGTTCACCTGCCCGGACGATTCTCAGGTCGACGTGCGAATCGGGAGGGATCGATGCATCGGGCGAGTGCCTCTTGAACGAGGGATCGCCACAGCAGCGAATCTGTTGAACGAGGTCGTACGGACGCAGCTCCTCGAGCCCTCGGAGCAGTGGGTCTCGGGCGACGACTCCCGTGGACATCGCACCGACCCGAGCGGTGCCCACGAGCCGATACGCATCGGTCGCGGCGTACATGGCGATGACGAGGGCCGCCAGGACGAGCCCGACCTGGAATGAGCGCACTCCGAGCGCGGTCCCGCCTCTGCCGGCGATCGAGATCCAGGACCGAGATGAACGATGCACAGCCATACGACCTGCTCACTCTGGAGTGTAACCCGGAGCAGAAGCGACGAGGGAGACCGGCTCGGCTCAGCGGGGGTTCACGCTCCTCGTCGGTCGATACCTTTCGTCGAGGCGAGTCGACCGATCCAGCACGGCAGGCAGCAGGAAGAGCTCACAGATCAGCGCCGCGATCACGGCCACCGTACACAGGAGCCCGAAGTACGCGAGCGTCTGGAAGCGCGAGAACGTGAGTAGCGTGAACCCGCCCGCCAGAATCACGCTCGCGAAGATGGCCGCCTTGCCGCTGAAGGCGAACGTGTACTTGATCGAGTCCGGCAGATCCAATCCTGCACGCCGCGCGTCGCGATAGTGAACGAGGAAGTAGACCGTGTCATCGACGGAGATTCCGATGAGGATGCTGGCGACCATTGCCGTACCGACGTCGAGCCGGATTCCCCAGCCGCCCATGAGCCCCAGGATCGCTACGATCGGAAGCAGGTTGGGAATCATGCCGAGCAGCGCGAGACGGACGGATCCGACCAGAACCGCGAGGATCGCGAAGATCGTCACGAGCGCTCCGCTGAAGCTGGTGATCTGCGTCTCCAGAATCAGCTCGGAGAGCCGCACGCTGAGGCTGGTCGTGCCCGTGACGGATCCGTTCCAGCTCGGAGCCAGCTCCGGGAGCGCCCGTCGCACCGACTCGATCGTCGCGAGATCGCGACGCGTGTCGGAGTAGAGGAAGCCGGCCGAGAGACGCACCAGCTTGCGATCGACGCTGACGAAGGACTGGAGAACCTGGGGCACTGCACTCTCGAGCAGGAAGAACGCCTCCTCGGCCTGTCCGGAGCTCTCCGGGAGCCGGGACGTGTCGCTGGACGGCAGCTCCAGGAGAGACCCGACTCGACGCAGCAGGTCGAGCGCGGAGTCCACGCGGGCGACCTGGGGCTGCTCGAGAAGCAGCGCCTCGACTGCCGCCAGCTCCCGAAGCGCGCCGGGATCCGTGATCCGGGTCGCGGCGGGAGCTTCGAAGACGACCTCTAGAGTGCGGGTCGGGCGAAGGTTGTCCCGGACGAAGACCTCGGACCGGTACACGTAGTCGTTCTCGTCGAGCAGCTCGAGCATCTCGTTCTGGACCTTGAGTGAGTGGATGCCCACGAACGCGAGGACCGTCACGAGCGCGGCGGTGAGGAGAAGCCTCCCCGGGTGTTCGAGGCTGAACAGGCGGATCGCGTCCAGGACCCTGTCGGCCAGCGCGAGACCCGGGCGGGGACGCGAGGCGGGCGGCAGCAGGACGATGAGCACCGGGAGGATCGTGAAGGTGGCCAGGAATCCTCCCATCACGCCGATCGCCGCGAACACGCCGAACTCCTGAAGGCGCGGCATCGGGCCGAGCGCGAAGGAGAGCAGGCCCGCCGAGCCCGTCAGGGCGGTGACCAGGCTCGGGACTCCGAGCTCGCGCGTGGCGAGAACGAGCGCGTCGGCATCCGGCGCTTCCCGGTCGCGATGGTGGAAGTAGCGCGTCAGGAGGTGCATCGCGTCGGTCACGCCGATCACGATGATGAGCGTGGGAAGCACCGAGCTGACCGTCGTGATCGGGACACCGAAATGTCCCATCAGGCCGAACGCCAGCAGCGTGGAGACCCCCACCGCGACGACGGGCGCCACCGACACCACCAGGCCGCGGAAGATCCAGGCGAAGGTCAGCAGCACCGCTCCGAAGAGCAGCGGCATGATCAAGCGCAGATCCGCCCGCGTATTGCGCCCGG
>CAZLBF010000425.1:0-6522 GCA_964557495.1 uncultured Myxococcales bacterium | reverse complement strand
GGACTGCCCGAGCCCTCCGCCATGGTGCGAGCCGGGTCCACCACCGCGCGACCGCACGCCTCCGTCGAGGTCTGCATCGAGCAGCAGGTGCCGCTCTTCTGCGCCGGACTGGGCGATCCCGGCTTCATGGTCTCCGCCGCTCACGCGACCGGCATGAAGGTCCTCGGGATTTCGGGGAACACCAAGAACGCCAGGCGGATCGCCGAATCCGGAGCGGACCTGGTGGTGGCCCAGGGTCACGAGGGCGGCGGGCACACCGGCAGGGTCGGGTCGATCGCACTCTGGCCGCAGGCCATCGACGCGGCCGCACCGACCCCGGTGCTCGCGGCGGGTGGGATCGGAGACGGCCGCGGCGTCGCTGCGGCCCTGGCCGTGGGGTGCGCCGGAGTCTGGGTCGGCACCCGCTTCCTCGCCTCGCGCGAGGGGGGCGCGCTCGACGTGCAGAAGCAGGCGATCGTGGAGGCCACCGACGAGGACACGCGACGCACCTACATCTACACCGGCAAGACGTCGCGGGCCATCTACAACCGGTTTCACGACGTGTGGGAGGAGTCGGGCCTCGATCCGCTGCCGTTCCCGGCGCAGAGCCTGCTCGCCTCCGCCCTCGTCCAGATGTTCAGCCAGGCCGAGAAGGTGGACTACATGGGCCCGTTCTCGGGCCAGGTCTCGGGTCTGATCGACGAGATCAAGCCGGCGGCCCAGATCGTGGAAGACATGGTGGAGGAGGCCGCCGACATCCTGGGGCGCAGGTTGCCCGAGAGCGTGGTGGTAGGCTGAGCGCTCGTCGACGCACGCACGAGGCGCCCGCGGCGACGGGGTCCCGGGGCGCGAGGGAGAGAAGATGCCGGATCTGATCTACGAACGGGACGACCAGGTCGCGATCCTCAAGCTCAACCGTCCCGAGCGAATGAACGCCATCAGCGTCGAGATGCTGATGCAGCTCGGTGGCGCGCTGGTCGAGATCGACAACGATCCCGACGTCCGGGTCATCGTCGTCACCGGCGAGGGCCGCGGCTTCTGCAGCGGCCTCGACCTCAAGGACGCGGCCTCCGGGCAGGGCATCGGGGGCGCCGGCACGCTCTCGCCGGGCGGGGGCGCGTCGCACCTCAGCACGCGCGACATCCCGACCGTGACGCTGCATCGGATCGACGTGCCGGTCATCTGCGCCGTGAACGGCGCCGCCGCCGGATACGGCCTCGACCTGGCCCTGGGCTGCGACATTCGCCTGATGAGCGACCGGGCCAAGCTGCTGCCCGGCTTCGCGAAGCGCGGCATCGTGCCGGAGAGCGGCGGGACCTGGTTTCTCCCGCGGCTCCTGGGCTGGGCGCGCGCCTGCGAGATCGGCTTCCTGGCCGAGGACCTCTCGGCGGAGCGCTCGCTCGAGCTCGGACTGGTGAACCGGGTCGTGCCACACGACCGGCTGATGGAAGAGGCGCTGAGCTGGGCCCGCCGGATCGCCGCGAACGCTCCGCTCGCCGTGCGGGCCATGAAGCGGCTCTACCGGCATGGCCTCACCGAGGACTTCGAGTCGCACACGCACCACGTGCTGATGCAGCTGCTGCTGCTGTTCCGGTCGGAGGACTTCCGGGAGGGGATTCAGTCCTTCATGGAGAAGCGCGAGCCCAAGTTCAGCGGCCGCTGAGCCGGGGGGAACGGCTAGACTCCGGGTATGTCGACCCCCGGAGCGAGCGACTCCGAGAAGAAGCGGCTCAAGGCCGAGGCCAAGCAGACCAAGAAGCGCGCCAAGGCCGAGGTCAAGCGGGCCGGGGCGGAGGCGGCCTCCGGAGCTGCGCCCGAGGCCGAGCGGTCGCCGCCCGCGGTACCCGGGCCGTCGCCCGCGGTCCGCTTCGCGGAGTCGGTTCGCGGAGTGCTCTACGTCGTGCTGGGGGCCTCGCTCGTGGTCGCGCTCGTGCTCGGGCAGCAGGGCGCCATCCTCTCGCTCGACGACATCATCGCGAACCTGTTCGCGGCCACGGCGGGCAAGGTCGTCCTCGCCGTCATCGGGCTGGCCTTCTTGATCTACGGGCTCAAGCACCTGCGTCTGGTGAGATAGCCGCGTGGACGGGATCGATGCCGCGATCGACGCCGCGGTGCGCCCGGTCGCCGACGCGCTGGCGGCCGTGGTCTTCTTCACGATTCCGTTCGGTGAGACCGAGGTCCCGCTGGTGGTCCTGTGGCTGGTCGCCGGGGCCGTCTACTTCACGCTGAGCTTTCGCTTCATCAATCTGCGCGGCTTCCGGCATGCGATCGCCCTGCTGCGAGGTCACCCGGGGCTCGGCGAGGGGCCGGGAGAGGTGTCGCACTTCCAGGCGCTGTCGACGGCGGTCTCGGGCACCGTCGGCATCGGGAACATCGGCGGCGTGGCGGTGGCCGTTTCGGTCGGCGGTCCGGGCGCGGCCTTCTGGATGGTCGTCGCGGGGCTGCTCGGCATGTCGACCAAGTTCGTGGAGTGCAGCCTCGGCGTGATCTACCGGCGACAGCACGCAGACGGGAGCGTGTCGGGTGGCCCCATGTACTACCTGGCGCGCGGCTTCGCCGAGCGCGGATTCCCGCGGATCGGCCGCGCCCTCGGCCTCTTCTATGCCGCGGGCATCGTGATCGGCTGCCTCGGCATCGGCAACATGTTCCAGTCGAACCAGGCCTTCGTGCAGATCGTCGGCGTGACGGGCGGCGCTGCGAGCCCGCTCTCGGACAAGGGGTGGCTGGTCGGCGCGGCGCTCGCGGTCCTGGTGGGCGTCATCATCATCGGGGGAATCCGCAGCATCGCGCGGGTGACGGCGCGCCTGGTGCCGTTCATGGCCGTGCTCTACCTGGCCGGCGCGGGCCTGGTTCTGGCGATGAACGCCGAGGCGCTGCCGTGGGCCTTCAGCGCGATGCTCGAGGGGGCCTTCACCTCGCAGGGCGTGAGCGGCGGGGCGCTGGGCGCCATCATCGTCGGCTTCCAGCGCGCCGTATTCTCGAACGAGGCCGGGATCGGCTCGGCCACGATCGCGCACTCGGCCGTACGCACGCCCGAGCCGATCACCGAGGGCTATGTGTCGCTTCTCGAGCCGTTTCTCGACACGGTCGTGATCTGCAACGCGACCGCCCTCGTCGTGATCACGACCAGCTTCTACGACCCGGGCCTCACGAGCGGCCTCGGCGGCATCGAGATGACCTCGGCCGCGTTCGAGCGCAACCTCTCCTGGTCGCCTTACCCGCTCGCACTGGCCGCCACGCTCTTCGCCCTGTCGACGATGGTGTCCTGGTCCTACTACGGGCTGAAGGGCTGGACGTACCTGTTCGGCCGGGGACGCGGGTCGGAGGCGCTGTTCAAGAGCGTCTTCTGCGGATTCGTAGCACTCGGGTGCATGATCCAGCTGGACGCGGTGCTCGACTTCTCGGACGCCCTGGTGTTCCTGATCTGCGTCCCCAACATCCTGGGGCTCTACGTGCTCGCACCCGTGGTCAAGCGCGAGCTCGCGGGCTATCGGGAGCGGATGCGCTCGGGGTTGGAGTGAGGTCGCGGGACCCCTATCCTCCCCGAGGACCATTGCCTGCGGGGTGGGGGCGGAGTCGATGGGAACGGATGCCTGGATCACGCTCGGCGTGCTGGCGCTGGTCATTGGGCTGCTTTCGCTCACGCGCGTCGCTCCTCACCTGATCCTGCTCGGCGGGCTCGCCATCCTGTTCACGCTTCGCATCATCAGCGAAGCGGAGCTGCTCAGCGGCCTCGCGAACCCCGGCATGGTGACCGTCGGGATCCTGTTCGCGGTCGCCTCCGGGCTGCGTGAGACGGGAGCCATGACCTGGATCACTGAGCCGCTGCTCGGCCGCGCGCGCTCCGTCCGGACCGCGCAGCTGCGAATCATGGGCCCGGTGGCCGTGCTGAGCGCCTTCATGAACAACACGCCCCTGGTCGCGGTCATGCTGCCGGTCGTCCACGACTGGGCTCGCAAGTACCAGATCGCCGCGTCGCGTCTTCTGCTCCCGCTGTCGTACGCCTCGATCCTGGGTGGCTCCTGCACTCTGATCGGGACCAGCACGATCCTGGTCGTGAACGGCCTGTTGATCGCAGAGTTCGGCGCCGAGCGCAGCATGGGAATGTTCGACATCGCGTGGGTCGGCGTGCCCTGTGCCGTCGTCGGTTTCCTCTACCTGCTTCTCGTCGGACGCTGGCTACTCCCAGACCGGCGCCCCGCTATCAGCCCGCTCGACGACGCGCGCGAGTACGTCGTCGAGATGCTGGTCGGGGCGGGCAGCCCGCTGGCGGGCAAGACGATCGAGGAGGCCGGTCTGCGGCACCTGCCGGGCCTCTACCTGATCGAGATCGAGCGCGAAGGGCAGGTGATGCCCGCCGTCTCCTCACAGGTCGCGCTGCGCGACGAGGACCGCCTGTTCTTCGCCGGGATCGTGGAGTCGGTCGTGGACCTGCAGCGCATCCGGGGCCTGGTGCCGGCGACCAGCCAGATCTTCAAGCTGGACGCCTCGCGCACCAATCGCAGCCTGGTCGAGGCGGTCGTCTCCGAGGCCTGCCCGGTCGTCGGGCGGACGATCCGCGACGGGCAGTTCCGGACCCACTACAACGCGGCCGTGATCGCGGTTGCGCGCTACGGCGAGCGCATCAAGCAGAAGATCGGCGACATCGTGCTGCGGCCGGGCGACACGCTGCTGCTCGAGGCGCGCGCGTCGTTCGCCGAGCAGCACCGCAACAGCCCCGACTTCTTCCTGGTCTCGCAGGTCGAGGACTCCGCTCCCCTGCGCCACGAGCGAGCCTGGCTGTCGCTCTTGATTCTCGCCGCGATGGTGGCGTCGGTGACGAGCGGCATCCTCAGCATGCTGAACGCCTCGATGCTCGCCGCAGGTGCCATGATCCTGACGCGCTGCACCTCCGCGTCCGCGGCGTTGCGGAACGTCGACTGGCCGGTGCTGATCGTGATCGTCGCCGCCGTCGGCATCGGACGCGCCATGCAGACCAGCGGCGCGGCCGAGGGCATCACCGGGTGGCTGGTCGGCTTCGCCGGGGACCAGCCCCATCTGATCCTCGCGATCGTGTGTGGCGTCACCATGTTCTTCACCAACGTCATCAACGCGAAGGCGGCGGCGGTTCTGATGTTTCCCGTTGCGGTCTCCACCGCGGCCCGCCTGAGCACCGACCTGGGTGGCGAGATCAGCAGCCTGCCGTTCGTCGTCGCGATCATGGTGGGCGCGGCGGCCAGCTACGCGACTCCCATCGGCTACCAGACGAACCTGATGGTGATGGGGCCGGGCGGCTATCGCTTCAACGACTACGTCAAGATCGGCTTGCCGCTGAGCCTGCTCGTCTGGGCCACGGCAGTCCTACTGATCCCGCGCATCTGGCCCTTCTAGCGCGGAGGCCCGCTTCGCTGCCCCGCCGGGCGTGGGCTCAGAGCGCGACGCCCGTGGCGGAACGGACGCTCTCGACGAAGTCCTGCGCGGTCTGCGAGAGCGAGAAGCGCTGCGCGTGTGCCCGGGCCCTTGCGGAGTGGTCGGCGTAGCTCTGTGGATCTTCCAGCCGCCGCAGGGCCTCGACCCAGCGGTCGATCTCGAAGATCTGCTCCACGAGCAGGCCCCCGTCTCCGATCGCCTCGGGAATGCCGCCGCGCGCGCTCCCCACGCTCGGGATCCCGGCGGCCCCCGCCTCCACGAACACGCGACCGAACGGCTCGGGCCAGATGGACGGTCCGAGCAGCACCCGGGTTCGCGCGTAGATCGAGCGCATGTCCGAGACCCACCCCGCCAGCTCCACGTTGGGGAGCCGGCCAAAGGCTCGCAGAGCGCGGCGACGCGGCTTGCCGGCGATCAGGAAACGGGTGTCCGGCATGCGCCGGGCGATCTCGATGGCGATGGGGAGCCCCTTCACGTACTGAGGCTTGACGAACAGCACCCGATCGCGCGCGCCGTCGTCGCTCCGGTAGCGATCGAGGTCCGTGAACGGATAGACGACTGCGGCATCGAGGCCGAGCAGCTTGCGGATGACCTGCTGCACGTACCGGCTGTTCGCGATCACCAGCGAAGCGTGTTCGAGGCCGCGCCGGTAGGCCTCGAGATTGCGCCGGATCGCGCCCCGCCCGAGCCGCTGATGCCAGCCGAAGCACTCCCGGCAGGCGAGGTCGCAGTCTCGCAGCGGGTCGCGGCGCCGGAACTGGTTGGGGCAGAACATGCCGTAGGCGCGCACGAAGGCGACCACGGGCAGGTCGCGCGCGCGGGCGACCTCGACGCTGCTCGCGAGCAGCCGTTGCTGGGTGACGACGAGATCTGCGGGACGCTCGGCGAGGTGCGCGTCCAGGATCCGCCGCCAGGCGGCGTTCCAGCGCAGCGTGTCGCGGTCGGCGTTCTTCACCAGGCGCGGCATCGGCAACGGATGGCTGTGAACCCGGACGGGCCCGTCCATGTGGGTCCGAACGGCGCGATCTCGCTGCAGCACCTCGACCTGATGGCCGCGCTCCGCGAGGTTCCAGGCCAGGGCGCGCACCGACATCTCGGCGCCGCCCGTTCCGTGGTCGAAGTTGTCAGAGAAGA
>CAZLBF010000424.1:0-4989 GCA_964557495.1 uncultured Myxococcales bacterium | reverse complement strand
ATCCTCGACCTGCACTCGCATTCCGTGAAGTCGGATGACGGCCGCGCGCGGGTCGAGACCTACTGCCAGTGGATCCGCAAGAGGCAGGTCCCGATCGACGGCTTCGTGCTGACCGAGCATCGCCAGTTCGACGACGAGTCCGACTACCGCGCGCTCGAAGACGAGTTCGGCCTGCTGATCCTGAAGGGGAGCGAGGTCGAGACGGATTACGGACACGTGCTCGTGTTCGGCGTGAACGAGGCGATGCGCAGCGCCTACGACTTCTCCGCCATCGACCTGCCGCTCGCCCGGGTGATCGAGAAGACCGAGCAGTGCGGAGGCGTCGCGGTGCCCTGCCACCCGGGGCGACCGACCGTGGGGCTCTGTGCCCACTACGAGCAGCGCGGCGCGGTGGACGGCGTCGAGATCATCGAGGTCCACAACGGGGGCAGCCGCGCCGGAGAGGACGAGGCGGCTCAGCACCTCGCGGACCGCCATGGCTACCGCGGAATCGGTGGTAGCGACGCCCACCTGGTGAGCAAGATCGGGATCTGTGCGACGCGCTTCGACCGGGAGATCCGAGACGTGGATGACCTCGTCGGCGCGCTCCGAAAGGGGAGCTTCGAGGCCGTGACATGGCGTTCATAGACGAGGCGAGGGGCTGGGTCGGCAAGGAGTTCGACACCACCGAGTTCGAGCTTGTCGAGGCCGAGATGCTCGCGTTTGCAGAAGCTTGCGGAGAGACCGACCCGCGCTTCGTGGATCCGGGACACCCCGAGTTCCAGGCGGTTCCCACCTACACCGCGCGCTTCGTCGGCCGGCGCACGCTGCCCGAGAGCTTTCCGCGGCCGCACGGCCGGGGCTTCGACGGCGGCAAGACCGTCACGGTCCACGGACCGGCGTGCGCGGGCGACACCCTGATCGGCCACAGCAAGATCGCCGAGGTCTACCAGAAGACCGGCCGGAGCGGTCCGATGACCTTCATCGTGCATCGCATGGAGTTCGAGAACCAGCAGGGCGAGAAGGTGTCGGTCGTGGACTGGCGCATGGTGCGGCAGGAGGACTGAGGTGGCGGCCTCGAGCTTCGGTCCCGTCGAGCTCGGCGACGAGCTCCCCGACCTGCATCCCGACGTGAGCCTGGCGAAGATCGTCCGCTTCGCGCAGACCGCACAGATGCAGGCCAACCGCTTCACGGACCACGAGAAGGCCCGCGCGGAGGGACTGCCGGGCGCGATCGTCCCGGGCATCATGAGCCAGGGCATCCTGGCGGCGATGATCCATGCCTGGGCGCCCGGCTGCCGGATCGAGCGAATCGACACCGTGTTCCGGGCTCCGGTGCTGGCCGACTCGGCGCCGGTCTGTCGGGGGGTGGTGACCGACACCGAGCCGGAGCGGGGAGCCGTCCACCTCGATCTGACCATCGAGAACGAGCAGGGCGAGACCCGCGTCATGGGCACCGCCACCGTCCAGCTGATCTGATCGGAGCGACCCCGTGCCGCGCCGCGGCACTGGCGCGACAAATTGGGTCCCTCGCTGCGCGCTCCTGAAGTGTGGCCTGCGCATCCGAGAAGACCCGGTCCGGGCGGGCGAGGGGCGGTCGCCGAGGCAACTCGGGGCAGTGCAACGGGATCTGCACATAGCGCGGGGATTGGCACACGGGTTGCTCGATACGGGGGCGGTTCCGGGCGACGGTTGCCCGGGACTTCGGGAGTGCCCGGGTCGGATACCCCTCCCCTCGCTAGCGCGAGGATCCGGCCCGGGCTTTCTCTCGTCTGGCTCCGCCCTCGCGCGGACCTCTACTCGATGAGTGAGGCGACCCCGGTTGTCGCTACAATGCGCGCTCTACCCATGCGCGCGTCGTCGCGCCGTCCGGGAGGGCCGGCAACCTCTGTCGGTCACCCGGCGGGAATCTGATCTGGAGTCCGCCGTGCGTCACTGGTTCATCCTCTCCGCAGTGGGTCGCGACCGTCCCGGCATCGTCGCCGACCTGGCCCAGCTCGTGTTCGACTGCGAGGCGAATCTCGAGGACTCGCGCATGACGCTGCTCGGAAACGAGTTCGCGGCGATCTTTCTCTGCTCGGGGTCCGCAGACGACCTGCAGCAGCGGCTCTCCGACGGCGCTCGGCGACTCGAGTGGGAGAACCGCCTGACCGTGTTCCTGCGACCGCTCGAGGGGCAGCCCCGACCGCCGGTGCCGGCAGCCGGCTCGCGCCTGGCACGGGTCGCGGCGGAGGGGGAGGACCGGGCCGGCATCGTCGCCCGGATCTGTCGCCTGCTCGCGGATCTCTCGATCAACATCGCCGACCTGCGTTCGGAGACCCAGCCTTCGCCGAGCGGGTCCGCGATCTATCGCATGTCGCTGCTGGTCGAGGTTCCCGACTCCGTCAAGGCGGCCGATTTCTCGAGCGCGCTCGACGAGGTGGGGCGCGAGATCGGCGTCGAGGTCCGGGTCGAGCCCGCAGAATGACCGGACGCCACGTCGCGGTCGTCGGCGCGGGCCTGGCCGGCCTCGCGGCTGCCGCACGCCTCGAGGAGCGCGGTTCCCGCGTGACGCTGCTCGGCTCCGGCAAGGCGGAAGAGCCCGCGCGCGTCTCGCTCGGAGAGACCGAGCTCGAGCCGGAGCTTCACCTGGTGCCACGTCGGCACCCGGCACTGGACGAGCTGATCGGGCAGACGGAGCTCGGGGGGTCGATCCGGGAGCGGGCGCTCGACGGCGGCGCGGAAGTCGTCGGCACGCGACACCGGCCCGTGTCGCTGCGCGGGACGGGGCTACTCGGTGTCGGCCGGGGAACCCCCGTGTGGGATGCCTGGCGCCGGCAGCGCCTGGGGAGCCTGGCTCGCTGGTTCGAGCCGATCCTGGACCGGTGCGAGCCGGAGACGGGCGCCCGCCTCGACGACCGGAGCATCGGCGACTTCGCGCGCGTCTACCTCGGCCGGCGCCGCGCGCATCGCTCGCTCGAAGCCCTCGTCGACATCGGGTTCGGCCTGGACGCGGAAGCGACCAGCCGACTGCTGCTGTTCCTGTGGCTCGATCGCTCGGGCCGGCTGTCGCTCTCGCGACTGAGCGGCGTCTCCGCCCTGCGAGAGGCGCTCGCGGCTCGGATCACGGACGTGCGCGCGGACGCGCGGGTCGCGGCGGTCCAGTCGGACGGCCGCGGCGTGGAGCTGGAGGACGGCTCGAAGGTCGACTGCGATGCCGCGGTGATCGCGCTCCGCGGGGACCGGGTCCGAGCGCGAATGCCGGGCCTGTCGCCGCTCGAGGCGGACGTGCTGGGCCGCATCGCCTATGCACGCCGGGTGATCCTGGCCGTCCGGACGACCGATGTCGCGGCGGAAGCGGACTCGCTGAGCTGGATTCCAGGGAGCGAGCGAGGCCTGCTCGCCGGCATCGTAGGGGCCGGCGAGCGGGTCCTGCTGCTGGTCGGTCGGTCGCACTCGCCGTCGGTCCACGCACCCGACGACGAGCGGGGCCCGACCGAG
This sequence comes from uncultured Myxococcales bacterium, assembly GCA_964557495.1. GTDB lineage: Bacteria > Myxococcota_A > UBA9160 > SZUA-336 > SZUA-336 > CAZLBF01. The sequence goes on along the minus strand of CAZLBF010000424.1, from coordinate 1,530 downwards.
GCGCTGCTCTGCGGGGCCGAGCGAGCGCTTCCCGGAATCCGGAGCCGCATCGAGGCGACCTGCCTGTACCGGACGGCGCGCCCCCGCTTCGACGTCGGCCACTACCGCGCGGTCGCGAGCCTCCGCCGCGAGCAGTCGCGGCGCCTCGGAACGCGACGCATCGCACTGGCCGGCGACTACCTGGTGGGGCCGGATCTCGAGAGCGCCGCGCGCTCCGGCTTCCGCGCCGCCGACGACATCGAGACGGCGCTCGCCTGATCCGGTGCAGCCGCGTACGCGCGAGAGGATCGACGAGTTCTGGGCCCAGTGCCTCGGTTGCGCTCCCCGTCCGCTGTCGGCGAACGACGTCACCGTCATGGCTCACGCGGGGCTCGGAGACTATCGCGGCGTCTACCTGCTGCGACGCGGCGACGCGGTCGTTCTCTCGGTACCCGCTGCGTTCGCCGACCTGCTGCGCGAGGCGGTGCGCGGTCTGCGCGCCGCCGACGTGGCCGAGGCCTCGTTCCTCACCCGCGCACTGGCCTCCGCCGCAGGCGAGGTGATCGGACCCACGTATCTCGGCTACGCCGACGGGTCGTCCTTTGTCGCGCGAGGGAGCGACCGGGCGCGGCTGCTCGGTCCGGCCGACCGCCCGGCACTCGAGCGGCTCCGCGAAGCGGTCGCTCGCGAGGAGTGGGAGCGGGGGAACCTGGATCCCGACCGGCCGTCCATCTCGGGGATCTTCGAGTCCGACTCCCTGCTGGCCGCGGCGGGCTACGAGACGCTCCTCGGAAGCGTGGCCCACCTCGGTGTCGTCACGCACCCGCGGCACCGGGGCGAGGGCCTGGGACGAGAGGCGGCGAGTGCCGCGGCGGAGCGGGCGCTCGAGCGAGAGCTGATCCTCCAGTGGCAGACCTCGGAGCAGAACCGACCCGCCCTGCGCATCGCCGAGCGGCTCGGCTTCGAGCGCTACGCGTCGAGTCTGACGGTCGAGCTCGATCTCAGATCAGCTCGCTGAGCGAGCGGATCGTGCGATCGGGGCGAACCGGCGCCTCGCAAGGCAGACCCGCTCCCGACGGATCGATCCAGATCGCGTGGATCCCGAGCCGCTGCGCCCCCTCGATGTCGGCGTGCAGGTCGTCGCCCACCATCCAGGTGTCGGCCGGCTTCGCGGCGAGCGACTCGAGGGCGTGGCGGAACACGCGCTCGTGGGGTTTCCCGACTCCGAACTCCCCCTCGATCACGACGACATCCAGGAAACACCCGAGCTCGAAGCGTTCGATCTTGCCGCGCTGGAACTTGCCGCTCCCGTTCGTGAGCAGCGCCGTGCGCTGACCCTTGGCACGCAGCGCCCGCAGCACCTCGAGCGTGTCGGGGAACAGCGTCACCCGCTCCTCGCGGAGCGCCGTGTAGGTGTCCGCCAGAGCGTCGCCGATCTCGGCGGCGCCGACGCCGAGCCGCTCGAGAGTACGCCGGACGATCGTGCGACGGGCGCCGCGCAGATCGAGGCGGCCCAGTCGGCTCCGCTCGGCCACGGACCAGTACCAGCGG
>CAZLBF010000423.1:0-5167 GCA_964557495.1 uncultured Myxococcales bacterium | reverse complement strand
GGCGAAGGCGGCGGCTTTCCGTTGCCCCCCGGTCTCGCGGAGCTGGGCCAAGCTGCGCAGCGCCAGGTCCGCCTGGCGCTGGACTGCTTCAGCGACCGGGACTCCGAGAAGGCGCGCACCGTGCTCGCGGCGGACGACCTTCTGGACGAGCTGCAGGACCGCCTGGTCCGGGAGGCCATAGAGGCCATGCAGGCCGACCCGCAGAGCGCCTCGCAGCGCGTCGACGTGATCCTGATCGCCGAGAACCTCGAGCGAGTGGGCGACCACGCGACCAACATCGCGGAAGACGTCATCCTGATCGCAGAAGCGGAGAACGTGAAGCACGCGCAGAAGCTGGCCCACCAGAGCTAGCGGGGGTTCCCGCGGAGACAGCAGTCAGCCTGCGCTCGCGCGCCTTCGCCTCCCGCAGGCAAGCACACCGATCAGGCCGAACGCCACGAGGGGGAGCGCGTGCGGCTCCGGTATCGCGAGGAGGAAGCGCGCCACCAGCGGATCGTGGTCGCTGGAGCGATCGAGGAACTCCGTGTTCAGGTGGACGATGTCGAGCTGGGGAGTCGCACCGCAGAAGAGGCTCGAGCTCACCAGCAGGTGATCGAGCAGCTGCGAGTTCCCGTCGAAGCTGAACGAGTAGAGCTCCGTCGGCGGGAGCAGTGACGGGGCCAGGTTGAAGAGCACCGGATCGAGTGGGTCGCCTGCGAGGATCGAGAGCGGGCTCTCGAACGAGAGCGAGTTCAGGTCGCCGAGCACGATCAGGTTGGCGTCGGGCTCGAGCGCGAGCAGGTCGTCCACGTAGTCGTTCAGGAACTGCGCCTGCTCGTTGCGCCGCTCCACGCCTCCGTCGGTCGGCGGCTGGACCGACCCGAACAGCGGCGTGCTCCCGGACTTCGAGGTCAGGTGGTTGTTGATGAGCGTCACCTCGTATCCGTTGAACCTAAAGGTCAGCTGCAGGGGATTGCGGCTGCGCCGAAAGGCGTCGTCGCCGTCCATGTCGACTAGCCGCTGCATCGAACCCTCGACAACCTGCACGCGTTCCGGGTTGTAGAGGTATCCGACGCGGATGTTGCCCCCGGGCTGGCCGCCGTCCGCACCATCCGGAGGCGCCACGTCGGCGAACTCGTAGCGCGGACCTCCGGCCGAGACGACCGCGTCGATCAGCATCCGGTAGGTCTCGCCCGCATCGGTGATACCGTCATCGAGCGGGCCGCTCGCATCCTGCACCTCCTGCAGCGCGACGATGTCGGGGCCGGCGAGCGGCCGGGCGATCTGCGAGCCGATCCCCAGGAATCGGCTCCAGCCGTCCCCCGGATCCAGGTTCTGGACGTTGTAGCTTGAGACGGTGAGCTGCTCGGGGGTCGCCTCCAGGTCCGTCCGCTCGGGGGCGAGGCCGCCGCTCTCCGCCGTCAAGCTCCCGGTGGCCAGCACCTCGTAGGCCCCGAAGCTGTAGCCCACGACGCCCGTCAGGCTGCCGAGCCGATCTCCCGTGTCGACGCGCGGCGTCAGAGCGGCGTCGATCTGGATTCGCTCGGGATTGAAGTCACCCGGCCTCAGCGTGATTCCCCCGCGCGCGTTGCGTCCCGTTGCGCCGGCCCCGCCGTCGAGCAGTGCGAAGATCTCGCCGAACCGATTCGACGGGGCGATCGCCACCGCCCCGTCGACCCGGACCCGCATCCCCTCGAGACTCTCGTAGAAGTCGATGCCATCCACGTCGGGATCGAAGGAGGAGAGGCGGTCGTCGTCGATGATCTCGGTCGGCGGGGCGCGACCGGAGGCTCCGAGAATCGCAACGGAGGGGAGCGCATTCCCGGTCGAGAGTCGCGAGATCGCCGGAAGAGCGAGCTCGGTGACCGAGAGGTTTCCCTCCGAGGGACCACCGAAGCTGAACTCCGACACCGGGCCACTCACCCGCAGAGCGTCGCCGACGTCGACCGCGGGATATCCCCCGGTGAAGACGAAGATCCCGTCGGAGGTGGCCCGATTCCCGTCGCCCTCGGGGTCCTGCATGAAGAAGCCGTTCGTGCGCACGGCCGTGACGACTCCCGTCGTCTGCACGGCGATCCCCTCGAACGGCGAGCGGTGCCCCGCCCCCTGGATCGCGTAGATCGGAACCTCGGCCGGGCCCTGTGCGCGAGCGGCTGCCGGAAGGCAGAGAGGCAGAAGAGCCGCGACGAGATGCCCGAGCATGGAGTGGATCGCTGCGGGTTTCGTGCCGGCCGAGATCGCCGCGAGGCGGGTCCGCGGCAGGCTCGAGTGACTGCTCGTTCACGTTTCCGTGGCCGCGGAGTAACCTCTCGGGGTATGATGGACCCGGAAGGGGGGCTCGTGTCCCAAGGCGAACCCAATCCGGGCCGACCGCGCACGGAATGGCTCGACCGCTTGGCGCGGCGAGGCTTCCACGCCCTGCTCTCGCGGCTGCGCGAGGACCGCATCGACCTCGTGGAGGAAGCCCGCGTCGACTCGTTCGGGGCGGGCGAATCCGAAGATTCGCTGCGCGCCACCCTCACGGTTCAGGACCCCGCGCTCTACCGCGCGATCGCACTGCGCGGAGCCGTCGGCGTGGCCGAGGCATACATCGACGGCGACTGGACGGCGGACGATCTCACCACTCTCGTGCGGATCGTCGCCCGCAACCAGGATCTCTTCTACGGCATGAACGGGCGTGCGTCACGCCTGGTCCGGATCGGTCTGCGCGGGCTGCACGCCCTGCGGCGCAACTCGCGCTCCGGAAGCCGGCGCAACATTGCCGCGCACTACGACCTGGGGAACGACTTCTTCGAGCTCTTCCTCGACCCGAGCTGGACCTACTCGTGCGCCATCTTCGAGAACGCGGAGGCGAGTCTCGAGGAGGCCTCGATCGCCAAGTACGACCGCGCCTGCAAGAAGCTGGAGCTCGGCGCCGAAGACCACGTGCTCGAGATCGGCGGCGGCTGGGGCGGCTTCGCACTCCACGCGGCGGGGCGCTACGGATGCCGCGTCACGACGATCACACTGTCGCGCGAGCAGCACGTGCTCGCTTCCGAGCGCGTGGCCCGAGCCGGCCTCGCCGACCGCGTCGACGTTCGCCTCGAGGACTACCGCGAAACGCGAGGCACCTACGACAAGCTCGTATCGATCGAGATGATCGAGGCGGTCGGACACCGCTACTTCGACCAGTTCTTCCGGACCTGCAGCGAGCGCCTGCGACCCAGCGGACTGATGCTGCTGCAGGCGATCCTGACACCCGACCAGGGCTACGCGCAGTCGGTGCGGAACGTGGACTTCATCAAGCGCTACATCTTCCCGGGCGGCCAGCTTGCCTCGCTCGGAGCGATCACCGGGTCGGTGAGGCGCGAGACCGACCTGCGCCTGATCCATCTCGAGGACCTGACCGCGCACTACGTGCGCACGCTCGCGGGCTGGCGCGAGCGCATGCTCAAGAACCTGGATCGGATCCGCGACCTGGGCCTTCCCGAGAGCTTCCTCCGCATGTGGGAGTTCTATCTCTGCTACTGCGAGGGCGGCTTCGCGGAGCGCGCGAATACCGTGGCCCAGATTCTCTTCGAGAAGCCGCGCGGTCGCCGCGAGCCCGTGCTGGGCTCGCTCTAGCGACCCCCTCTCGGCCCGGTCCTACCGGCGGCGTCGGGCTCTCAGGCGCTCCAGCACGCGACCGAACTCGTCCCGGGGCGAGTCCTCGTCCCGCTCTCGGCCTCGATCCGGCGTCAGGCGCGGGTACGCGCTCAGATGGATGAGCTCACCCGCCTCGAGGGCGCAGCCCTCGACCTCGGGGCCGTCGATGCGGAGGTCCTGGCCGAGACCGAGAGACGGCGCGGCGCGGGCCGGTGCGCTCCTCAGAGCTTCGAGGAACGGCTCCGGCTCGCAGAAGCGCGTCGCGAAGGCGGCATCTCCCAGGCTCTCGCGCATCGAGGCGTGATCGATGGCGTCGATCGCGTAGCCGTCCACGAGTCGCTCGAAGCAGGAGGCGAAGACCTCGGGTCGGCCGATCGCCTCGATTCCAACCACGGCATCCCCGATCATCGCCACGAAGCCGAGCTGTCCGTCGACGGGCTGGAAGGCGCGGCGCACCTCGTCCAGGTCGCGAGCCCGCGATCCCAGGTAGTCCGCGTAGGCGCGGGTCGGCGAGATGGCTCGCGAGGTCTCGATCCTGCGCTCGACCTCGCCCCAGACCTCTGCCTGGTCCGCGTCGAAGCCGCGGCCCGCGTCGCGGGCGGCGGCCACCTTCCTCTCCATCTTGCGTCGTACCGAGCTCGAGATGAGGGAGTGGCTGGTGTCGAAGCGCGCACGGCCCGCGCCCCAGCTGGACCGGCCGCCCCAGCGGCCCTGCTCGACGCACGACACGTCGATCACGACGTCGCTGCGGTCGCCGACCAGGAAGCTCGCGTTGGCGATCCGGTTCTGCTTGGCGCCGCGCAGCTCCTCCCCGAAGAGCACCAGCACCGCCTCGTCGCCCTCGTTCCGAACGCGCACGTGTGGAACTTGTCCCCCGGCGCTGACCTCGTCGACGCGGAGGGAGCCCTGCTCGAGCGCGTCGGCGAGCGACACGTAGAGGACGCCGGAGCCTCGACGGGAGCCACCGACGAGGGGCCAGAGCGTGAGCTGCTTGTACGCCTGGCGCGGACCCAGATGCACTCCGTCCAAGAAGTCACGAATCGCGCTCATCGCTTGCCCTCCCGTCCGGAGCGCCGGCCCTGTCGCCCCTTCCGGCGCAGGTAGGAGGGTGCATCGGCGTCGTGTAGCGGACTCAGCGAGTCGAAGCGCGGAGAGCGGGCCCCGTACCGCATGCGCCGTTGCGAGTAGTGCGCCTCCTTGGAGAAGCGCAGCTGGTCGCGCTGCGCAGCCAGATCTTGGAGCTCCGTCACGATCTCCGATGCCCACGGGCTCCGCTGCCCGACCCTGCGAGCATCGCCCAGGAGCGCGTCGACCTGATCCCAGTCACCGTCGAGCGCCGCCGCGCGCGCCCGACTCTGCAGTGCAGCAGCCGCCAGCTCATCGGTGCGCCGCGCGACGGTCTCATCCTCGGCGCAGGCCTCCCAGACGTCCGCCGGAACGACCGGCAGGCTGAGGCGCCCGGCCGGCAGCTCGCAGCGACGGCCATCCAGGTCGGTGTACTCCGCCTGCACCTCGAGCAGCTCGACGAGCGGCCCCTGCGACGCGGGCACATTGAGCCGCAGCA
>CAZLBF010000422.1:0-8439 GCA_964557495.1 uncultured Myxococcales bacterium | reverse complement strand
TCGAGGCTGATGACCTTGGCGGCGAAGGCGACGGCCTCGAGCAGGGCCGTGAGATTTCCGCGTGCCTCGGGGTGTTGCCGCTGCTCCTCGATGATGAAGCGATTCAGGGTGAACGTCTGTCCCCGCATGACGATCTCCTTTCGCTCGCGGAGGATATCTCATGGGCACAGGCATGTCTCGGCGGCGCGGCGCCGGGGCTCAGGTAGGACGCGCTTCGAGAGCAGTCTCGAACATCGTCAAGATGTTCTCCGCCGGCGTCCCCGCCTGGATTGCGTGGGACGGCCCCAGGATGTAGCCGCCGCCTCGACCCAGGACCCGGATCCTGTCCAGCGTCTCTTGCCGGACCTCCTCCGGTGTGCCGAAGGGCAGGGTCTTCTGAACGCTGATGCCCCCTTCGAAGCAGAGCCGGTCACCGTACTGCTCCTTCAGCACGTTCGCGTCCATCCGCTCGGCGTCGAACTGCAGGGCCTGAAGCACGTCGATCCCCATGTCGAGCAGGCCCGGAACGACGTCCATGATCGCACCGTCGCTGTGGTAGATGGATGTCGCACCGTAGCGATGGATTGTGTCGTTCAGGCGCCGGTGGTGGGGCTTGATGTTCTGCTCCCAGGTCTCGCGCGACATCACGAGACTTCTCTGGGTGCCGAGGTCGTCCGCGGTGAAGATCAGGTCGATCTCGCCGTCTCCCGCCTGCAGGATCTTCTCATGATGCGCCACCTGGAAGTCCGTGACCTTCTCGAAGATGAACTGAATCAGCTCGGGATCAATCACCAGGTCCATCAGGGTCTGCTCGAAGCCCCTCATGTACCAGCTCGCTTCGAAGATGCTTCCCCAGCCGCTGATCAGGCACTTGTCTGCAACGGTCTTGCGTCGCTTGATCCCTTCCGAGATGACGGAGTAGTCGAACCAGTCGGTCGTGGGCCAGGGATGGGCCATCAGCTCGTCGATGCTGCTCGCGCCGCCCAGCGGATGCTCGTCGATCTCGTCGTGATAGGCGCCCAGACCGAAGTCGACCGTCTTTCTCTTGACTCCCCAGAGGTCGGTCCCGTGCACCAGCGGCGGCCCGACGTAGTGGGGAAGCACCCCGTCGACGTCGAGCACGGCCCGGAAGTAGTCGGCGATGCCGACGCCCTTCTCGCGTTGCAGGAGCGCGTCCAGCTCGCCGAACGTGGGCTGGTGGACGCCGGAGCAGATCAGCGAGATCGGGACCCGATCCGTGGTCTCGTGTGCCAGGGCCAGCCGCACGCGCTCGCGGTGGGTCAGCTCGTCCTTCGCCATCGCTACGCCGTGCTGTCGCCGCGGAGCGGCAGCCCGGCTGCCGTGTAGATGGCGTCGATCACTCGCATGTTCTCGATCGCATCCTTGCCGCCGGTGAGGATCGGACCTCCGTCGAGCACCGCGGCCACGAACGCTTCGAGCTGGTGGTCGTAGGTGGTGTTGCCCGACACCTGCTCTTCGGTTTCGCCCTCCGCGGTCCGGACGCGCAGGCTGTGCCCCAGATGGGGGGCCAGCGGATTGAGCGCGGAGATCGTGCCCCGGGTGCCCTCGATCTCGAGCGAGGCCTGCAGCTGGACTCCCGGCGCCATCGAGCAGTGCACGCGCGCGGTGACGTCACCGGGAAAGTGCAGCTCGGTGGTCGTCGTGACGTCCACGCCCGGAGGCCCGGTCACGCATTCGGCTTCGGCGACCTGCGGCTCGGCCTTCGCGCAGGTCCGCACCCAGTGGACCGGGTAGCAGCCCAGGTCCATCAGCGCGCCCCCACCGAGCGCGAGCTGATAGCGGATGTCGTTCGTATCGTCGATCGGAACCGAGAAGGTGGCGTCGATGCGCCGCAGCTCGCCGATCGCATCCTGCTCGACGAGCTCGAGGAGTCGCACCATCAGGGGGTGGTAGCGGTAGTGAAAGGCCTCCATGAGCACGCGTCCCGCGTCGTCGGCGCGTCGAACCATCCGCTCGGCCTCGCCCGCATTCCCGGCGAACGGCTTCTCGCAGAGCACGTGCTTGCCTGCATCGAGCGCCTGCAGCGTCCACTCGGCGTGCAGAGCCGCGGGCAGCGGATTGTAGATGGCATCCACGTCCCGCCGCTCGATCAGCGCCCGGTAGCTCTCCTCGACCGACGGGATTTCGTGCCGCGCGGCGAACGCGCGAGCGCGTTCGCCGTCGCGCGCGGCCACGGCCACGAGCTCGGCCCGAGCGCACCGAGCGGCAGGCTGGATGAGGGCCGGCGGGGTGATCTTCGCGGCGCCGAGCGTTCCGATTCGCAGAGCGGCGGGGGGCATGCGTCTCTCCTGTGCGTGGGCCGGGCCAGGCCCTTCCGTCTATCGCCGGGAGAGTACCTCGATCTCCACCGCCTCCGCACTCCGGCTAGAATCCCCGGGCAGAGGGAGGTGTGCGATGCCGACGTACCGGGGTGCCTGTCACTGTGGCGCGATCCAGATCGAGGCGAGCGGCGAGCTCGAGGGCCTGTCCGTCTGCAACTGCTCGATCTGCGCCCGGTCGGCGTACATCCACTGGGCCATCCCGCCGGAGAGCTTTCGCCTGCTCACGTCCGAGGAGGCCATCGCGACCTACGAGTTCGGAACTCACACCGCGAAGCACCGTTTCTGTCGCACCTGTGGCATCTCGCCGTTCCGCATCGCTCGATCGGACCCGGACAAGGTCACCGTCAACGTCCGCTGCCTCGAGGACGTGGACGTGGACCAGCTCGAGCTCGGCTTCTTCGACGGGCAGAACTGGGAGGAGTCCTTCCAGAGCCGCTGAGTCCCGCCCGCGGCGCGCGGCCGCTTCAGCCGGATACGGCTGCGATCAGGTAGGCGAGGCTTTGCTGGACCCGCTCGATGGGCCAGGCGAAGAGAGGCACGCCGCAGAGGGCCGGCACCAGGATCACGACGATCAGCCCCGCGGGGCCCAGGCTCGAGAGAGCGAGCCAGGCCGGGCGGAGCGCTTCGGGCATTGCGGCATCGGCGATGCGGCTCCCGTCGAGAGGCGGGATCGGGATCAGGTTGAAGATCGCGAGCAGGACGTTGAGCAGCACGAGCAGCTCGAGCAGCCGCGGGAGCGCCCCGCCGCCGACGAGCGCTCCGGGAATGGTCGCGGCCAGCGCGGCGAGCCCGGCTGCGGCGAGCGCGGCCATGCACAGGTTCGACACGGGTCCGGCGGCGGCCGTGAGCGCAACGCCCGTGCGGAGGCTCACGCCGCGATGGAAATGCAGCGGCTCGATCGGCACCGGCTTGGCCCAGCCGAAGGGAACGCCGAGCAGCGGCAGCAGCAGCGTTCCCAAGGGATCGATGTGCTCGAGGGGGTTCAAGGTCAGACGACCGAGGCGCGCCGCGGGGTCGTCGCCGAGTCGCCAGGCACACCATGCGTGAGCCCACTCGTGCACGCTCAGGGAGAGCAGGAGCGGCACGAGCAGGGTGATCCGCTCGCCGAGCCAGCCCGGACCGAAGTCGAGCACGGTCAGGCCAGATCGGGCGTGTGGGATGCCCATGCGTCGGGGCGGATCTCCCCGGGTGCTGCATCCTCGGTTCCCGCCGCCGCCTCGATCGTCTTCACGCGCAGCTTCGGGATGATCGTCTCGGCTCCATGCTCGGCGCGCAGCTTCAGGAATCCGGCATCGGCCCACACGAGCTCACCCTCGACCGTGTCGCCGTCGTCGAGCTTGACCCGCACGACGGCGCGTCCGGTCGGCTGTGCGAGCTGCGTCGTCGACTCGATCAGCAGCGCATCCACGCGGTCGAAGCGTCCGGCCCGGCTCCCGGACGCCAGGACGTACTCGAGGTCTTCCACTCCGATGCGGTCCGTTGCGGAGGCATCTCCCTCTGCGCGCCGCCGCGCCCGCCGCACGGCCTGCAGGCCCGCCTCGTTCGCCAGGCTCTCGAGGTCCGCCCCGCTCAATCCCTGCGTGCGATCGGCCAGCGATTCGAGCGACACCTCCGGGGAGAGCGTCTTGTTGTGCGTATGGATCCGCAGGACCTCCAGGCGTGCGTCGCGATCGAGCGACGGGATCTGCACGCGTCGATCGAAGCGACCGGGGCGCAGGAGCGCCGTGTCGATGATGTCGGGCCGGTTCGTCGCGCCGATCACGACCACGCGGTCATGCGTCTCGAAGCCGTCCATGCTGACGAGGACCTGGTTCAGGGTCTGCTCGCGCTCGTCATGGCCGGCACCGAGCCCCGAGCCGCGGCGCCGTCCGACGGCATCCAGTTCGTCGATGAAGATCACCGCGGGAGCCTCCTTCGCCGCGATCTCGAACATGTCGCGCACCCGCGCCGCGCCCACGCCCACGAACATCTCTACGAACTCGGACGCCGACACGAAGTAGAAGCGCGCATCCGTCTCGCCCGCCACGGCGCGCGCGAGCAGGGTCTTTCCGCAGCCCGGTGGCCCTTCGAGCAGGACACCGCGCGGCAGGCGCACTCCCGCACTGGACCAGCGCTCCGGCTCCTTGAGGAAGTCGACGAGGTCGCGGAGCTGCTCCTTCGCCTCTTCACACCCGCCCACGTCGTCGAAGCAGACTCCTCCCTCTTCCGAGATGAGGCGGGCGCGGCTCTTGCGAAGCTCGAGTGCGTTCATGGTGCCACCCTGCATCTTCCGCAAGATGAAGATCACCACGGCGATGAGCAGCAGCACGGGGACCGCTATGTAGAGCATCGTCTCGAGGGCGCTGGACTCCTCGCCCCAAGCCACGATCACACCCTGATCGGAGAGCCGGCGTGTGAGGTCGTCATCGACGAGCCCGAGTGTGCGGTAGGCGTAGCCGTTCCGAAGCTCGACCCGAATCTCGTTGTCGACGAGTCGGAGACTCTCGATCTCCTCCCTCTCGACGTGTTCCAGAAAGATGTCGAAGCCGCCATACGGAAGCGTTCGGGAGCCGAGCAGCTGGAATCCCGCCATGAACACCAGCACCAGCAGTGTCCAGACGGCGACAGTTCGGAGCTTCTTGTTCAACGTCGGACTCCGTCGGGTGTCTTTCGGATCGTGTGCGCGGGCCATTGCACCCGCGCCAAGAGCGACATCGGCCTGCTGCGGTCTGTTCCTGACCGCGGCGAGTCGTGCGTCGGCAGACGCCGCAACGAATGTGCACTTCGATCGCCACGCAGTGCGTCTTCTCACCACTAATTCTATGTGAGGACACCGACGTGGACAGGCGCTACGGGCATCGCATCCAAGCTCATGCGTCCCCTCATGGTCGTCTGCGCCGGGTCCTCACCTGACTGAGCCGCCGCGTCGACGTAGCGCGTGACCTGGTCGGCGCGGCTTGGGGGACGGGAGGGGAGGGCAGCGCTAGCCAGCGCTTCCGAAGTCTAGACTTGCGGCGACGAACGCCTGCATGTTGTCGGGCTTGGCGTCGATGGGGGCGTCACAGCCGGGGCACAGGATCAGGCCGGTCGGTCCGACGTCGCGCGCCAGGTCGCGCACGTAGCCGTAGACGTCGTCGGGGGTTCCGGTGGCGAGCAGCGGAGCCGGAACGTCACCCATGATTGCCATGTGGTCGCCCAGGATCTCCTTGGCGCGGCGAATGTCGGTCCAGCCGTCCAGGTTCAGGATGCAACTCCGGGCCGGTAGCTCGCGCAGCCGAGAGAGGTCGCGAGTCCAGTCGTGGTCGAAGTGCAGCACCGACACGATCTCCCGCTCGGCGAGGCGCTGGACCAGCTCTAAGTAGTAGGGGAACACGAACTCGTTCCACATCTTCGGAGACAGCATGGCGCTGGCCGCCCGCCAGCCACCCACCCAGACCGCGGGTACGCCGGAGCGACGCGCGGTCTCGAGGCCGGCCCGGATCAGGTCGGGCTGGATTGCGTCGAGCGCGGCCTTCACCTTGTCGGGAATGCGGTGGAGATCCAGATAGAACTCCTGCATGGAGCGCCCGCCGCACAGGCACTCGAAGGGGATCGTGGTCGCACCGCAGGAGACGGGAACGTAGCCGCTCTCGCGGAATCGCCGCACCACGGTCTCGAGGTTGGCACCCAGCCATGAGCGGTTGGCGTCGAGCTCGGCCACGTCGATGACGCGCGGCATGTAGCCCCGCAGGAAGCTGGACCAGCCCTGCTCGATGATCGCGTCGTAGTCGTCGACGCTCATGACCTCGGCCTCGTCCACCTGCCACAGGCTGTCCTCGGGCAGGTCGCGGCCGGGTACCGCGACGCGCGACAGCCACATGCTGCTCAGGGCGGCGCTGATGCGTCCGGCGGGAAGCATGTTGATGCCGTCGAAGTGGCCGCCCAGGCGGTCCATCGCCTCCAGGGTGACGTCGACGCGAAGCTCGGGATCGGCGCAGAACGCCGCGATCGACACGCCCAGGTAGCGCGGCGCGAAGGCGCTGCCCATGAACACGAACGGAATGCGATCCACGGGCTCGAGCGCGACCGTGCTGCGGATTCGAGCCAGCCGCTCCCGGTACACGGCGCTCCCGTCACTCATGCGCAACATCCTGCTCGGCCTCGCCCCTGGAGTCCACTCCCGACCTAAGGTGCCGGTCGCGTCTGGCCGATATGGGTCCGACTGACGAGGAGATACCATGAGGCGGCAACTTGCCCTCTATTGTCTTGCAACGGCTCTCGCCATCCTGCCCGGCTGCGCCTCCAACAAGGTGCTGGTCCCGCCTAGAGTGGACCTGAGCCAATATGACACCGTGGGGATCATCGTCTTCACGTCGAACGACAGCAGCGACATCTCGGCGTACACCACGCAGAAGTTCATGGAGCGCGTGCATGCGGCACAGGCCGGCGTGCGCATGCTCGAGCTCGGAAGCGAGCGCCAGGTGCTCCGGGCGATCGAGCACGACTCGCTCGACTTCGAGGCGATGCGTGCCATCGGCCGCAAGTGGGGCGTCGACGCCGTCTTCGCCGGGCACCTCGAGCTGGAGGCCGTGAAGCCCAACCTCAAGATCACGACGCTCGTCAAGTCCATGAGCCTGCGGGCAGAGGTCGAGGGGTCACTCCGCACGCGCATTGTCGAGACCGAGAGCGGAGCGACCGTGTGGACGAGTGGCGCCAAGACCAAGGCGCAGGTCGCCTACGTGGACCTCATCTCGCGCGGCCCGATCTCGGTGGGTGCCAACGATCCCGAGAGCGCCTACGGAGAGCTCATCCACACGCTCGCGAGCCGGGTGACGGTCGACTTCTACTCGCACTGGAGATAGCGCCCCGCCGGCGCCCCGCTAGACTGGAGTGGGATGCCGCTACATCGCTCTCTGACGAACCGGATTGTCGCTGGGGTGTGCGGTGGTCTTGCCGAGTGGCTCGGCTGGGACCCCACTCTGGTCCGGGTTCTCTACGTACTGGTCTCGATCCTCTCCGCCGCCTTCCCCGGGATCCTCGTCTACATCGTGCTCTGGATCCTCATGCCCGAGTCCGACGGAGGCGACTAGGGACGCGAGGCCCGGCGACGCGGGGACCCGCTCGCCGCTCCTCTGCGAGCGTGCGGGAGCGGGGGGCTACCGCCCGGCGTTGAAGACGCCGTCGATGCCGCGGAGAGAGTGGCCGAGGTAGTTGATGGTCGAGCCCAGGAGCTCGATCCGCGCGAAGCCGGCGCTCGCCATCTTCGGGCCCGGAAGCTTGACGCTGAAGCCGGTGCTGTTGCCGGGTGAGATCAGGCCGATCTCGAAGACCTCCGACTGCCCGTTCAGGGTCATGCGGAAGCTCAGAGCGCGATGCTTGACCGAGGTCGTGTTGATCATGCGGCCGCTCACGCGCAGGCCGCCCGCCTCCTCGGTCGCGGAGAGCCCGGACACCATGAAGCCGCCGCCGATGTTCTGGATCTCGGACACGGCCAGGTCGATCTCGGGGCCGCCCGGAGGTGCCGCACCGACGGCGGGCAGAGCCCGGCCGCGAGTCGCTGCCGCGAGCGGGGCCTCGCTCAGGTGGGTGATCACGCGGCGCCGACTGCCCTGCTTGAGCTCCATCTCGGGGCCGCGCGACCCGGCGATCACCGTGACGGAGGAGTCGCCGTCTGCCGTGCGCACGGACAGGGCCGTTCCGGAGTCGGAGGTCGCCAGGCGGAGCGTCTGCTCGGAGTCGCGGTCAGGCAGGGAGGGAGCGTACAGGCCGAGCACGGTCGGCCCGATGGGCTGCTCCCGGCCCAGCACGGCGAGCTCGCGGCCGGATTCGTCCACCAGGTGAATGGCGCCGCGAATCCAGAGCTCGTCCAGCGGAGCGGAGCGGGTCCCTCGTGTGGGTGCCGCGTCGCTCGGACCGGCGATTCCGCTGCCGCTGCTGGCCAGCACCAGGGCCACTCCAGCCGCGAGGGTGAGGGCTCCGGCGTAGCGGAAGCGGCGGCGTCGCTGCAGGCGCCGGATCGCGAGCAGGCGGGCTTCCGCGAGCTGCGCTCGATGCAGCTTCCGCTCTCTATCTCTGAATGGGGCTTGCTCGTTCATCGGACGCGGCGCCAGTGGAGCAACTCCCGTGCCAGCGTCTAACGCGCGTACAGGCTACCGCGCGC
>CAZLBF010000421.1:0-10581 GCA_964557495.1 uncultured Myxococcales bacterium | reverse complement strand
CTCGATCCACTCCGAGCTCGCATGGATGGATGCCCTGCGCGGCTCCGGTCTCCACACTCCGCACGCCCTCCCCGGCCGCGACGGCGAGTGCGTCCAGACCGTCTCCGTGTCCGGCGTGCCGGAGCCTCGCCACTGCAGCGTGCTGAGCTGGATCGACGGAGAGCCACTCGAGGCGACCCAGTCGGTCGAGGCCTATGCGCTGCTGGGCGAGCTTCACGCCCGCCTGCACCGCCACTCCCGCGGCTGGAGCCCTCCCCCGGGGTTCACGCGTCAACGCTGGGACGAGCGGGGCATGCTCGGCGACGAGCCGCTCTGGGGACGCTTTCAGGACCTCGCCGCGCTCGACGTCGATCAGCGAGCGCTGCTCGAAAAGGCCCGCCGCGCAGTCCTCGAGCGCCTGGGGCGCTTCGGCCGTGGAGGAGATCGCTTCGGCCTGATCCACGCCGACTTCATGCCCGACAACGTGCTCATCCACGCGGGCGAAGCCTTCGTCATCGACTTCGACGACTGCGGGTTCGGCTGGAACCTGTACGACCCGGCGACGCTGTTCAGCGCGAGCGTCAACGACGAGGCCTTCCCGAGCCTGCTCGATGCCTGGACCGAGGGCTACCGCTCCGTCGCGGAGCTTCCCGACGAGCACCTGGCCGAGCTCCCCACCTTCATCATGGCGCGCGGCCTGGTCGGCCTCGGCTGGCTCCACACGCGGCGCGAGACCGACCTGGCCCGCCTGATCACCGACGCATTCGTGAAGCTGGCCTGCGGGTACGCGGAGTCGCTGCTCCGCGGCTGAGCGGGCGGCGACTCTGCGTCGCCGCGCTCAGTCGGCGACGGGCTCCACGCGCACTGCGCAGAACTTGAACTCCGGGATCTTGCCGTCGGGATCGAGCTCGTCGATCGTGAGCAGGTTCGCCGCAGCCTCGCGGAAGTGGAAGGGGATGAAGACCGCACCCGGGCACTCGCGCGACGTGACGCGCGCCCGCAGCGTGATGCTGCCCCGGGGACTCGTCACGCGGACGCGCGCGCCGTCGCGAATCGCGAGCGCCTCGGCGTCGTCGGGGTGGATGCCGACGCTCGCCTCCGGCTCGAGGGCGTCCAGGACGCGGGTCCGCCGGGTCATGGAGCCGGTGTGCCAGTGCTCGAGCAGCCGACCGGTGTTGAGCACCATGGGGTAGTCGTCGCTCGGTAGCTCTCGCGCCGCCGTCCACTCCACGGGCGCGAAGCGGGCCCGCCCACTCGGGGTGGGGAAGCCGTCGCCGAAGAGCACCACCGGTCCATCTTCGTGCTCGGGGTCCGGGTTGGGCCAGAGCTTGCCGGTCTCCCCCAGGTTCTCGTAGCGGAGCGTCCGGTAGGAGTCGGTCAGCGCCGCGAACTCCTCGAAGATCTCCTGCGGCGACTCGTAGTGCATCGGGTAGCCCATGCGCGTCCCGACCTCGCAGATGATCTGCCAGTCGAGCCGCGCCTCGCCCGGCATGCGGAGCGCGGGCCGTCCGATCTGCACCCTGCGGTCGGTGTTGGTGTAGGTGCCGAGCTTCTCGAGGTAGGCGCTGGCGGGAAGCACGACGTCGGCGAACTCGGCCGTCTCGGTGAAGAAGATGTCCTGCACGACCAGAAAGTCGAGCTGGGCGAGGGCCCGGCGCACCTTGTTGACGTTGGGGTCGGAGAGGAAGGGATTCTCTCCCAGGATGTACATGCCCCGGACCCGCTCCTCGAGCGCGGCCTGGGTGATCTCGACCACCGTAAGGCCTTTCTTCGGATCGAGCGGTCGCCCCCAGGCTTGCTCGAACCGGGCCCGCACCGCGGGGTCCTCGACCGACTGGTAGTCGGGATAGACCATCGGAATCAGGCCCGCGTCGCTCGCCCCCTGCACGTTGTTCTGACCGCGCAGCGGATGCAGGCCCGCGCCCGGCTTCCCCACGTTGCCGGTGAGCAGCGCGAGAGCGATCAGGCAGCGCGCATTGTTGGTCCCGTAGACGTGCTGCGAGATCCCCATGCCCCAGAAGATGATCGCGCTCCCGGCCCGGGCGAACTCGACGGCGACCTCGCGGATCGTCGCGGCATCGACGCCGCAGATCCGGGCCGCTCGCTCCGGCGTGTAGTGCGCGACGGTCTCGCGCAGCGCCTCGAAGTTCTCGGTGTGGCGCTCGATGTACTCGCGGTCGGCGAGATCTTCGGCGAGAATCGCGTTTATCATCGCGTTGTAGAAGGCGACGTCGGTGCCGGGCTTGATGCGGCAGAAGTAGTCGGCGTGATCGGCGATCGCCTCGCGGCGGGGATCGACCACGATGAGCTTCGTGCCTCGCTTGCGCGCCTGCTTGAAGAAGCTGGCTGCGACCGGGTGGTTCGCGGTGGTGTTGGTGCCGGCGAGCAGCAGCGCGCCCGCGTTCGCGACGTCGCCGTAGGTGGTCGTGACGGCCGCGCTCCCGATGCCCTCGAGCAGTGCGGCGACGCTCGAGGCGTGACACAGGCGCGTGCAGTGATCGACGTTGTTGGTTCCCCAGCCGGCCCGGATCAGCTTCTGGAACAGGTAGGCCTCCTCGTTCGAGCACTTGGCACTCCCGAAGCCCGCCAGCGCCGAAGGCCCTTCGCCGTCGCGAATCGCCGAGAGACGCCGCGCCACGAGATCGAGCGCCTCATCCCAGCTCGCCTCGCGAAAGGCCGGCAGCACCTCGCGATAGTCGACCAGGCCGCCCGGCTTGCGCCGGCCGTCGTACTCGCCGCGTACGTCGCGGGAGAGCGGGCCCTTGGGATAGTGCTCCTCGCGACGGATCAGCGGGACCTCGAGCCGCTGCGGATGCTGGGCATAGTCCCAGCCGTAGCGGCCCTTGACGCACAGGCGCGCGTCATTGCCCGGGCTCTCGCGACCTTCCGCGAATACGATGGAGTTCGCCGCCTCGTCCACGTGATACGTGAGCGCGCAGCCGACTCCGCAGTAGGGACACACGCTGTCGACGCGCTTCAGCTCCGCCCGGGGGCGCAGTGCCACGGCGATCGGTCGATCGACCAGGGCGCCCGTGGGGCAGGCCGCGGCACACTCGCCGCAAGAGACGCAGCTGCTCTCGCCCATCGGCGCGCTCAGGTCGAAGGCGATGCGCGTGGCGTAGCCCTTGCCACTGCGACCGATCACCTCGTTGCTCTGGAGGTCGTTGCACGCACGGATGCAGCGATCGCACAGGATGCAGGCCTGGTGATCGACGGCGATCACCTTCGAGCTGACGTCGGAAGCTCGCGCGTCACCGCGCGGGAAGCGGCGCCCCCAGGCGTCGTAGCGCCGCGCCAGAGCGAAGAGCTCGTTCTGGCCCAGGGTCGATTCCCGCGCATCCCGCTCGACGGAGGGCTGATCCGACATCAGGAGCTCGGTGAGCATCGCCCGGTGTGCCTCGATCTCCGGAGTGGAGGTCGCGACCTGCATGCCCGGCTCGCAGTCGCGCGCACACGCGGCGGCAAGCGTGCGACCGCCCACGTCGACCACGCACATCCGGCAGACCCCGGCCGGCTTCAGGCGCGGCTCGTGGCAGAGCGCGGGGATCGCGATGCCGACCCGCCGGGCGGCTTCCCAGATGCTCGTGCCCTCCGGGACCTCGACCGTCTCGCCGTCGATGCTGAGCTCGATCATCCGCGCTCCGTCGCGGCCGCCGTTGCCGCCGGCTCGCCGTGCGTCTCCAGGACCGCGCGCCGGTACTCCTCGGGCGTATTCAGGCTCCGGAGCGACTCGAGCTCGGGAAGCTCGTGCGGGAGGACCTGTCGATAGCGCTCGGCCTCGAGCAGGAACAGCGGACGCAGGCGCCCGGCGGCAATGAGCCGCTCCGCGCACGGCAGGGCGGAGCGCGGGTAGACCGCGGCCAGCGTCTGCACCCGGCCGTCGACGACCGGTGCCGCGGCCCGCTCGAACCCGAGCATGGCTTCGACGAAGCCGGACCGCAGGAACGGCGCGTCGGTGCTGGTGACGTAGGCGAGGTCGGCTTCGATGTGTGCGAGCCCCTCTCGGATGCCCGCGAGCGGTCCCAGACCGGGCTCTCGATCGACGACGACGCGAGCGTCGAGTCGCGGCAGCTCGAGGTCCGTCGAGGAGACCACGACGATCTCGTCGACGGCGCGGCGCAGCGTCTCGACCACGTGGACGAGCATCGGCCGTCCACGCCACGGGAGCCACGCCTTGGGCTGACCCATGCGAGACGAGCGGCCTCCGCACAGCACGATGCCCGCGGCCGTCACCGGGTCACTTCCGTTCTCTCCCCTCGGGGAAGTTGGAGAGGATCGACAGCAGCGGCACGAGCGCGACCTGTCCCAGCCCGCAGATGCTGGTCTGCTGCAGCGTCGCGTGCAGCTCGCGAAGCAGCCCCTCTACCGGCTCCGTGACGCCTCCCGCGGCCTCGACCCGCTTCACGGCCTTCTCGGTCCCGAGCCGACACGGCACGCACTTGCCACACGACTCGTTGCGGAAGAAACGCGTCACGTTCAGGCCCGCTTCCACCAGATCGCGACCCTCGGCCAGGAAGATCGCCGCCCCGGACCCGAGCATGGATCCCGCCCGCTCGAGCGTCGCGAAGTCGATCGGTACGTCCAGGGCCTCGGGAGGCAGAAAGCCGCTCGACGCGCCCCCGGGTGCGACCGCCGCGAGGGCGCGACCGTCGCGCACACCGCCGCACTGCTCGAGCAGCTCTCCCAGCGTCGTCCCGAACGGAACCAGCACCACGCCCGGGCTCGCGACATCGCCGCTCACGCTGATGAACTTGTGACCCGCGAAGCCGGGGCGGCCCAGCGACTCCCACCACTCGGCCCCGTAGCGCAGGATGCCGACGGCGTGCGCGAAGGTCTCGACGTTGTTGATCAGCGTCGGGCGATTCCACAGCCCCCGGCTGCCCGGAAAGGGGGGACGGTTCCGGGGCTCGCCGCGCCGATCCTCGAGGCACTCGAGGAGCGCCGTCTCCTCGCCCAGGATGTAGCCCCCCGGGGAGACGAAGATCTCGACGTCGAAGTCGAAGCCGCTGCCGAAGATGTCGGAGCCGAGGGCGCCCGCCGCGCGCGCCGCCTCGAGCGCCGCCTCGAGGCGTCGACGCTCGGGCTCGTACTCGTGACGGATGAAGATCCAGCCGCGAGCACTGCCCACGCAGTGGGCCGCGAGCAGCATGCCCTCGATCACCAGATGGGGGAGGTCGCAGAGGATCTGTCGATCCTTGAAGCTTCCGGGCTCGCTCTCGTCGGCGTTGCAGATCACGTACCGGGGTGAGCTGGCCTCTCCCGCGACCAGCGACCACTTGCGACCGGTGGGAAAGCCGGCGCCTCCCATGCCTCGAAGACCCGACGCCTCGAGCGTTCGCAAGAGCTCACCCGGCGCGCGAGCCAGCGCGCGGCGCAGCGTGCCGTAGTGCTCTTCCGATCGCTCGTAGGGATCGGCGGCCCAGCGCCGCGGTGACGGCGCGGCCGGCGGCGGACCCGGGTGCTCGAGTGCCGCAATGGCTGCCGCGGGCTCGGCACCGCTCATCGCCCGTTCACCCACATGCAACGCCGGTGCCAGATCGCAGCGACCCAGACACGAGACCTCCCGCACCTCGACGTCGGAGCGCGCAGCGAGATCCCTGCGCAGATCCGCGCACACGCGCGCCCCCCCGGCCAGGGCGCAGCTCAGGTCGCGGCAGACCGAGAGCGTGGTCGCGCGGGGCGGCGCCCTGCGGAAGTGCGGATAGAAGGTCGACACGCTCTCGAGGCGATGCAGCGGAACGCCCAGGCGCTCGGCCAGGTCGCGCAGACCCGCCTCGCTCAGCCAACCCTCGCGCTCCTGCAGAAGCGTCAGCTCGTGAACGATCGCCACCAATCGACTGCCCCTCAGAGACGAGCAGTGTAGCAGCGCGCTACTCGCGAAGCGGTCCCCGAGCGTGGCGCTGGATCAATCCACCCAGTGCAGAACGTCGCGGATGACCGACCAGCGCGGCGCCGAGTCGACGGCACCCTGCCCGAGAATCCAGTGCTCGAAGAGCTCTCGGACCGTGCCGTCCTTCTTCTTGAGCTCGATCCAGCTGTCGAGGAACTCGATCATCTCGCGCTCGCCGCGGGGCACGGCGTAGGCCATCGGCACCTGAACCACCTCCGGCTCGGGAATGGCCACGGAAAACTTGGGGTAGACCAACGTCCAGCCCGAGCCCGCCTCGGCGGGGTAGAGCAGCGCGTCGAGATCCTCGAACCGCCCCCTGAAGTACTCGCGCGGCGAGCCGATCGGGACGACGGTCGCATCGGGCAGCCATTCGCGCAGCCTCGACACCCAGTACTGGCTGGACTGAACGACTCCGATCCTCACGGGCCCGAGCCGGCCGAGGGCCGAGCGGCTGTTGAACTGGCCCCGCCGGAAGTCGCGCGTCACGAATCCCAGTGTCTGATCCAGGTAGGAGGTGGAGAGGCTCACCTCGCGGAGCTTCTCGATGTTGAGCACGAGCCCGGTCATCGCGAGGTCGCAGAGCCCGGCGTTCAGCGACTCCGCGGTCTGTCCGGGCTCGATGCGCTGGAACTCGAGCCCCAGGTTCACGTCGCGGGCAAGCTCGTGGGCCATCTCGATGTCGAACCCCACGAGAGCGTTCGCCTCGTTAACGAAGGCGAACGGCAGCCGGTCCGGGAGGTAGCAGACGCGCAGGAAGCCTCGGCCCATGATCTCCTCGACCCGAGACGCCCCCGGCTCGTGCTCGAGGGGAGCCGGTCGGTCCCGGCTGTAGATCCTGGCCGGCACGGGTCTGCGCAGCATGTGCATCTGGACGAGCGCCGTGTCGGCGCCGTACGCGCCCTTGAACGAGTAGTCGAGGAAGCCGCGGATCGACACTGCTGCGACGATACACAGCACGACCGTGACCGCGAGGACCCGCAGCAGGCGCCGCAGATCGACCCGGAACATCCCCTTCATGAGCGCGATCGTCAGGATCGTGAGCGTGAGCAGGTGCATGGCACCGATGACGACGCGGATGCGGTCGGTGTAGACCGTCGAAATCACGAACAGCTGGAACATGTCGGCGGGAATCCGGGCGAGATCGAGCAGGAAGGGGATGCCGATCACCGGGGCAACGAAGCTGCTCAGCATCCCGGAGCCCAGGAACGACAGGTAGTCCCCGGCCGACATGACGTCGCCCAGGAACCACGCGGCAAAGGGCACGAACATCAGGATCGCCACCGTTCCGAGGTTGGGGAACGGATAGGCCAGCGGCATGAGCACGTCTGCGGCGGAGTCGACGTCGTCGTCTTCACCTAGATGATTGCGGTAGAGCTCCTTCACGTTGTCGATCAGCTGGGGAAGCACGACGATGATCTTGGCCGTCGCGAAGATCGTGATGAGCGTGTCCTTCGAGATCCCGAGCACCTCTCGATAGCGGAACGGGGTGCAGGCGGTGATGAGCAGCGGCAGCACCCAGAAGCCGAGAATGAGCGCCAGGACCGTGTAGGTGATGAGGTAGGCCTGCAGGCGGCCGACCTCTGCGAGCGTCATGGTTCCCGCGGTGCTGGCCGCGATGGCGAAGGCCGAGAGGCGTGAGGCGGATGATCATGCTGTTCACGCGGTTCAGAGCGTGCGCCAGCAGGTCCAGATCGTTCAGCAGCTGCTCTTTGCCCCGCACGCCCATCAGCGCAACCCCGACCAGGATGCAGAAGAGGACCACCGCGGGCACGACGTTCCTGGCGAACGAGTCGAAGGGGTTGGAGGGGATGTACAGGCTCACGAGGTCGACCTGCTCGCGTGGCTCGACGAGGCTCGTGCTGAAGAACGCCGACGACTCCCACTCCGGAAGGCAGAGAGGTGCCGCCAGGAGTGCGGCCACTCCGATCGCGAGCAGGACCAGAAGTACGACCACGGCGCGCGTGACCAGGTCCCTGCCCTTCTCGAGCGAGAGCCGACCGATGTTCGCGATGAGCGAGATCGCGATGTAGGGCAGCACGGTCATCTGGAGCAGCCCGATGAAGGCGTCTCCGGCCACGCTCAGGAACGCGCAGTACTCCCCGAAGAAGAGACCGCAGGCCAGGCCGAGAGCGAGACCGATCAGGATCTGGCCCGACAGCGACATCAGGCGCGGCCCAGCACCTCGGGGTTGACGCAGTTCGGCGGGACCTCGCCGCGCAGGCCGGCGAGCAGGTTCTCGGCCGCCATCAGGGCCATCTTCCTGCGGGTGTCGAAGCTGGCGCTCGCGATGTGCGGAGTGATGACGAGGTTGTCCAGGGTCAGCAGCGGATCGTCCGCGGGGATCGGCTCCACCTCGGTCACGTCGATGCCGGCCGCGAAGATCTGCCTCGACGCGAGCGCCTCGTGGAGCGCGCGCTGATCGACGATCGGACCGCGCGACGTGTTGACGAGCACAGCCGAGGGCTTCATCGCGGCGAGCTCTGCCGTCGAGATGAGATGTCGCGTCGCCGGGAGCAGCGGAACGTGGAGACTCACGAAGTCGGCTCTCGAGAGCAGCGCCTCGAGCTCGGGGACGTACTCGACGCCCAGTGCCCTCTCCTCCTCCTCGCTGTGCCGAATCGAGTCGCAGTAGAGAATCTGCATGCCGAAGCCGCGCGCTCGGCGCGCCATCTCCACGCCGATCCGGCCGAGGCCGACGATGCCGAGGGTGGCACCGTGAATGTCCTGCCCCAGCAGCGTCTGCGGCCCCCAGGTCTGCCAGCGCTTCGCCCGCGTGTACCGGTCTGCCTCGACCACCCGTCGCGCGGCCGCCATCAGCAGTGCGAAGGCGAGATCGGCGGTCGTGGCGGTGAGCACTCCGGGCGTGTTGCCGACAGCGATCGCGCGTCGGCTCGCCTCGGCGACGTCGATGTTGTCGTAGCCGACCGCCAGGTTGCTCACCACCTTGAGCCCCGGGGCAGCATCCATCAGGGCGGCATCGACCCGGTCCGTCAGCAGCGTCAGCAGGCCGTCGGCGTCCCGCGCCCGCTCCACGACAACGGCGTACGGCGGCGGCAGCGGCTCCGGCCACACCTCCAGCTCGGCGTCGCGGGCGATCGCATCGAGGGCCTCCTCGGCGATCTGGCGCGTGACATAGACTCTCGGCTTCTTCACCTCTCCCCCTCGAGACCCGGTGCGCGCCGAGCGGCAGCGACGGGCTAGCCCGATCCGAGCAGCTCCCGCATGGCCTGTCCCTGCTTCCGGCACCAGGCGTACAGCGTCACCAGGTCCCAGCCGACGCAGAAGTGGCGAACCCCCAGATCCACCCAGGGCTTCGCCTGCTCGAAGGTGGCCACCTCGACGCGGGGGGCCACGCCCTTGGCGAGCGCCGACTCCACCATCCTCCGCTGGACCTCCTGGACCTCGGGACTGCCCGCCTGGCCCGGTCGACCGATGCTGATCGAGTAATCCGCGGGGCCGAACTGGACCATGTCCACCCCCTCGACGGACAGGATCTCGTCGAGGTTCTCGATGGCCCCCTGCTTCTCGATCATGATCGCGATGACGACGTCGTTCATCGCCTCGACCCACGCCTCGGATCCGGCCTCGGCGACGTAGCCGACGTTCCGCCGCATCGCGGCGCCGTGCGTTCCGCCCGCCTGGGGTGTCTCGGCCCGCACCAGGCGAACGCACTCCCTGACCGCGTCGGCGGAGCGGCAGTCGGTGAAGAGCACGTTCTGGATCCCGGCGTCAATCGCCCGTGTCGCGATGAAGCCCTGGGTCTGTTCCTCCACCTTCATCATCGAGGACATCTCGGGGAACAGCTCGATGGCCCGGCCGAAGCTGTCGAGCTGCTCCAGGCTGAAGGGCGAGTACTCCCCGACGTACTCGATGTAGTCGAACGCCGCGGATCGACCGATGACCTCGACGACACCCGGCCAGGGGCTGAGCACGTGCGTGCCCAGCGTCGGCTTGCCCTCGTTCAAGAGCTCTCGGAGCCGGTTCCTCTTCATCTTGTTCGAGGTGGCCTACGATCGGCCCAGGGGTGCGCCTGCTCGAGCTGGGCGGCGAGGCGGAACAGCGTCGCCTCGTCACCGAAGCGTCCGACGAAGTGCGTGCCGATCGGCAGCCCCTCGGCGTTCCACACCAGCGGCACCGACATCGCCGGCTGCCCGGTGAAGTTGCACACGGGCGTGAAGGGCGCGTACTCGGTCGCGCGCCTCAGTCCCAGCGTCGGGTCCTCGGGCGGGGAGTCCATCCAGCCGAGCGGTACCGGCGGCTTGCTGAGGGTGGGCGTCAGCCACACGTCGTAGCCCGTCATGAACTCCGCGATGTTGCGCGAGACCTGCTGCAGGTAAGTCAGCGCGAGCAGGTACTCCGTCGCCGTGACCTGCTGCGACATCTCCCAGAGCGCCCAGGTGAGCGGCTCGAACTGCTCCCGGGTCGGCTTCTGACCGGTCGCCAGGCTCAGTCCCTCGATGAAGCTCCCGGTTCCACCCGCGACGAAGATCGCGGTGAAGGCCTGGCTCACCCGGGGACCGTCCAGCTCGACGGTGGCCTCGCTCACGTCGTGGCCGAGGTCCTCGCACAGCCGCGCGACCTCGCGCACGGCCTCGACGCAGTCCTTGTCGACCTCGATGCCGCTCAGGGCCTCGGTCGCGACGGCGATGCGCAGGCGGCCCGGGTCGGCGCCGATCTCCGCGAGATAGGGGCGCGCTTGCGGCGGCGCCCAG
>CAZLBF010000420.1:0-10005 GCA_964557495.1 uncultured Myxococcales bacterium | reverse complement strand
GGGGAGCCGCCCCCGGCTCCTCGAC
Source organism: uncultured Myxococcales bacterium (assembly GCA_964557495.1). Taxonomy (GTDB): domain Bacteria; phylum Myxococcota_A; class UBA9160; order SZUA-336; family SZUA-336; genus CAZLBF01. The sequence goes on along the minus strand of CAZLBF010000420.1, from coordinate 9,980 downwards.
CCGGAGCCGCGGCGCGCGTAGCCGCGGAGCTGGGTCCCTCGCGCGCCTCCAGCACGTCGAGCCGCCGCTGGACTTCCCGGAGCTCGCGGCTCACCTCCTCGAGCCGCGCTTGGAGGTCCTCGAGGCGTTGCTCCACGGATGTTCCTCAGCGCCCGGTGAACTTCGGCGCCCGCTTCTCCCGGAAGGCGGTCACCGCCTCGAGGGCATCCGCAGTTCGCATCGACTCCCCCTCCAGCGTCAGGGAGAGCGGAAGAACGAGGTTGGACACCATCTTGATGTACTTGTTGATCGGAACCTTGGAGGCGGAGATCGCCCGGCCGGGCCCGTTCGCCAGCCGGTCCGCCAGCTCCAGCGCCTTGTCCATCAGCTGATCGTTCTCCACCACGAAGTTGACCAGCCCGAGGCGCTCCGCCTCTTCGGCGGGAATGCGATCGCCGGTCATCAGGTAGTACTTGGCCCGGTTGACCCCCATCAGCAGTGGCCAGATCACCTGCCCGCCGTCGCCGGCGCCGATCCCCATTTGCACGTGCGTATCCGCGAAGATGGCGCCGCGGGCGGCCACGACGATGTCGGCGAGCAGAGCGATCGTCGCGCCGAGTCCCATCGCGTAGCCGTTCACCGCCGCGATCACCGGCTTCTCGCAGTCCAGCAGGTTGTCGACGATCTGACGGGCCTCCTGCAGCAGCCGGCTGGGGCCCTCCGAGTCGGGGCGCACCAGCCCTCCACCGAAGTCACCTCCCGCACAGAAGGCTCGGCCGGCGCCCGTGAGGACGAGGACCTTGACCTCCGGGTCGTCGTCAGCATCGCGCGACAGCGACGCCAGCTCTCGATGCATGGTGGCATCGACGGCGTTGAGCTTCTCGGGGCGATTCAGCGTGGCGACCGCCACGCCGTTGCTCCGCTTCTCGATCGCGATCGTCTCGTAGCTGTCCTTGCTCAGCATTGTGAGCTCTCCCTTGCCGGGTTGGCCGGGGTCGAGCGCCGAAACACGGGATCGACCCCGAGAGCCTAGTCCGGCTTGATCACGAACACCTCGTCGTGCTCTCTCGCGTGCTCGGGCACCTTGATGCCGACCGACTGACCCACGGCAGCGGACTCCACCGAGTCGTGCTCGAGCTGCATCGAGTCCACGGTCTGGGTGAAGTCGCTCGTGTGCCCCTTCACGTGGATCGTGTCCCCGACGCGCAGCTCACCGTCGGTGAGCTCGATCGCGGCGACACCGATCTTTCCGAAGTAGTGGGTGATGATGCCGATCTTCTGCTCGGCCACGGCTCTCGACCTCCCTCGCGCCGGAACGCCCCGGGTGCGGAACGATGCCGCCATCACGGGGGCCGACGCGGAGATTCTACCGGAAATGGCCCTTGCCGGTTGCGCCATCGAGCGACGGGTCGGGAGCCGCCGAGCCAGGCCCCTCCCGAAGCTCGAGGAATGGGCCGGGCGCGAGCGCTACGCGAGGTCGGGGCGCCGCTTCCAGTGCCCGGTCGCTTGCTCGAAGGCAAAGGCCAGCTGAAGCACGCCCCAGTCGTCCTGATGACGTCCGACGATCTGCACCCCGACGGGCAGACCCTCCGGCGTGAACCCGCACGGCACCGAGATCGCGGGCAGTCCGGTGACCGTGATGTAGTAGCAGGAGCTCATCCAGTCGATGTAGGTGTCCAGCTTCACATCGTTGATCTGCGTGACGTAGGGCTGCGTCACGTCGAACGGAGGCACCTGGCTCACCGGAAGGATCAGGAACTCGAAGGTCTCCATGAACTCCCGGACGCGCTGATAGAGCTCTCCCCGCTTGCGCTCCGCGCGTGCGAGGTCGGGTCCGGTCAGCTTCAGCCCCTGCTCGATGTTCCAGATCACCGTGTCCTTGAGCTGATCCCGGTAGCGCCGGAACAGGTCCCCGAAGCCGAGCTCGAAGCTCCAGGCGCGCCACACCTTGAAGATCTCGTCGGCATCGCTGAAGTCCGGCTCGGCGTCGTCAATCCGGCATCCGAGGGACTCGAATACGTCGCGCTGCCCATCGATCACCGCGGTCACGCGCGGATCGACCGGCAGTCCGCCCAGATCGCGACTCCACGCGACGCGCACTCCGCCGAAGCTTCGCTCGAGCGACTGCGCGAAGCGCTCTCCCGGCTCCGAAATTGCGATCGGCGCACGCGGGTCGGGACCGGCGAGCGCCGCGAGCATGAGCGCCGCATCCTGCACGGTGCGCGCCATCGGCCCGAGGACCCCGAACGGCGACCACGGGGCGCGATTCGGCCACCTCGGGATGCGTCCGGGCGAGGTCCGGAAGCCCACGACGTTGCAGAAGCTCGCCGGGTTCCGCAGCGATCCGCCCATGTCACTGCCGTCCGCGATGGGGACCATCCCGCTCGCCAGGGCCACCGCTGCCCCGCCGCTGCTCCCACCGCAGGTCGTCGTCGGATCGTACGGGTTGAGCGTGGCCCCGAAGACCTCGTTGAACGTCTGCGAGCCGGCACCGAACTCCGGCGTGTTGGTCTTGCCGATCGTGATCGCGCCGGCACCGCGGAGGCGCTCGACGATCAGCGCGTCGAAGTCCGGAACGAAGTCGCGCAGAATGGGCGACCCGAAGGTGGTCCGGATGCCGCGGGTCTCGACCAGGTCCTTGTGCGCGACCGGGAGCCCGAAGAGGCGGCCCGCCCCGGCCCCGTTCGCGAGTGCACGATCGGCTGCGGCGGCATCCTCGAGCGCCCGCTCGGCGGTGAGCGTGACGATCGCGTTCAGCTTCGGGTTCACCCGTTCGATCTGCGCGAGGTGCGCCTCCATCACCTCGCGGACGGAGACCTCGCGCGAGCGAATGCGACGCACGAGCTCGGTCGCGGTCTCGAAGTGCATGCGCTCGGGCCTACTCGCTCCGCAGCTGAGTGCCGCAGCTCGCGCAGAAGTTCCCGCCCCCGTCCAGCTTCGCACCGCAGTTGCGACAGAACGCCGCTGGGCTGCCCTCATCCTCTCGGGGGGCCGGCGGACGGCTATCACCCGCATCCGCAGCGGGCTCGTCCAAGCGGCCGACTGGCCACAGGTAGCGCCCGGCACCAAACGCCAGGAGCACGACGGCCAGCCCGCCCAGGACCCAGGGGAGCGCTGACGTGTCGCCATTGGAAACGACCGGCGCCGGAGGCGGCGGTACCGGGTCCGCGGGCGCGGCCGCCTGACGCTCCCCGGCGGAGAGGCCGGGCGTAGCCTTGTCGTACTTCAAGGTCACGATCGGCGTCGCGGCAGCCGACTGGGGCCCGAGGTCGATCCAGGCGTACGTCAACCCGTCGGACCCTCGGACCTGTCGGTCGGCGGGCGGGGAGAGCACGAAGCTCCCGGCCCCCAGGGGTTGCTGCACCTCGAGTGCGAGGGCACCGAGCTCGACCCCACCCGGCCACGAGAAGCTGTAGCTCCGAGTCTGCCCAAGGAGGTTCAGGTCATCGTAGAACTCGAGCTGGCCGTTGAGCCCGTTCATCTCGAGCGAGACGAATGCTCGATCGCCCTCGACCCAATGCGTGAAGCGCGCGACCAGCAGCCGGCCGTCGGGCCCCTGCCAGGCCACCGCAGACGGCTCGCCGACGGAAGCCGGAATCGGCACGGTCACCATGGCGGGCAGCTGGGTGTCCGGCGCCAGCTGGAAGCGGTAGACCACGAGTACGCCCGGTCGGTCGTACTCGGGCCAGATCGCGATGTTCAGCTGCTTGATACTCGCAGTGGCGGGCTGGGCCTGGACCCACGGCACCCAGAGGGTGACCAGCGCCAGTGCGAGCAGCGGCCAGGTCCGGGGCAAACGCGCCATCTCAAGTCCTTCCTGCTCTTCCGAAGCTCAACATAGGGGGTCCGCGCCATAGAGTTCCCGCCAGAGACAGAGTTGCAAGGTCTCTCCGGGTCGGCGGAGACCGGTGCTCCACCGCTTCCCTTTCTCCTTGGATCTCCGCACACTTCAGCTACAGGGCCCCGGACCGGACGCCGGGAGCCCGACACATGGATGCAGAGGCATGTTCGAGTTCGACAGCACCCAGCAGGCCATCGCCGAGGCCATCCGCCAGTTCTGCGACCGGGAGGTCGAGCCACTCGTTCCAGCGCTCGAGGCCGGTGAGGTCTCGCCGTTCGAGGTCATGCAGCGGTTCTCCGAAGCCTTTCAGCTCGGGGACATGATCGGGGAGCCGCTGCGAAAGAAGATCGAGAAGCTGCGCCAGGCTCCCGCTCTACCGCGCGACCGAGAAGGGGGCGAGTTCATGGGCGGCCCGGCGCTGATGGCGATCTTTGCCAAGGAGCTGGCTCGCGTGAGCCCCGGCCTGTGCCTGTGCGTCACGGCCAACATGGGATGCGGTGCAACGATCGCGGCCCGGGGCGATGCAGACCTGATCGAGCGCCTCGCCATCCCGGTGCTGTCGCTCGAGAAGGTCGGCTGCTGGGGCCTGACCGAGTCGGCCTCGGGCTCGGATGCCTTCGCGATGAGCACGACGGTCCGCCTCGCGGGCGATCACGTGGTGGTCAACGGAAGCAAGACGTTCATCTCGAACGCACCGGCCGCCGACGTCTTCCTCGTCTATGCCCGGCTGCATGCCCCGGCCGGAGAGGAGTCGGCCCGAGGCGACAAGCGTCGCATCTTCCCGGTCGTCGTCGAGCGGGGTACCCCGGGACTCTCCACGGGCCGACCGATGGAGAAGATGGGCATGCACGCGGCTCCGACGGGGGAGATCTTCCTGGAAGACGTGCGCGTGCCCCGCAGCCACCTGCTCGGCGACCCCGAGGCGCCCGCCCGCGACGCCGCGGAGGAGACTCTCGCCGCCGAGCGCGCCGCGATCGTGGCGATGTGCCTGGGCGTCATCGAACGCTGCCTGGACGATTCGGTCGCGTACGCGATGGACCGCATGCAGTTCGGCAAGCCGATTGCCGCCTTTCAGCTCATTCAGCAGAAGCTCGCACGGATGTGCGTCGCGCACGAGAACGTGCGCAACCTGATGTTCAAGCTGATCTGGCTCCAGGAGAACCGCAGCGGCACAGAGCGGGAGGTGAGCAGCGCGAAGTGGTATGCGACCGAGGCCGCCTGCGACGTGGCGCTCGAGGCCGTCCAGTTGATGGGGGGCGCCGGCTATATGCGGGAGCACGCTCCAGAGCGGCTGTTTCGCGACATCAAGCTCTGGACCATCGGCGGCGGAACGAGCGAGATCCAGCAGCTGACCATCGCGAAGGATCTGCTGCGCGAGCGCGGGTTCCTGATCGACCTGGCGGGCGGCCACCGGGACACACGCACGCCCTAGCGGTCGGAGTCGCCTTCCGTCAGGCAGGCAGCCTGATCCAGAATCCGAGCGGGGCAAGCCTCTAGTCGACCCAGTCGGCCACGAATACGTTCGTCTCGCCCCGCGCCCGGTTGTTCCGATTCGAGGCGAAGGCCAGCCTCTTTCCGTCGTGGCTCCACATCGGAAAGCCGTCGAAGCTCGGATTGTGCGTGATCTGCTGCTCTCCGGTGCCATCGATGTTGACGAGGAAGATGTCGAAGTTCCGCCCCGCCGGGTCGTGCTTGTTGCTCACGAAGAGGATGCGGCGGTTGTCGGGATGCATGTACGGGGCGAAGTTCGCCGCTCCGTTGTTCGTGACCTGGAGCGCGTTGCTGCCATCCGCGTCCGCCACGAAGACCTCGAGCCTGCCCGGCTTGACCAGGTTGCGAGCCAGCAGTCCCCGGTAGGTCTCGAGCTCCTCGCCCTCGGGCCGGGAGGCCCGCCAGACGATCTTGGTGCAGTCGGGCGAGAAGAACGCGCCTCCATCGTAGCCGGGGGTGTTCGTGAGACGTTTCAGGTTCTCGCCGTCCCGGTCCATGACGTAGAGCTCGAGGTCACCGTCCATGGTCGAGGTGAAGATGATGCGTCCGTCCCGGGCGCAGACCGTCGCCTCGGCATCGTAGCCCGGGGACTGGAACAACAGCTTCGGGTTCTCGCCGTCGGGTCCAGCGCGCCAGACGTCCATCTCGGGATAGATCGGCCAGACGTACCCCTGGCTCCGATCCGGCGTCCAGAGACAGCCGGGATCGTGGCCGTGGGTCGACGAGTAGATGATGCTCCCATCGGTCTGGATGAAGCTGCAGGTCGTGCGACCGGCGCCGGTCGACACCATGCGCACGTTCGAGCCATCGGCATTCATGCGAAAGATCTGGTCGCACTCGAGATCGTCGCGCTTGGACTGCAGGATCAACTCGGTGCCTGCGACGTTCCAGTACGCCTCCGCGTTCTCGCCCCCGGAGGTCAGCTGCCGGACATTCGCGAGGTGGGGCTCGTCCGCTCGGTCGACCGGAGTCGGGTCCCCCTGCTGCCCGTGGGCGGTGCCGAGCCAGACGGCCAGGCTCAAGCCGAGCCCGCCCTGAATCAAGATCGTTACGGTCCTGCGCATGCGATCGCTACCTCCTTCAGCGCGCTTCGAGCTTCGCCTCGACATTCAGCTCTGCCTCCCCGCGCCGGATCACCAGGTGGATGATGTCGCCCGCCTGTCGCTCCCTGAGCGCGTCGGCAAAGGCCTTCAGATCCGCGATCGCCTCACCCTCGATCGCGACCACGATGTCCCCCTCGCGCAGCTTTGCGGTCTCCGCCGGGGAGCCCGCGACTACCGAAGCGACGCGCACGCCGGGGCCGGGAAAGGCGAAGTCGGGAACGGTGCCGAGCATCACCCGTCGCTTCCCATCGGGAGTCGCCGGAGGTGCGCCCTCGGCCGTCGCCGTCAACCTCGAGGTCAACGGACGATCGCGGTCGCTCAGGTAGACCAGGATCTCGCGCACGAAGGTGGCAACCTCGACCATCCCCTCTGCGTCGATCTTGCCGGCGGCGTCGCTCGGCCGATGGTAGTCGGGATGAGCTCCGCTGAAAATCTGCACGGCGGGAACGCCCGCCTCGTGGAAGCTCGCCTGATCGCTCCCCCCCGGGTCGTTCACGATCGACTTCGCCCCGATTCCGGTCGTGAAGCCCACGCCCATGACGATGTGCCGCCACTCGTCGGCCGTCCCGGCACCGAGCACCGAGATCTCCCTCCCCTCGAGGCGACCGACTCCGTCGAGATTGACCATCGCCAGGCTCTGCTCCACCGGCCACCGCTGCATCGCCTCGACGTAGTGGAGCGATCCCTTGCGGTCCCACTCCTCTCCGGAGAAGGCCACGAAGATGATGCTGCGAGCCGGCTCGAGCTCCTCGCCGAGAAGAGCGGCCAGCTCGAGGAGCACCGCAACTCCGGAGGCGTTGTCGTCGGCGCCAGGGTGGATCGCCCCCTCCTCGCCCGCGCGCACGTCGGGCCAGCCGCGTCCGAGGTGGTCGTAGTGCGCGCCGACCACGACCGACTGAAGCCGCCGCTCCGGGTCGGTGCCGGGCAGCACGGCGACGACGTTCCGCAGCGTGACCGACTCACCGCCCGGACCGTCGGGCTCCGTCCAGGTCTGGAAGTAGCCCCCGTCGTCGCCGGCCGGCTGGAGGCCGGCGCTCTGGAACGCCCGGGCGATGTACTCACCCGCCTCCCGCAGACCCGGCGTTCCGATGCCGCGCCCCTCGAGCGAGTCTCCGGCCAGAAGCTCGACGTGACTCATCAGGCGCGCGCGATCGAACGCAGGCGGGAGCCGACCGAGGGGCTGGCGCACCGGGAGCTCGGCGCGGGGATGGGTCCGGAGTGCTCCTGGATCGGCCGCCGCTCCGGCTCCGTCGGGAGCCAGAGACTGGACCAGCGGAGAGTCCAGTGCGGGCCACTGCCCCTTGGCGACGTTGGTGAGCTCGTCGCCCGAGAAGACCAGATAGGAGTACCGCTCGTAGTGGGGGAGCTTGCGCGTCAACCCCGAGAGCGCGGCGGCGCTGTCGACGCCCACCCAGGCCAGCGCCAGATCGGGACGCTGGGGGTGACGGGAGACGAAGACGAAGCTGTGTCCACGTACGGGGAGCCGTTGGTCGCCGATCTGGATCTCTTCGTCGTCGACTCGGGCGCCGTGGCTCTCCAGTGAGGGAAGCAGAGCCTCTCGCCAGCGGTTCCGGGCACCAAAGACCCAGACCCCGCGGTCGCCGGGCACCGCCTGCATCTCCTGCTCGCGGACGACCTCCAATGCGTCGCTCGAAGTCGTTGACCAGGTGCGGGCGAACTCCTCCCAGGCGTGGCCGAGCGCTCCCGCGTCGGCCTCCGGGAGCACCAGGGTCACCTTCTCGGCACCGACGACGTCGCGGAGCGTGGGGGGAGTCTCCCGGGCGTCGAGGCGACGGAACACGTCGAAGTAAGGATCCAGATCGACGCGCAGCGCGGGTGCCGGGAGACTCAGCTCGAACTCCGCTTCGCGCTTCGAGACGTCGAGCGAGAAGACCCGCGCCTCGGGCTCGCCCGCCAGGGTGACCGCGACCGGCACGGTCAGGTCGTAGAGCTCACCGGCCTGGTCCTGGTGGATCGTGAGCACGATCTGGCGCGTGCCGAGACCCCGGCTCTCGAGCGAGAGCTCGGGCGCCCCGGTTCGCTTCACCCACTGCCGAAAGAAGGGCTCCAGGTCCTCGCCCGCGACCTCCGAGAAGGCCTGGGCCAGATCGTCGAAGGAGGCGTGTTGAAACCGATGGCGCCGGTAGAAGTGCTGTAGCCCCTCGACGAAACGCTCGTCGCCCAGGCGCACTCGCAGCATGTGCCAGAGCATCATCGACTTGCCGTAGCCGACCGCTTCGCTGACGAACGAGTGGCGCGAGCCGAAGGACTCGAGGGGGAAGTCTCTCTCCTCCCGCACGTAGGCGCTGTAGCGCTCGAGGCTGTCGCGTCGCATCTCGGCCCCCCTGCCCTGCCCCTCCCGGACGAGGTGGTCCGCCAGGTAGGCAGTGAGACCCTCGCTCCAGTTCCCCCCTTCGTAGTCGACGAAGACGGAGTTCCCCCACCAGTTGTGCAGGATCTCGTGGGGAAAGGACGAGTGCAGGATGAAGGGAAGTCGAATCACCTTGGGTCCGAGGAGCGTGAACGAGGGCATCCCGTAGCCCGTGTCCCAGAAGTTCTCGACGAGGGCGAACTTCCCGTAGGGGTACGGGCCGATCAGCTCCCGGTACATCTCGATGTACTGCCCGGTCGCCTCGAGGTACTTGGCGGCCAGGCTCGAGTCGGGTTGGCGCAGGAAGGCGTAGGCGGTCACGCCATCGAACCGACGCGAGTACTCGCTGAAGCGTCCGGCGACCAGGTACACCTCGTCGGTCGGCTCCGGGGACTCCCAGCGAACCCGCCTCGACGCGCCGTCGACCTCGTGAAGGGTTCGCCGCCCCTGGCTGACGACGTCCCATCCCTCGGGGATCGTGACGGTCAGCCGGAAGCTCATCAGATCCTCTCCGAACGCCGGCAGCCAGTACGAGCCGCCCCAGAGTGCGACTCCCTCCTCGCTGATGATGCCCGGAGTCCGCGAGAAGCTGCGCACGTACTCCTCCGGCTCGGAGGCCGGTGGATGGTAGATCTCTCCCTTGAAGCGTAGACGCGGGTTCGGGTCGCGCGGCCAGCTCCCGCTCACCGGCCGGAGCCGGTACTCCCGCAGCGGACTCCCGGAGCTCGCGGCCCCCGATCCCTCGCTGCTGGGCGAGGTCTCCCCGTGCGCCTGCGGCGGCAGTTCGACGACATAGTCGGAGTCGGCAGACTCGACCTCGAGGCCCGCGTGCAGACGGAAGTAGATCGATGCGTGCTCGGGCGGGCCGGCCGGAAAGGAGATAACGTCCTCTGCCTCCATGTGGTGATCTTCGGGCGACAGGCTCACCGCGATGTCGTGGTGGATCGGCGGCGGGACGTGCGCGGCGAAGTCGGGTGCGGCCCCGGTGACCAGCGCCGCGCAGAAGGCCAGGAGCAGGAGCCTACGGCCCGATCCGGTGACGCGCCCACGCGGGGTCCCGCTCCCCCGGCGAGGTGAAAGCTCGGAGCGGGAAAGCGATGGAGCCTGCGGGGGTCTGCGTTCCTCGGGGCCTGCGTTCACCGGACTCGCCTGGGAGCACTCGCGCTCCAGCAGGGATCCTAGCCTCTCCCGGAAG
>CAZLBF010000419.1:0-11127 GCA_964557495.1 uncultured Myxococcales bacterium | reverse complement strand
TGCTCCTCTCCGCCGCCGCCACGGTCTTCGCGCTGGCCTCGGGGTGGCTCCATCCGCCCGGCTACTTTCTCCTGTGCGCGGCGCTCGCCGCCCTCGCCTCCGGCGCCATCGGCGCACTCGCCGACCTGTCGAGCCGTCTGCGCCCCTGGGTCGTTGCCGTATGGGTCGCCGTGACGGCCCTGGTCCTCGAGGACAGGGAAGCGCTCGGCCTCGCCGCGGTCTGGGGCGTGAGAGTTCCACTGACCCCGCTGGCCGCGGCCGTGGGCTTCGTGGCAATCCGCCGGCTCCTGGGACTCCGCCGCTGCGGCTTTGGCACGGAGGCGATCGTCGGCGCGGGTGCGATCTCCGCAGCCTTCCTGCTTCTCCCGAGGGTCGTGAACTGGCTCCAGCCCGAGGTGATCCGCGCGCCGAGCCCCGCCGCGCAGACCGCGCAGCTCACGCTCGGCCTGCTCTTCGCGGCCCTCGCGTTCGCGGTCGTTGCCAGGCTCCTGTCTGCGCGGCCCGCCGCTCGGCGCGACGCGCTGCTTTGCGCCTTGATCCTCCTACCAGCAGCGGGGCCGCTGCTCACGCACAGCGTGCACGACAGAGAGATCTCGCACCCGGGGGAAGCGAGAAGCGCGACGGCTCCATCCGTCCTGGTCGTGGTCCTGGACACCGTGGGAGCCGGGCGACTCTCGCTCTATGGAGCCGAGAGAGAGACGACCCGAAACCTCGAGGCCTTTCTCAGCGAGAGACACAACCACGCGGTGTTCCCGCAGGCCTACGCGAACAGCCCGTGGACGGCCCCCTCCCACGCGTCGCTCATCACGGGCCTGATCCCGTCCGCGCACGGGGCGCACCTGCGCAAGGGAAACTCGAATACCCTGCAGGTGCTGGCGATACACGCAGAAACGACGCTCCCAGAAGCCCTCCGGGCCGCGGGCTACAGCACGGTCGCTGTACTGGCGAACTGGATGAGCCCTCGCATGCGCGGATTCGATAGAGGTTTTGACCACCTCTACCGTCCCCGCTTCCCGTACCCGCTGCTGCTGCTCGGCGAGGGGCTGCGCAAGCAGCTGGTGCAGGGCCTGTACCCTCAGGCGCGCAAGGCGTATCCCGACGCGGAGACCATCAGCCGCCACGTGCTCGAAGAGCTCGAGCCCTGCACCGATGGAGGCTGCTTCGTCCTGGCGAACTACCTGGATGCCCACGAGCCCTACATCCCGACGCCCGAGTGCGCGGGCCGCTTCGGCCCCCCCTGGAGTCTCCGGGAGTGGAGCGGGGGTCCGAAGGCGGGGATCAGCCCCTTCCACTCGCCCGAGCGCATCGCGCGCTTCGCCGCTCGCCACGACGAAGAGCTCTGCGGTCTCGATCGATCGCTGACGCGCCTGCTCGAGTCCCTCGACGCGATCGGCTTCCTCGAACGCAGCTGGGTCCTCATCACTGCGGATCACGGAGAGGCCTTCGCGGAGCATGGCTCGGTCCAGCACGGGACGTCGATCTACAACGAGCAGGTCCGGGTCCCGTTGATCGTGCTCCCTCCCGACGGCCGTAGGATCGAAGTCACCGAGCAGCCGGTCAGCCTGATCGACCTGACTGCGACGATCGCAGAGATCGCCGGCGTGAAGCCCATCGGCACGGGAAGGAGCCTGCTCTCCGACTCCGATGCTGCAGAAGCGAGAATCGAGGCTTTCGCGATTCCCCGCTCAGCGCTGGTGCGAGAGGGCGACGGGACGTTCGGCGCGGCGGCAGTCGTGACCGAGCACCTCAAGCTCATCCAGGGCGACGGAGAGCTGTTGCTCTTCGACCTCCGCTTCGACCCGGGCGAGACGGTCAACGTGCTCGAGAAGTCCCGAGGGGTCGCGCGCCGCCTGTCGACTCGCCTCCCCCCCCTCGGTCCTGTACCGGGACCCGACGAGCCGACCCAGAGCCTCTCGAGAGACGACTACGAGATGCTCCGGGAGCTCGGCTACGTGGAGTGATGGCTGGACCGGGCACGCGCACGGTCGACCGATCCGGAATGAGCTTCGAGCAGTCGCCGGCGGGTTCGTTTACCCTACGCGGCCGCGGGGCCCTCGGCGGCGAGGCAGCTTCCGCCGCTAGCGAATGAACACGCAACTCGAGAACACGACCTTTCCGCGTCACGCCGTGTCGCTGGCCTTCGGGGGCCTGCTCCTCTCCGCTGTCGACACGGTCTTCGCGCTGGCCTCCGGGTGGCTCCACCCGCCCGGCTACTTCCTTCTCTGCGCCGCGCTCGCCATCGTCGCCTCCGGCGCCCTCGGCGCCCTCGCCGATCTCTGGAGCGGCCTGCGCCGTTGGGTCGTGCCGATCTGGGTGGGGGCCACGGCCCTGGCTCTCGATGACGGGGACATGCTCAACCTCGCCGAGGTCTGGGGCGTCGGGATCCCCCTGACGCCGGTGCTGGCGGCGGCCGGCTTCCTGGCAATCCGCTGGCTCGTCGGGCTGCGCCGCTGCGGCGTCGGCAGCGAGGTGATCGTGGGTGCGGGCGCCTTGACTGCGGGATTCCTGCTCCTCTCGCGGGTGATGATCTGGATCCAGCCCAAGGTGATGCGTGCTCCGAGCGGCGCGGAAGAGAGCGCGCAGGTCACGCTGGCGCTGCTCGGTACCGTTCTCGTCCTAGCGGCCGTCGCCAGGCTCCTCGCCCGGCGTCCGGCGGGCCAGCACCGCGCTCTGCTGTGCGCGCTGATCCTCCTCCCTTGCATGGGACCGCTGCTCACGCGCGGCGCGCACGAGCAGGAGATCTCACAGCCCGCGGGCGCGAGAACGGCTACGTCTCCCTCCATCGTGGTGCTCGTGCTCGACACCGTCGGCGCGAACCGGCTCTCGCTGTACGGCGCCGAGCGGGACACGACCGCGGGCCTGGACGCCTTTCTCTCGCGCAGAGACAACGCTGCGCTGTTCCCGCAGGCCTACGCGAACAGCTCGTGGACCGGCCCGTCGCACGCCTCGCTCATCACGGGCCTGATTCCCTCCGAGCACGGCGGTCACCGGCGCAAGGGCAACACGAACATCAGGCAGGTGATGGCGCTGCACGCGGACCGAACTCTACCCGAGGCACTCCGAGCTGCGGGCTACAGCACCGTCGGGGTCTTCTCCAACTGGCTCGCGGTCATGCGGGGCTTCGAGCGCGGCTTCGACCGGATCTACCGGCCCCTCTTTCCGCGCCAGCTGTCGCTGCTGGGCGAGCAGCTGCACGTGTACCTGATGCCGGGAGTGTATGCGCAGTCGCTGAAGCCCTATCCCGATGCGGCCACGATCAGCCGGCACGTCCTCGCGGAGCTCGAGCCCTGCGCTCCCGGAGGCTGCTTCCTGCTGGTCAACTACCTCGACGCCCACGAACCCTACATCCCGGGCCCCGAGTGCGCCGGCCGCTTCGGTCCCCCCTGGGGCCTGCGCGAGCGAACCGCGGTTGACGGAAACAACATCAGGCCCTGGGATCCTCCGGAGCGCATCGAGCACCTCGCCGCCCGACACGACGAGGAGCTCTGTCAGCTCGATCGCTCGCTCGCGAGCCTGCTCGAATCACTCGAGCAGACGGGCTTCATGGAGCGCAGCTGGGTCTTCATCGTCGGGGATCACGGAGAGGCGTTCGCCGAGCACGGCTCGGTCGGACATGCCACATCGGTCTACAACGAGCAGGTCCGCGTCCCACTGATCGTCCTTCCCCCGCCAGGAATCTCGGTGGAAGTCACCCGGGCACCCGTCAGCCTGATCGACCTGACCGCGACGATTGCGGAGATCGCGGGCGTCGCGCCGGTCGGGGCGGGTCGCAGCCTGCTCTCGAACGTCGCGGACCGCGAGGTCAAGATCGAGACCTACGCGATCGCGCGCGACCTGCTGGAGCAGGGCGGCGAAGGCTCCTTCGAGGCCGCAGCCATCGTCACGCAGGGCCACAAGCTCATGCTGACAGACGGAGAGCTGAGCCTCTTCGATCTCACCTTCGACCCTGACGAAACCGTGAACGTGCTGGAGAAGTCCCGCGGCGTCGCGCGCGACCTCTCGAGCCGGCTGCCATCGCTCCGCGTGGCTCCGGGACCGACCGAGAGCCTCTCGAGAGAGGAGTACGAGATGCTGCGAGAGCTCGGCTACGTGAAGTGAGGCCCGTCGCTCACAGCATCTGAAGCGGAGACGCATCCACGCGCAGCGCTACGCCGCGCAGCTCCCGGCGGGCGTGGTGCGCGAGCTCGCGGCCGACCTCGCGGACCGCGTCGCGGCGGCCGAGCAGCAGCACATGCCAGCGGAATCGATCCCGGATCTTCGTGATCGGAGCGGGCGCCGGGCCGAGCACGTGGACGGCCGACGGCTCCGGATCCGGAATCGGCGCGCTCCGCGCGAGGCGCGCCAGAAGCTCGGCCGCCTCTCGCACGGTCGCCTCCTCCCGGCCCGAGAGCAGCAGCTGAAGGAGCGTACGGTAGGGCGGGTACGCGTGCGGTAGGCGACGCTTCAGCTCTTCCCGGTAGAACGTCGGATAGTCGTGAGTGCGCGCCAGCGCGATCGCGTAGTGATCGGGCAGAAAGGTCTGGATCACGACCTTGCCGGGGTCGTCCCCGCGTCCCGCGCGTCCCGCGACCTGTGCGAGCAGCTGAAAGGTCCGCTCCCCGGCGCGGAAGTCTGGAAAGTGCAGGCCCAGATCCGCGGCGATGACACCGACGAGTGTCACGCCGGGCACGTCGTGACCCTTGGCGACCATCTGTGTTCCGACCAGGACGTCGATGTCGCCGCGATGGAAGCGGCGCAGGATCTGGTGCTGCGCCCCCTTGCGGCCCGACGTGTCCCGATCCAGACGCTCGATGCGGGCGTCGGGAAAGAGCGACTGCACCTCCTCCTGTACGCGCTCCGTGCCGAAGCCGAAGAGCGCGCCCTCCGGGCTGCCGCACGAGGGGCACTCCGGCGTCGGTGCGACCGAGTAGCCGCAGTAGTGGCAGTGGAGCTCACCCTGCTCCGGTCGGTCGATCCGGCGCGGCCCGCCGGTCGAGTGGTACACGAGCGAGATGTCGCAGTGCTTGCAGCGAACGGCGAAGCCACACGCGAAGCAGTAGACCATCGTCGCGAAGCCACGTCGATTCAGGAACAGGATCGCCTGGCGTCCGGCCGCCAGCGTCTCGACCATCGCCACTCGGAGCGGGCGCGAGAGCAACGGACGGCGCCCGCGCGCGCGCGGCTCCTTCTCCATGTCCACGATCTGCACGTCCGGGAGTGGCCGTCGCTCGACGCGCTGCGGCAGCACGAGTCGCTCGATCTCGCCGAGGTCGGCGCGGTAGCTGGTCTCGACGTCCGGCGTCGCCGATCCGAGCACGAGCGGGCAGTTCGCGGCGCGCGAGCGAAGCTCGGCGAGGTGGCGCGCGTGGAAGCGGAAGCCCTCCCCGCTCTTGTACGAGCCGTCGTGCTCCTCGTCGATCACGATCAGGCCCAGATCCTCGATCGGCGCGAAGATCGCGGAGCGCGCGCCGATCGCGATCGGCAGGCGTCCCTCGCGAAGCCCGCGCCACTGGTCGAAGCGCTCCCCGTCCGAGAGCCCGCTGTGCAGAACGGCGATCTGGTCGCCGAAGCGCACGCGGAAGCGATCCACGATCTGGTGCGTGAGCGAGATCTCGGGAACCAGCACGATCGCACCGCGCCCCTTGGCCGCGGCTCGCTCGGCGGCGCGAAGGTAGACCTCGGTCTTGCCGCTGCCCGTGACGCCGTAGAGCAGGAACGTGGCGCTGCGCCGGGACTCGGCCGCGTCGACGATGCGGGCCGTGGCCTCGCGCTGTGCCGGCGTGAGCTCGAAGTCCTCGGCGTAGTCCCGCAGCGGCGGGCTCGCCGAGCCGCGGGTGACCTCGCTCTCCTCGAACCGGACGATCCCGGCCTCGACCAGCGCGCGCAGGGGCGCGCTCGCGGGGAGCGGGGAGGGCGCCGCGGCGAGCTTCTCTACGATCTCGAGCTGCCGCTTCGCACGCCGGAGCCGGGCGCGGAGCGCGTCCAGCTCGGCGGGCGCCGCGAGTCGATAGACGCGCACCGTCCGCATTCGGACGCGAGGCGGCTCGACGGAGTCCACGCGCTCGATCCAGCCGATGCGCTCGAGACGCTCGAGTGCGGGCACACAGTCCGGAAACCGCTTGCGCAGCACTGGCTCCGGAAGCGAGCCGCGACCGAGCGCCCAGAGCACGCGGCCCAGCGAGCCGCGTGCCTCGCCGCGGTCTAGCGCCCGGCGTCCGCCCGCCAGAAGCTGCACGCGGCGGCCCGGACGCGGCGCGGTCCCGGGGGGAATTGCGGCCGCGAGCGCGACGCCCGGTGGGCAGAGCTCGTCGTAGGCGGCGCGCAGCACCACCTCCATGAGCGCCGCCGGCAGCACCGGCGTTGCGTCGACGACCGAGTGGATGGACCGGATCGCCCGACGGGTCGGGCGGGACGGGGTGTCCCGGACGGCGACGACGACCCCGGTCACCCGGCGCCCCGAATAGGGCACCAGGACGCGCGCGCCCGGCTGGACCGTGACGCCGGGTGGGAGTGCGTAATCGTACGTCTCGTCGACGGGCAGCGGAACCGCGACCTCGATGAAGGGTCCCTGGCTCACCCTCCCATTCTTACCCATTTCGACGCCGTCGCTCCAAAGTGGCACGCTAGCGGTCATGCGTGACATCGTCGTCGTCGGCAGCCTGAACGTGGACGTGTCGCTGGTGGCCGAGCACCTGCCGCGACCGGGCGAGACCGTGCGGGCGCACGGGCTCGAGGTCGGCCCAGGCGGCAAGGGGCTGAACCAGGCCATCGCCGCGGCCCGGCTCGGGGGGCGGGTGCACCTGGTCGGCTGCATCGGCGAGGACCGCTTCGCCGAGATCCCCGAGCAGGCGGTCGCGGAGGCCGGGGTGGAGACGGGGCTCGTGCGGAGACTCGCGGGCCAGAGCACCGGCACCGCCTCGATCGTGGTCGACGCACAGACGAGCCAGAACGCGATCGCCGTCGCGGCTGGAGCCAACGCCAAGCTCAGCGTCGATCACGTGCGCGATGCGATCAACGCGTTCCGGGCCTCGGCCGTGCTCTTGGTCCAGCTCGAGGCGCCGCTCGAGACAGTCGAGGCGGCCCTGGACCAGGCGCGGGAGTGCCGCATGACGACGGTGCTGGACCCGGCCCCGGCGCGCGAGCTTCCCGACTCGCTGCTCCGCAAGGTCGACATCCTCACCCCCAACGAGACCGAGGCGGAGTTCCTGACGGGCATCCCGGTGCGCGACGTCGAGAGCGCGGGCGCCGCCGCGTCGCGCCTGCGCGAGCGCTCGCTCGGAGACGTCGTCGTCACGCTCGGTCCGGAGGGCTGCGTCTGGGCGTGGACGAGCGGCTTCGAACACGTGCCCGCTCCGCTCGTCGAGCCGGTCGACACCACCGGCGCCGGGGACGCCTTCAACGGCGGAATCGCCGTCGCCCTGTCGCGCGGCGACGGCCTGGCCCAGGCCCTTCCACTCGCCACCCGCGCCGGCGCCGCCTCCACCCTGCGCCGCGGCGCCGCCGCCGCCATGCCCACCCCCGACAACCTCAAGCCCTTCGAATAGCCGCTCCGCGCCCTCCGATCCCACCGCCGGTATCCCGCTGGAGATGCAAGTGCCGCGGCAGCGGCGCGCGCAGCGAGGCGCAGCCGAGCGAAGCCCGGCAGGCCGGCTCCGCCGGCCGATACCCGGCAAGACCCGAGTCTCGGGTCCTCTCCCTACTCGTGCGCGGAGATGAAGCGCTCGACCAGACGGTTGAAGCGGGGGGCGACCTCGGCCATGGCGAGGTGGCCGGCGCCCGCCATCAGCACCAGCTCCGAGTCGGGGATGCCCTGCGCCAGCTGCCGGCTCAGGTGGGGCGGCGTGAGGATGTCGTTCTCGCCGGTCACGACCAGCGTCGGAGCCTGAATGGTCGGAAGCTGCTCGAGCGTGTCGTGACCGAGGCAGGCCTCGACCTGGCGCGCGATCACCTGCTCGTCCATCGGCGGCTCGGTGTCGAGCTGGAAGCGCATCATGGCGTCGATCAGCTCACTCTGCTCGAGCGTCGGCTCGCTGAGCGTCCAGCAGAGGCGCGTCCCGACCCAGATCTCGCGCGGCATGCCGACCTCCGCCATCCTCTTCCAGAGCCCGAGCAGCATCTTCCGCTTGCCGTCGGCGCGCGCGTAGCTCCCGACCAGCACCAGGCTCTGCACGCGATCGGGGTGCTCGAGCGCCAGCTCCTGCGCGACGAGCCCGCCCAGAAAGGAGCCGATCACGTGCGCCCGCTCGATCGACAGCTCGTCGAGCAGCGCCCGCACGTCCTCCGCCAGATCGCGCGTGGTGAACGGGCCGCCGGGGTCTCCGGAGCGGCCGGCACCGCGCGGGTCGAAGACTACGTTCTGGCGCGCCTCCGATAGCTCGGGCACCTGGAGGACGAGCCAGCCCTGGCAGGTGGCGGCGACGCCGACGATCCACACGATCGGGATGCCACCCGTCCCGTGCGTCTCGTAGTAGATCTCGAAGCCCCGCGACCGAAAGCTCGGCATCGGGGGATCATACTAGCCCGGACTTCTCACCGGGTTGGGGCGCTACTTGCTCCCCTTGCGAAGCTCGAGCAGCACGAGCTTGGCAAGGGCCTTCAGGGTCTCGAAGACGCCCTTGCCGCTCATCGCGGCCGCCTCGAACTCGGGGATCTCGCCGGTCGGGTTCAGCGCCTTGCGCATCTCCTCGACCGTGACGGCATTGGGGAGGTCGCGCTTGTTGTACTGGAGGACCCACGGGATCTTCGAGAGCTCCAGCCCCTGCTCCCGCAGGTTCTGCTGCAGGTTCTCGAGCGACTCGAGGTTCGCCTCGAAGCGCTCCTCCTGGCTGTCCGCGACGAAGACGACGCCGTCGACCCCCTTCAGGATCAGCTTGCGGCTGGCGTCGTAGAAGACCTGCCCCGGGACCGTGTAGAGGTGGAAGCGGGTCTTGAATCCGCGAATCTCGCCGAGCGCCAGCGGCAGGAAGTCGAAGAAGAGCGTCCGCTCGGTCTCCGTGGCGAGGGAGATCATCTTGCCCTTGGCCCCCTCGGCCGTCTTCTCGTAGATCACCTTGAGGTTCGTCGTCTTGCCGCACAGGCCGGGGCCGTAGTAGACGAGCTTGCAGTTGATCTCGCGAGCGGAGTAGTTGATGAACGCCATGGGCCTCAGTCCGAAAACAAGTTGTCGATGTCGTCGTCCGTGATCTCCGCGAACGGAGAGCCGGGTCCTTCATCCGAGAGCTCGGACTCTGCCTTCTTGAACAGGTCCTCGAAGAGCTCGGCGAGCTTCTGGCCGGCCTTCTTGACCCGCAGACGCACGAGCCCCAGCGAGCTGCGGTCGTCGAAGACCACGACCAGGATGATCCGCTGCGCCACCAGGGTGATGTGAACGTTGTCTCGCTCGCCCTGGTGGAAGTGGACCGGGAACTCGTTCTCGCCGATGATCTTGGCCAGGCCGCCGGTCGCGGCGATGTTTCCCGCGACGAGCGACGCCAGCGACGTCGTGTCGATGCCGACCAGCTCCCCCGCCTCGGCCACCATCTGACCGTTCTTGTCGACGAGAAAGACCGCCTTGGCGTTCGCGTCGCTCACGAGACGCTTCGATACAGCCACGATCTTGGTGTGATCCTCCTCGAAGAGGACGAGCTGCGGCGTCAGCGACATCGAGTCCGTTCCCAATCCGCGGGCATAGCGGCACTCCCGAGACGCGGCCTGCGCTTCTAAACGATCGAAATTCCTGCGAATTCCGCCCCAGCGCCGATCCTAGCAGAGCGCCTTCCGCCCAGACAAGCCAGCATCCTGAGGATCGGACCCGGTCGGAGCGACCTTGAGGCGCGCCGACCTCAGAGCGGGGGGATTCGCCGACGCACGGATCCCCACGGCGGCGGCGAGCGGCTCGGCAGGCCCGTTGCGGCCGGCCCGGAGGTCCGGGTGGTCCCGCTCAGTCCCGGAACTGGCGGCGATTCTCGAGGGACTTCTTCACGGTGACCGCGTCCACGTACTCGAGGTCGCCGCCGATCGGCATGCCGTAGCCGATCCGGGTCACCTGCACCTCGTAGGGACTCAGCTGCTCAGCGACGTACAGGGCCGTCGCCTCCCCCTCGGGATTGGGGTTCGTCGCGATGATGACCTCGTCGATGCCGCCGTCCCGGACGCGCTCGACGAGCGGCGCCACGCGAAGCCCCTCGGGACCGATGCCGTCGAGCGGCGCCAGGGTCCCTCCCAGCACGTGGTAGCGGCCCCGGAAGACGCCGGACTTCTCGATCGACGCCAGATCGGCCGGCTCCTCGACCACGCAGACCACCCCGGGCGCGCGAGAAGGGTCGCGACACAGCGGACAGGGGGATTCCTGGGTGAGGTTGAAGCACTCCTCGCAGAGCACCACCTCGCTCCGGAGGCGCAGGATGGCCTCCCCGAGCTCCAGCGCGACCGACTGGGGCGCAGCCAGGAGGAAGTAGGCGAGCCGGGTCGCCGTCTTCTCGCCGATGCCCGGGAGCCGTCGCAACGCGTCGACCAGCCGGCCGATCGGGTCATTTCGCGCCTGCGCCATCTACCTCTGCCCGAGCGCGCCGAAAATTGCACCGATCGGGAGCCCGGTCCTGCGCTGCAGCTCCTCGCGGGCCAGCTCCTGCGCGCGCCGCACGCCCTCGTTGACGGCGGCGAGGATCAGGTCCTGCAGCATCTCGACGTCGCGCGGATCGACCGCGACCGGATCGATGCGGATCTCGACCAGCTCACTCGCGCCGTTCACGGTCGCGGTGACGACTCCGCCACCGACGGTGGCCTCGACTCGACGGTGGCGCAGCTCCTGCTGGGCGTCCTGAAGCTTGGCGCTCAGCTCCTGCGCCTGCTGCATCATCTGGGTGAGATCGAGGGGTGGCTTGGTCAATCGCTCTTCTCCCGCACGCGGATCTCCTTGATCTCGGCGTCGAGCGCCTCGATTGCCTCGCGTACCGCCGGGTGCGACTTGGCCTCGGCCTTCAGCTTCGCGACGCGCTCGGGATCGCGCGGCGAGGTCCGCTTTGGCTCGGCCACCTTTGGCTCGGCCACCTTTGGCTCGGCCACCTTCGACTCGGCCGACTTCGACTCGGCCACCTTCGGCTCGGCCGACTTCGGCTCGGCCGACTCCGGCGCGGGCGCGCTCGCGGCCGGGCGCGAGCCTCGCGGACG
>CAZLBF010000418.1:0-29607 GCA_964557495.1 uncultured Myxococcales bacterium | reverse complement strand
GTCGGCTCTTCGCTGCGGCGACTCATCCCAGGACCTCCGGAAGCGTGCGGCTCCAGACATCCTGCGCCTCGCGCAGCACCACGTCGACCCCCGGCTCGATCAGCACGCGGTCGCCGCCCGTGGTGCCGATCGGCGTCGCCGGAACCCGGTGCTCCCGCGCGAGCCCGATCAGCGCGTCGCGGTCCCCCGGCCGGCAGCTCGCGACCACCCGGGAGGCCGTCTCACCGAACAGCAGCGCCTCGATGCGGATCCCGGGGTCGGGGAGCGCCACCTCGAGGCCGGTCCCCGAGCGGATCGCGCACTCCGCCAGCGCCACCGCGAGGCCGCCCTCGGCGGCGTCGTGCGCGGAGCGAAGCAGACCTCGCGAGGCGGCCTCCGCCAGGAGCTCGTGGAGCCGCCGCTCCACCTCGAGGTCGAGGGTCGGAGGCGCGCCGCGCTCCAGGCCGCGTCGCACCGCCAGGTACTCCGAAGCCCCCAGCTCTTCGCGGGTCTCCCCGATCAGCACGATCGCATCGCCGGCGCTCTGGAACTCGGCCGGCACGGCTCGCTCCACGTCCTCGAGCAGGCCGAGCATGCCGATCGTGGGCGTCGGGAGAATCGCACCCTCGCCCGCGGTCTCGTTGTAGAAGCTCACGTTCCCCGACACGACCGGCGTACCCAGCGCCCGACACGCGTCGCCCATGCCGCGCACGGCCTCCGCGAATTGCCACATGATCTCGGGACGCTCGGGGCTTCCGAAGTTGAGGCAGTTCGTGATCGCCAGGGGACGCGCTCCGGTCACGGCGACGTTGCGAGCCGACTCGGCGACGGCGTGCTGCGCGCCCAGGAACGGATCCAGACTGGTGAAGCGGGGATTGCAGTCGGTGGCCACCGCGATTCCGCGCGTCGTGTCCGGCACGCGCAGAACCGCCGCATCCCCCCCGGGCCGGATCACGGTGCTGGCCTGCACGAGCTGGTCGTACTGCTCATAGACCCAGCGCCGCGAAGCGAGGTTGGGCGACCCGAGCAACTCCAGCAGGGCGCCGCTCGGGTCCTCCTCGGGGGCTAGCGACGCGAGGTCGAGCTTCTGTCGCTCGTCGAGGTCGGCCGGCCTCTTGACTGGCCGATCGTAGATCGGCGCTCCCTCCGCTACCGGATCGACGGGGATCGCCACGACCGGCTCGGTCCGCCACTGGATTCGAACGAAGCCGTCGTCGGTGACGCGGCCGATCACCGCGGCGTCGAGGTCCCACTTGGTGAAGATCTCCTCGACCTCGGCCTCGCGCCCCGCCTCCACGACCAGCAGCATGCGCTCCTGCGACTCCGACAGCAGAAGCTCGTAGGGGGTCATGCCCTCCTCCCGCTGAGGGACGCGGTCGAGGATCAGCTCGATCCCCGTCCCCGCGCGCGACGCCATCTCGAAGCTGGAGCAGGTGAGCCCGGCCGCGCCCATGTCCTGGATCCCGACGACCGCTCCGGTCTCCATCACCTCGAGACAGGCCTCGAGCAGCAGCTTCTCGGTAAAGGGGTCTCCCACCTGCACGGTCGGTCGCATCGCGTCGGTGTCTTCGTCGAACTCGCTCGACGCCAGGAGGCTCGCGCCGTGAATGCCGTCGCGGCCGGTCTTCGAGCCGACGTAGATCACGGGGTTGCCGAGACCCGACGCGTTGGCGAGGAAGAGGCGGTCCGTGCGCACGATCCCGACGTTCATCGCGTTCACGAGGATGTTGCCGCGATACGCCTCGTGGAACGTCACCTCGCCGCCGACAGTGGCGCAGCCGAAGCAGTTGCCGTAGTCGGCGATTCCCGCGACCACTCCGCGGAGCAGGTAGCGCTGAAGCGGCTCCTCGAGGGGGCCAAAGCGGAGCGAGTTCAGGTTCGCGAGGGGCCGCGCACCCATCGTGAAGATGTCGCGCAGGATCCCCCCCACTCCGGTTGCGGCACCGGCGTGCGGCTCGACGAACGAGGGGTGGTTGTGGCTCTCGATCTTGAAGACCGCCGCCAGGCCGTCGCCGATGTCGACGACCCCCGCGTTCTCGCCGGGACCCTGAATCACCGCGGGCCCCTCGGTGGGCAGCGTGCGCAGGTGCAAGCGGCTCGACTTGTAGGAGCAGTGCTCCGCCCACATCACCGAGAAGACCCCGAGCTCCGGATAGGTCGGCGTGCGGCCAAGAATGCGGAGCACGAGCTCGTACTCCTCCTCGGTGAGGCCGTGCGCGAGCGCGAGGTCCAGGTCTACCTTCGGCTCGATCATGCCGTGCACGCCCGAATGAACGCGCGAAGCACGCGCGCACCGTCGGTGGAGCCCAGGAGCGGATCGACGGCGTGCTCGGGATGGGGCATCAGGCCGAGGACGTTTCCCGCTCCGTTGACGACTCCCGCGATCTCGTCCACGGAGCCGTTCGGGTTGGCCCCCGCGTAGCGAAACGCGACGCGGGGGGGCCGAGCCGGGTCGGGGACGTAGGCGCCCTGGGCGTGCTTGATCGGGATCTCGAGCCCGTCAGCGCCGGCGAGGTCGTCACCGAAGAGGCCGACGTCCTCGACGCGAAGCCGGACGTCCGTACACAGGAAGCGCAGGTCGCGGTTGCGCACCAGGGCCCCGGGCAGGAGCCCGCTCTCGCAGAGGACCTGGAAGCCGTTGCAGATGCCGAGCGTCGGCCGGCCCGCGTGCGCGTGGTCCTCGACGGCGCCCATGATCGGGGAGAATCGCGCCATCGCTCCCGCCCGCAGGTAGTCGCCGTACGAGAAGCCGCCCGGGATGCCGACGCCGCGAAGACCGTCGGGCAGGCGCCGATCCTTGTGCCAGACCATCGAGACGCGCGCGCCCAGCTGCTCCAGCGCCCCCGCCAGGTCCCGGTCGTCGTTCGAGCCGGGAAAGACCAGGACGCCCACGTGGGGCGGCCCATCGCGGGGCGGGGTCGTCGCTGGGGGGGATGGGTCAGTCACGTTCGCCTCGATCTCTGCTGTGGACCCGCAGGCCCCGCGCGGCTCCGCGGCGCCTGCAGCGCGCTGCCGGGCTCAGACCAGCTCTACGGAGTACTCCTCGATGACCGGGTTCGCGAGGAGCTTCTCGCACATCTCTCCGACCTGCGCGCGCGCCTCGTCGGGATCCGAGGTCGCGAGCTCGAGCAGGATGACGCGGCCGGTGCGCACGTCGGTCGCCGCAGCGTAGCCCAGATCCGCGAGCGCTCGATGGACGGCTCGCCCCTCCGGATCGAGCACGCCCGGCTTGGGCGTGACCAGCACGCGCACCCTCATCGCTCCTCCCCGCTCTCGAGGACCCGCTCGAAGATCCGATCCACGTTTCGGAGGTGCCGCTCCAGGTCGAAGCACTCCGCGAGCTCGCTCGGCTCGAGCAGCTTCTGGACCTCGGGGTCCGCGCCGAGCCGATCGTACAGGTGGCCCCCCTCGTCCCAGCTGGCAAGGGCGTAGCGCTGTACGAGCCGGTAGGCCTCGTCGCGGCTGAGCCCGTGACGGGCGAGCGCGAGCAGCACCGCACCCGAGAAGACCAGCCCGCGGCTCGAATCCAGGTTCTGGCGCATCCGCTCGGGGAAGACGGCCAACGATTCGATCAGCCCCGCCAGGCGGTGCAGCATGAAGTGGAGGGCGGTAGTCGCGTCCGGCCCGATCACGCGCTCGACCGAGCTGTTCGAAATGTCGCGCTCGTGCCAGAGCACCTGATTCTCGAGCGCCGCGGCCCCGTAGCCGCGCACCACCCGCGCGAGGCCCGTGAGCGTCTCGAAGCGCCACGGGTTGCGTTTGTGGGGCATGGCGGAGCTGCCCTTCTGCGCGTCGCCGAAGAACTCCTGGACCTCGCCGACCTCGCTGCGCGCGAGGTGCCGCATCTCGACCGCGATGCGCTCGACCGAGGTGGCCGTCTGCGCGATCGCGGCGAAGAGCTCGGCGTGCCGGTCGCGCGCCACGACCTGGGTCGAGATCGGCGTCGGCGCCAGGCCGAGCTCCGCCATGACCTCGTCCTCGACCTCGGGATCGAGGTGGGCAAAGGTGCCGACTGCGCCCGAGGCCTTGCCGCGCGCGATCTCCTGGCGCGCGCGGCCGAGGCGGGCCCGGTTGCGGCGCATCTCGTCGAAGGCGTACAGCAGCTTCAGCCCGAACGTGGTCGGCTCCGCGAAGATCCCGTGGGTTCTCCCGAGACAGACGGTGGTTCGGTGCTCCAAGGCGCGACGCCGGAGCGACTCCAGAACCCGGTCGCACTCGGTGAGGATCAGGTCCAGCGCGTCGCGAAGCTGGATGGCGAGCGCGGTGTCGAGCACGTCGGACGAGGTCAAGCCCAGATGCACGTAGCGCGCCGCCGGCCCGATGTTCTCGGCCAGCGCGTCGAGAAAGGCGTTCACGTCGTGGTGCACCTGCGCCTCGATCTCCAGGACGCGCTCCGGATCGACCCGGGCACGCTCCTCGATCGCGCGGAAGGCGGCCTGCGGGATCTCGCCGCGCGCGGCCAGCGCCCGGCAGACGGCCACCTCGATGCGGACCCACGACCGGTAGCGCCGCTCGTCACTCCAGATCTCGGCCATCTCGGGCCGCGTGTAGCGCTCGATCAACGGGCTCTCCTATAGCTCGAGACGGACGTAATAGTAGGCGAGGAGCAGATAGTACGTGACCGGGATCGCCATGAGCGCCGAATCGATCCGATCGAGCACGCCTCCGACGCCGGGGAGTGTGGAGCCCGCCGAGTCGATCTTCGCGTCCCGCTTCAGGATCGACTCGATCAGGTCCCCCAGGATGGAGACGGGCGCGATCACGATCCCGAACAGCGCCGCGTCGGCGATCGAGAAGTTCCGGGCGAGGTCCCCCGGAACGAAGGCGTCGAAGAAGAGCTTCATGAGGACCGTACCGAGCGCGCCGACGAGGATCCCGCCGACCGCCCCTTCGACGGTCTTGTTGGGGCTGATGTTGGGGGCGAGCTTGCGGCGGCCGTAGCGGCGGCCGACGAAGTAGGCCCCCGCGTCGCAGAGCACCGCTGCGGTGAGGCACAGCAGCATGAAGAAGAACCCGATCTCGAGCGGGACCGTGTCCGCCGCCATGGCGCCGTAGCGGAAGTGGAGCTCGTCGCCGATGAAGCGGACGAACACCGCGTGCGACAGCAGCCACCCGACGTATACGACCCCGAAGAAGGTCGCGGAGACGCTCACGATCGCCTCGCCGATCCGCGCCTTGGCGAGCTGGAGGATCAGCGCCCCGAGCAGAACCAGGGTCATCAGGCTCGTGGCCCAGAAGGCGTCTCCCACGTAGGCGACGATCGGAAGCGCCACGACGCCGGCGAGGCCGAGCGTGCGATGGGTCGTCGCCCCCTTCTCCTCGATGAAGTTGTAGAACTCGTGCGTTCCGATGACCGCGAAGCAGATCACCACCGCCACGTACAGCCAGCCGCCGGCCCAGCAGACCCAGATGACCGGGGGGATCAGGGCCGCCGCCGTGAGCAGCCGCAGCGTCAGGTTGCTCGGCTGCCAGCGCGGCACGTGCGGCTCCGGGTAGCTCGCCGGGCGCGGGTGCGGGATCGAGGTCCCGAGCGCCTCTGACGACGGGCTCTCTTCGGGCGGTCTGGGCTCCACGCCGGCGAAGCCTAACCCCGATCGAGCCGCGCTTCCACGGCCGCGTCGTCGCGGCGCGCCTTCGGTCGGGCAGAGGCCCTGCCTGGGCGGTCCTCAGGGCGCTCGGGGTGCTCGCCGCCCGGGCTAGCGCCCGGTGTGGCCGAAGCCGCCGTCGCCGCGCGGGGTCTCGCCGAGCGCCTCCGTCGAGCCGACCTCGGCGAACTCGACGCGGGCCACGGGGGCGATCACGAGCTGGGCGATCCGATCGCCCCGCTCGACGACAAAGGGAGCCTCGCCCGCGTTGTGCAGGATCACGTGCACCTCGCCGCGGTAGTCGGAATCGATCGTGCCGGGGGCATTGGGCAGCGTCACCCCGTGCCGGAGCGCGAGACCGCTCCGACCGCGAACCTGACCCTCGTAACCGGGAGGAATCGCCACGGCGAATCCGGTCGGAATCGCGGCGCGCTCGCCGGGCTGGAGCACCAGAGGTTTCTCCACCGCGGCGGCCAGGTCGGCTCCGGCGCTCTCGGCCGTCGCGGGCGTGGGGAGCGGCAGGTCGGCGTCCAGCTCGCCGCGCACCCGGTGGATCTCGACCCGAAGTCCGCTCAACCCGGAATCACCCAGCCGCTCTCGGGGAGGACGCCGCTCGGCACCGGTCCCACCGCCGCCACGGCGAGCCGCTCCGAGAGCAGCTCTCCGGCGAGCGCCCTGACCTGCTCGGAGGTCACGCTCTGGCTCGCGGCGATCGACCCCTCGAGCGTGAGGTCGTCGGCGCCGATCAGGATCTGCTCCGCCAGGTGCGCCATGCGCGCGCTCGGGGCGTCGTGCCCGAGCAGCAGATTGGCGCGCAGGTGCTCGCGTGCCGCCTCCAGCTCCTCGTCCAGAACGCCCCGGTCGCGCAGGTCCCCGAGCACCTCGCCGATCACGGCGAGCGCCTCGGCGAGGCGCTCGGGCGCGACTCCCGCCCAGACGTTCCAGGTTCCCGCGTCGGAGTAGCTCGCGAAGGAGGAGCCGACCGAGTAGGCGAGTCCGCGCCGGTCCCGCACCTCGCGGAACAGCCGGGACGAGTAGCCCTCGCCCACGATGCAGGAGAGCGCCTCGGCGACCGCGCGGCGGGGGTCGTCGCGCAGGATGCCACGGCCCGACAGGCACAGGTGCACCTGCTCCAGATCGCGCTCCACCACGCGCGTTCCGGTGCCGGGCTCGGGTGGATCCTGGAGACGCGGTCGTTCCCCGCGCGGGATGTCGCGCGTGTGACGCTCGACCAGCGCGGTGAGCCCGGCGTGGTCGACGCGTCCGGCGGCGGCGACCACGAGCGACTCGGTGACGAGGTGCTGCCGCGAGTGGCTGCGGACCTGCGCGAGATCGAGCCGCTTCACGGCGGCGGCCTGACCGACGACGGGGAGCGCGAGCGGGTGGTCCCCGAAGAAGGCCACGTCTGCGAGGTCGCCCACGAGGTCCTCGGGCGAGTCCTCGACGGCCGAGATCTCCTGGAGGATGACCGCCCGCTCGCGGTCGACCTCCTCCTCCAGGCCCGGGGCAAGCCCGTGCGCAATCAGGTCCGTGTACAGGGCGATCAGGCGTTCCAGGTGCTCGGGCAGCACGCTCGCGTGGAAGCAGAGCACCTCCTTGCTGGTGTAGGCGTTCGAGAGCCCGCCCAGCACGTCGATCTCGCGATTGATCTCGTCGGAGCTACGCGTGGGCGTGCCCTTGAACAGCAGATGCTCGAGGAAGTGCGAGATGCCGTTGTTCGAGCGCGTCTCGTGGCGCGAGCCCGTCGGAAAGTAGAGGCCGATCGCGACGCTCTCGGCCCCGGGTCGGGGCTCGCTCACGACGGTCACCCCCGACTGGAGATCCGTTCGCTCTGGACCCACCGATCCTCCTCGAAGCAAGTCGATACGCTGCGCTGCCGGGCCGGCCTGTCGGCCGCCCGCCTAGTGCGCCTCGACCTGATCCGCCAGCGCCGCCCGCCTCGAGAGCCGGACCTTTCCGCTCGGGTCGATGTCGATGCACTTCACGAGGACTTCGTCCCCCTCGACGCAGATGTCTTCGACCTTTCCGACGCGCCGGTCGGCCAGCTCGGAGATGTGGAGCAGGCCGTCCGTACCCGGGAAGATCTCCACGAAGGCGCCGAAGTCGGTCACCCGCTTCACCTTTCCGACGTAGATCTTCTCGAGCTCCGCCTCCTGCGTGATCTCCTCGACCATCGCCTTGGCCCGCTCGAGCGACGCCGCATTCGGCGTGAAGATCGCCACCTCGCCGGAGTCGTTGATGTCGATGGACGCCCCGGTCGCCTCCTGGATCGCGCGGATCACCTTGCCGCCCGGTCCGATCAGGTCGCGGATGCGGTCCGGCTTGATCCGGATCTGCACCACGCGCGGCGCGGTGTCCGAGAGCTCGGTCGACGCCTGGAAGCCCGGCAGCTCGGCCGCGGTCTCCGCCTCCATCCGATCCAGGATGTGAAGGCGACCGTGGCGCGCCTGCTCGAGCGCCTGCTCCATCACGGCCCAGTCGAGGCCCGAGATCTTGATGTCCATCTGGATCGCGGTCACCCCGTCACGCGTCCCGGCCACCTTGAAGTCCATGTCGCCGAGGTGGTCCTCGTCACCCAGGATGTCGGAGAGCACGGCGCGCCGGCCATCCTCCGCCTCGATCAGTCCCATGGCGATACCGGCGACGGGCGCCTTGATCTGGATGCCCGCCTGCATGAGCGCCAGCGTGCTCGCACACACCGTCGCCATCGACGAGGAACCGTTCGACTCGAGCACCTCGCCCACCAGGCGGATCGTGTACGGGCAGTCCTCGGTATCCGGAAGGATCCCTTCGATCGCACGGTGAGCCAGTGCGCCGTGGCCCCGCTCGCGGCGGTTCGGTCCGCGCAGCATCCTCACCTCTCCGACGCTGAACGGCGGGAAGTTGTAGTGCAGCAGGAAGCGCCGCGTGTGTCGCGGGCGGAGTCCGTCGATCACCTGCTCGTCGCGCGAGCCGGCAAGCGTCACCGCCACGAACGCCTGCGTCTCTCCGCGCGTGAAGACCGCCGAGCCGTGTACGCGACCGAGCAGGCCGATCTCGCACGTGATCGCGCGGATGTCGGTCGTGCTTCGCCCGTCGATGCGGATGCCCTCGTTCAGAATGCGGTCGCGTACGACCTTGGAGCGCAGCTCGTCGAGGACCGCGCGTGTGCTCTTTGCGAGCGACTTGGCACCCGCCTGAGCATCCTCGAGGTCACCGAAGGTCGCGATCGAGATCGGCTGGTTCCGGTAGTCGGTCGTCAGCTTCTCGACGACCTCCCGGGTGATCTCGTCGAACGTCGCGTAGCGAACCTTCTTGTCCTGAATCTGCGCGGCCTGGACGATACGTTCGCGCGCCATCGTCTCGATCTGGGCCGCGAGCTGGGTGTCCGGCTCGGACACCTTGACCTCGCGCTTGGGCTTGCCGGCTCGGCGGCAGAGCTCGTCCTGCGCCTCGATGGCTTTCACGCAGCTCTCGTGGCCGAAGCGCAGGGCTGCGAGGACGTCGGCCTCGGGGACCTGCTGGGCGCCCCCCTCGACCATGATGAGGGCGTCGCGGCTTCCGGCGACGATCACCTCGATGTCCGCCTGCTCGCGCTCCTCGAAGGTCGGGTTGGCGACGAAGCTCCCGTCCACCCGTGCGACGCGAACCGCGCCGATCGGCCCCGGGAAGGGGATGTCGGACAGGTTGACCGCCGCCGAGGCGCCGATGAATGCCAGGGTGTCGGTGTCGACGTTCTCGTCGGCGGCGAGAACCGTCGCCGTCACCTGGGTCTCGTCGCGGTAGCCATCGGGGAACAGCGGTCGCAACGCCCGGTCGATGAATCGCGAAGTGAGAATCTCCTTCTCCCCGAGCCCTCCTTCGCGCTTGAAGAAGCCGCCGGGAAACTTGCCCGCGGCGTACATCTTCTCGATGTAGTCGACGGTGAGGGGGAAGAAGTCGATCCCCTCCCGCGGCGTGTCCGAGTTGACCGTGACGAGGACCGTCGATTCACCGCATTGCACGAGGACCGCGCCGTTGGATTGCTTGGCCAGGCGCTTGGTCTCGATCGTGACTTGCTTTCCATCCAGTTCGAATTCGATCTTTTCCATCATCTCTCCTGAGTGCTGACGCCCGCATACACGGATACCTCACGCGTGCGGCGTCTTTGTTGAATGAGACGAGATGTGGGTTGGGGACGAGAGAAAGGATGCGGAATGAGCGATGGGCAAAGCCCCGCGGGACGCAGCGGGCATTGCCCATCGCTCATCCCACATCTCGCATCCGAGTTACAAAACACCGGGCAACGCGCCCGGCTCCAGCCCCCTTGGTTACCGTCGAAGACCCAGACGTTGGATCAACTTCTGGTACCTTTCCTCATTCCTTCGCTTCGTGTAGTCGAGCAGGCTCCGGCGCTGGCTGACCAGCAGCAGCAGCCCACGGCGCGAGTGATGATCCTTCTTGTGGACCTTCAGATGCTCCGTGAGCAGGTTGATGCGCTCGCTGAGCAGGGCCACCTGGACCTCGGAAGATCCCGTGTCCCCGTCTTTGAGGGCATGTTCCTTGATGATTTCTGCTTTGCGCGCCGTATCGAGCAAGCTCGTCCCTGTGCTGATGAGGGGGGAGTCTTAGCAGAGGCCCCAGTCCCCCGCAAGCAGAACCGCGGTCCTAACCTGCCGTACCTTGAAGAAAAACCCGGACCGTGCGGAGCTCGGGAATGCCCGGCTCCGCCTCCAGCAGCGCTACGAGACGCTCGCCCCGCACCAGCTGGAGCAGACCGCGCGGCGGGGCACCGCGCACCTCGTGCCGGCCCAGCTGGACACCGTGCGCGACCCGGTCGGCCGTGCGAGCGTCGACCTCGTAGCTCGGCAAGCCCGTCGCCTCGCGGAGTGGAACCAGGGCAGCTTCGGCCCCCTGCTCCAGCTCGTCGAGCGGAATCGCGCGCTCGAGGTCGAATGGCCCGCTGCGCGTGCGACACAGCTCCCACAACGTGCCGCCCGTGTCCAGAAGCGCCCCGAGATCGTGGGCAAGGGCACGCAGGTAGGTTCCTGCGCTACAGCGGACCTCCAAGTGCACGTCGGGCGGCTCGTAGTCCAGTACCCGCAGCTCGTGGATCGTGACCGTGCGCGGCTCGAGCTCGACGGTCTCGCCGCGTCGCGCCCGCCGGTACGCCGCCTCCCCCCCGCTCTTGACCGCCGAGTAGGGCGGAGGCACCTGCTGGATCTCGCCCTGGAATCGCTCCAGGGCCTTCGAGACCTCCTCCCGCCCGGGCCAGGGGGCGTCCCGGGTGCCCACGACCTCCCCCTCGCGGTCGTAGGTGGTCGTCTCGACCCCGAGCCGGACCCGGCCCCGGTAGACCTTCTCGCCGTGGGTCAGGAGCTTGGACAGCTTGGTCGCCTCGCCGAGCGCAAGGGGCAGCACACCGGTCGCGAGCGGATCGAGGGTCCCGAGGTGGCCGACGCGGCGCTGGCCCGCCCAGCGGCGGATCCGCTGCACGACGTCGTGCGAGGTGAGCCCCACGGGCTTGTCGATCACGAGGACACCGTCGATCACCTAGTCATCCTCCTGCGAAGGTTCTCGCTCGTCGCGGATCTCGCGCAGAATCTGATCGATGCGCTCGCCGCGGTCCACCGACTCGTCCAGTCGGAAGTCCAGCTCGGGAACCCGCCGGAGCGCGATCCTCTGCGCCAGACACCTGCGAATGAACGGCTTGGCCTGCTCGAGAGCGCTCTTCGCCTCCTCGCGCTCGCCGAGCACCCGATAGAAGACGCGCGCGAACGAGGCATCCGGCGCGAGATCCACGGCGGTCACGCTCACTCCCTGAAGGCGCGGGTCGCGCACGTCGGACCCGAGGATGGCCGCGATGCAATCGCGAACCCCGTGAGCCGCTCGCTGCCGACGATAGCTCACTCCTCCGGGACCTCCTCGAGCTCGTCGATCCGTACGACCGTCACGTCGTCCGCCACCAGTTGGGCCAGACCGAGGGACTCCACGAAGCTGATGACCCTCTCGAGCTTCACGCGCAGGTGCCGCGGATCGATGCCGACCGCTACGCATCCGAGGCAGATCTCGTGGCGGTCGTCCTGCTCCGCGACCTCCGCCACGGAGACGTTGTAGCGTCGCCGCAAGCGGTCCTTGACCGAGTTCACGACCCGGCGCTTGGCCTTGATCGACTCGGATTCCTCGAGCCGGAGCTCGATGAGCGCAGCGGCTATCAGCATGCGCCCTCGCTACAGCGTGTCGGGAGTCTCTTCCACAAGGAAGGCCTCGAGGATGTCGCCGACCTTCACGTCGTTGAAGTTCTCCACCTGGATCCCGCACTCGAAGTTGGTCTGCACCTCGCGAACGTCGTCCTTGAAGCGGCGCAGCGATGCGATTCGGCTGGTGTAGATCGTGACCCCGTCCCGCACCACCCGGATGCGGTTGTTGCGCTGGATCGCGCCCTCGGGGATGTAGCAGCCGGCGACCGTGCCCTGCCGCGGAATCTGGAAGAGCTTGCGCACCTCGGCGTGCCCCTGGACCCGCTCGAGGATCTTCGGCGGCAGCAGACCCGACATGAGCCGCGTCGCGTCGTCGAGCACGTCGTAGACGATCTCGTAGGTCCGGATCTCGGTCGCCTCTCGCTCCGCCGCCTTGCGCGCCACCGTCTCCGGTCGCACGTGGAAGCCGATGACGAGCGCCGTGGAGGCGGAAGCCAGCATGACGTCGCTCTCCGAGATGGCGCCGACACCCCGGTGGATCACGCGCAGGCTGACGCGGTCGGTCGAGAGCTTCTCGAGCGCCTCGCCGATCGCCTCGGCCGTCCCTCGCACGTCGGCCTTCAGGACGACGCGGAACTCCTTGTGCTCGGTCTCGCCGAGCTTGGCGAAGAGCTCCTCCGCCTCCACCTGCACGACCTCGGACTCGGCGGACATGGCCGAGCGCTTCTGCTCCTCGACTCGGTGCGCCACCAGCGCCTTGGCTTCGCGCTCGTTCTTGACGACGACCATCTCGTCGCCCGCCTCGGGCACCTCGGAGAGCCCCACGATCTGCGCCGGGATGGCGGGTCCCGCCTCCTTGAGCGTCTCGCCCCGCTCGTTCACGAGCGAGCGGACCCTGCCATAGGTGGTGCCGATGACGATCATGTCGCCCCGGACCAGGGTCCCCTCTCGAAGCAGCACGGTGGCGAGAGGGCCTCGACCCTTGTTCAGCTCCGCCTCGATCACCGTCCCGACGGCCTTCCCCGTGCGCCGGGCCGTGAGCTCGAGCAGCTCGGCCTGGAGACCCAGCAGCTCGAGCAGCTTGGCGAGGTTCGTCCCCTGGGTCGCGGAGACCTCGACGCAGATCGTCTCGCCGCCGAACTCCTCCGGAACCAGCTCGTGCTCGAGCAACGCCTGCTTGACCCGGTTGGCGTCCGCGTCGGGGCGGTCGATCTTGTTCACCGCGACGATGATAGGAACGCCGGCCGCACGCGCGTGATCGATCGCCTCGACGGTCTGCGGCATGATCCCGTCGTCGGCCGCGACGACCAGCACCGCGATGTCGGTCACCTGAGCACCGCGCGCGCGCATCTGCGTGAAGGCCGCGTGACCCGGAGTGTCAAGAAAGGTGATCGGGCCCGCGGTCGTGTCGACCTGGTAGGCGCCGATGTGCTGGGTGATGCCTCCCGCCTCTCCCGCGACCACGTTCGCCTTGCGGATCGAGTCGAGAAGCGAGGTCTTGCCGTGGTCGACGTGCCCCATCACGGTCACGACGGGCGGCCGCGGCTCGAGGTCCGCGTCGTCCCCTCGGGCCTCGGTTGCGACGCGGTCCTCGACCGACTCGACGTCGAGCTTCACCTCGAACCCCACGTCGGCGGCGATCAGCTCGATCGTTTCGACGTCGATCCGGTCGTCGCGCTCGAGCGTGGCGCCGAGGGCGCGCGCGCGGCGAACCAGCTCGTGCACCTTGACGCCGAGCTCGCCCGAGAGCTCCGGGAAGGACATCGGACCGGTGACGCGCAGCAGCTTCTCGCGGTCTCGCGCCGGGGCCAGCTTCCGCTTCCCGGCCACCGGCTGGCGGCGCCGAGAGCGGATCCGGGACTGCTGCTCGACGAGCTGGCGGCGGCGCTCGAGCTGCGTCTGGACGTTGCCGCGCATCTGCCGCGCCAGCGTCTCCTGCTCCTTGAGGTTCATCCCCTGGATCGCGGTCCGGCGCACCGGCCGCTTGGTCGAGACCGCCGCGGAATCCGCAAACTCCGCGGGACGCCGCGTCGGGCCGGCCGGCACCGCGCCCGGTCGAGCCTCCGCTGGCTTCGGGGACTCGAGCGCCTGGCCGGATGCGGCCAGCGGGGGCCGCTCCTCGAGCGGCTCGGAAGTCGGCTCCAGCGGCGGCTCCTCGGCCGGCTCAGCCGCCTCGGGCGTCTCGCCGACGGCCGGCGTCTCGAGCTCGGCCGCGACCGCGGGGGCCTCGGCCGGAGCCTCGGGCTCGGCCGCGATGTCCAGTTCGGGCTCGGCCGGAGCTTCGAGCTCGGTCGGAACCTCGGGCTCGGCGGGCTTCTCCGGTGCGCGCTTGCGCCGCCGGATGATGGAGCGCCCCACCCGCTTCTCCTCGGTGGCGGCACTGCCCCCGCCACCGAGCTTGCGGCGCAGCTCGTCGGCCTCGGCCTCGTCGAGGGCCGTCATGGGACTGCGCAGCTCGAAGCCGGCTTCGCCCGCCTTCTCCACGAGATCGTTCCGGTCGAGCCCCAGCTCTTCCGCGATCTTGTATGCCCTGACCTTTGCCATGATCGATGCCTCTCGAGCCCTCCGCTAAGAGCCCGCCGGGGTCTCCTCGCGTTTCGTCGGCTCCGCGGCGGGCGTCTCCGCGGCGGGCGTCTCGCCCGCCGTGGACGGCCCGCTGGCCGCCGGCGTCGCAGCTTCCGCTTCGGCCGCCGCCGCGCGCTCCGCCTCGAGCCGTTGCCGTTCGAGCTTGTCGCGATGCAGCTCGGCGGCGCGCTCCCGGACTGCCCGCGCACCTTCCTCGGAGATCCCCGGAATCGACGTGAGCAGCTCCTCCTGCGCCTCGGCCAGCTCCTCGAGGCTGGCGACGCCGTGGTCGAGCAGCAGCTTCGCCTCGTACTCGCCGGCGCCCGAGACGACGGAGAGCGCCTGGGCGAGCTCCTCCTGCACCTCCAGCATGCGCGACTCGCTCTTGATGTCGATCTTCCAGCGCGCGAGCTGCACCGCGAGGCGCACGTTCTGACCGCGCTTTCCAATTGCGAGCGAGAGCTGGTCGTCGGGAACGATCACGTCCATCGACTGATTCACATCGTCGACCATCACGCGCAGCGGCTGTGCCGGTGCCAGCGCCGCGCAGACGTAGCGGACCGAGTCGGCACTCCAGGGAACGATGTCGATCTTCTCGCCCCGCATCTCCTGCACCACCGCCTGCACGCGGCTGCCGCGCATGCCGACGCACGCACCGACCGGGTCCACGTCGCTGTCGCGCGAGGCGACCGCGATCTTCGCGCGGGCCCCCGGCTCGCGAGCGGCGGCCTCGATGCGCACGATCCCCTCGTAGATCTCGGGAACCTCCTGCTCGAACAGCTTCGTCAGGAACTCCGTACAGGCGCGCGACAGGACGATCTGGGGGCCGCGGGACTCCTTGAGCACATCGAGCACGTAGGCCCGGATGCGCTCGTTCACGCGGAACATCTCGCGCGGGACCTGCTCCTTGCGCGGGACGATCGCCTCGGCGCGGCCGAGGTCGACGATCAAGTTGCCCTTCTCGATGCGTCGGACGATTCCGTTAACGATCTCGCCCTTCCGATCCTTGTACTCGTCGTAGATGATCTGACGCTCGGCGCCGCGCACCTCCTGGATGATCACCTGCTTGGCGGTCTGCGCCGCGATCCGTCCGAAGCCGCTCGTGTCGAGCTTCACGCCCACCTGGTCGTCGAGCTCCACCTCGGGGTCGAGCTCGCGCGCCTCGCCGAGCGAGATCTGCGCGTGCGGGTCCGACACCGTCTCGACGACCGCCTTGAACTCGAACAGCTCGATCTCGCCGGTGTCCTGGTTGAACTGCGCCTCGATCTCGCGCTCCTGTCCGAACTTCCGGCGAGCGGCGGTGACGAGCGCCTTCTCGAGAGTCTCGATCACCGTCTCTCGAGCGACGCCCTTGTCTTTGCTCACCTGATCGATGACGCGTCGAAGATCCAGGTCCATGCTCACCCCTTACCGACCTTGTCGCCCGCTCGCCGCCGAGCGCGGCGCCGTCGCGCCGGCGAGCCCGCCGCGCCTTCGAACGGATAGAACGACTTGGCCCG
The DNA here is from genome assembly GCA_964557495.1 of uncultured Myxococcales bacterium. GTDB lineage: Bacteria > Myxococcota_A > UBA9160 > SZUA-336 > SZUA-336 > CAZLBF01. Next base: position 13,821 of record CAZLBF010000418.1, on the reverse strand, counting down.
TGCAATCTCCGGGAACGGAATCTCGACGGCGCCCGAGTCGGTCTCGATCCGAGCGAGCTCCGCCTCGAACGCGAGAAGCTCGCCCGTGAATCGGCGCCGACCGCCCCGCGGCTCGCGGGTCACGACCGAGACCTTGCGGCCCACGGCCCGCTCGAAATCGACCTCCCTCGCGAGCGTCCGATCCAGGCCCGGAGACGTGACCTCGAGCAGGTAGGTGCCGTCGATGCAGCCGACCGCATCGAGCGCGTGGCCGATCTCGCGAGAGACCGCCGCACAAGCCTCGACCGGCACGAGGCCGTCGCCGGCCGGCGTGTCCAGGATTACCGTCAAGCGCGCCCGACCCCCTGCGGAGAACGGGGCATCGACCAACTCGAGGCCATGATCGCGCACGAGCGGTTCGAGCACGCTGCGGAGCTCATACGGAATATCCTTGTACATCGCGCACTTAGGTACAGACGTCGAAATCTCCAGGCATAAAAAAGAGCGCTCGGGGCGCCCAACCATCACACGTACCAGTTCCGGAAAACTGGCGGGATACTGCCAAATGCGGCCTCCGCCAGCAACTCTAGGTGCCCGATTCTACTCGGGTCTTGGACACTAGCCTCGCAGGGCGAACCCGGTCAGCCGGGCGCGCACCGTGGGGTGGGCCCCGAGACGCGCGTCGAGCGATCGCTGGTAGTGATCGACGAACGCGGGTGCATGGTCGTACGACTTCTTGAGCTGATACGACTCCAGGGCGTCCCGGATCCAGGCGGCGTCGGGCTCGATGCGCAGGAAGCTGGCGAGGTCGCGCAGGACCTGCTCGTCGAACTCGTCCTCGAAGAAGCAGAAGAAGCGGTCGGGATGCTCGGCCCGAAGGTCCAGGAACCAGGCAATCTCGTCGAGAATGCGGTCCAGGATCTCCTCGCGCGAGCCCTCCCCAAGACCGGAGAAGTACTTCGAGTGTCCCGTCTTGTGATTGGAGACGGCGCAGTCCAGCGGGTTGCGGATCGGCATCAGGAAGCGCAGCCGGTCGTTGCGCGAGAGCAGGTCGGCGAGGTCGACGCCGTGCTCGCGGATGAAGTTGGCGATAAGGAGCGACTCCTTCCAGAACAGGCTCTCGATGTGCGGCTTGACCAGCGACTCGCCGTAGCGCTCGCGGTAGAGCCGCCGTATCACGTCGTGCTCGAAGGCGTGCGCCAGCGTGATGGAGCCCCCGTAGCGGCCCCGCCGGCCCCCCTGCGAGAGGTAGATCGCGAGCCGCACGAAGTTGTCGAAGCGCCGCTCGGAGTAGCCGCGCAGGAAGTTCGCCTGGCCGATGGGCAGGATGCGGCCCGCACCGTGGTTCAGGACCTGGCAGGTCGGGTGCAGGAACAGGATCCCGGCGGTGAGCGTCGTCAGGTTGCGGTAGGGACCGAGCGCGAGGCAGATGCTCTTGAGGTCGCTGGAGCGCGTCTCGACGCTCCGGCTGCGCAGGTAGTCGACCTCGTAGCCGAGCCAGTCGATGCGGTCCCTCGCCGCGCGCCGCCAGCTGCGGACGAGCGAGCGGAGGCCGCTCGACCGGACATCGGAACTCGGGACCGACACGCCCCTCCCCTCGCCTCCGGCGGAAGCGCGGCGCCGGGAAAGTGCCCGGACACCTGGGTCGCCCGCTCCTGAGTGAAAGCTGGAGCACGAGACCGGACTCGAACCGGCGACAACCACGTTGGCAACGTGGAGCTCTACCAACTGAGCTACTCGTGCGCGATACGGGGATTAATCGGACGGGGCGCGGGCGCAGTCAAGGGGTCGGAGCGCCTCGCTGCAGGTCAGCCGTCGGGCGTCTCGCCCCGGCCGAGGTAGGCGGCGAAGTAGTCGTAGCCGGACCAGAGCGTGAGCCCCGTCGCCAGCACGAGGAGCGCCAGCCCGAGCTGGTGCATCGGCAGCACGAGCGGGTAGTGGATCAGGAGCGCCGTGACCGCGGCGACCTGGAAGCCGGTCTTCCACTTGCCGAGCGACGACGCACCGAGCACGACCCCCTCGGCGGACGCCATGGCGCGCAGGCCGGTCACGCCGATCTCGCGCGCGAGCACGATCACGATCATCGGAACGGCCCAGATCGGCACCCGGCCAAGCGCGACGAGGACGATCATCGCGGTCATGACGAGCAGCTTGTCCGCGAGCGGGTCCATGAGCTTGCCGACCCGCGTCACCATGTCCCAGTTCCGCGCCAGCCAGCCATCGAGGAGATCCGTGAGTGCGATCGCGAGGAAGAGGATCCCGAAGAGCAGGCTCCCGGTCCTGCCGGGGAAGAGGAGGAGCAGCAGCAGGAGCGGTCCGGAGACGATCCGGGCGACCGTCACCGCGTTCGCGGCGTTCCAGAACTGCTCTTTGCGCCGGGCGCGTACGCGCACGGCGGCGTCAGCGGAAATCTGCATCGTAGCGTCGGTACAGATTGAGAACGCGTTTCACGTAGCCCTGAGTCTCCCGGTAGGGGGGTACCCCTCCATAGTGTGCCACCGCAGTCGCTCCGGCGTTATAGGCAGCGAGCGCGAGGTTGATGTCTCCAGAGTACCTCTGGATCAGGTTCCCGAGGTACCGCGTTCCGCCGAATATGTTCTGCCACGGGTCGAACGGGTCGTCCAGCCCGAGGGAGCGAGCCGTCGCCGGCATGAGCTGCATGAGGCCCTGGGCCCCCTTTACCGACACCGCGCGCCGCTTGAAGTTCGATTCCACGTGGACGACCGCCTTGACCAGCCCCGGCGCCACCCCGTGGGATTCTCCGGCCTGGGCGATGATTCCGTCGTATTGACGGGGCCTTTGGAGCGGACGCCCGGGATCCGGCCGGCGCTTGTAGCCGGCGTGACGCGGCGTGTCGGCAAAGTGCATCACGCCGCGGCTGTCGGTGTAGGCATACACCTCGGCCAGCGCCGCTCCGGGAGGCCCCAGAGTCAGACCGGAGATCAGCAGCAGGGGTGCAATTCGCCGTCTGAACATCGTGCCCTAGAGGTTCTATGCGCTCGCAGCTCGAGCGCCACCCACTCGGAACATCGGCAGAATCACTCTCGGAGTTTAGGGGCGGGAGGGACAGCTAGAGCTCCGGGGTCTCCACACCGTTGTTCCGCGAGACGAGAACCGTGGGGGTCGGCCGATCCGCGCCGGGCTCCGGGCTGTCGAGCGTGTAGTGCAGGCCGCGGCTCTCGCGGCGAGAGCGAGCGCTCGCAACGATGAGCCGGGCGATCTCGGCCAGGTTGCGGAGCTCGACCAGGTCCGCCGTGAGGCGAAAGTCCCAGAAGTAGTGGCGGATCTCGGAGCGGAGCAGCGCGATGCGCCGCGCCGCGCGATCCAGGCGCTTGTCGCCCCGCACGATCCCGACGTAGTTCCACATGAACCGACGGATCTCGTCCCAGTTCGCCGAGACCAGAATGGCCTCGGAGGCATCCCCGGCGCTTCCGGGATCCCAGGCCGGAATGCTGGCGCCCCGCTCCACACCCGAAGCCAGTCGGGCGATCGCCGCCTCGGCACCGACGTGCGCGAAGACCACCCCCTCGAGCAGCGAGTTCGACGCCAGCCGATTCGCACCGTGCAGGCCGGTGCAGGAGACCTCTCCGGCAGCGAACAGGTTGTGGATGTCGGTCTCCGCCGAGAGATCGGTGACGACGCCGCCACAGCAGAAGTGGGCGGCAGGGACGACCGGCAGCGGCTGCTTGGTCATGTCCATGCCGTACTCGAGACAGCGGTCATAGATGTTCGGGAAGCGCCTGCGCACGAAGCCCGGGTCGAGCCCGGTGCAGTCGAGGAACACGCAGTCCTCTCCAGTGCGCTTGAGCTCGAAGTCGATGGCACGCGCGACGATGTCGCGCGGGGCCAGGTCGGCGAGCTCGTGGTGGCGCGGCATGAAGGCGTCGCCGTCGCCGGTGCGCAGCACCGCTCCCTCGCCGCGCACTGCCTCGCTGATCAGGAAGGAGCGGGCCTCGGGGTGATAGAGACAGGTCGGATGGAACTGGATGAACTCCATGTTGGCGATCCGCGCGCCGGCCCGGTAGGCCATCGCGATGCCGTCGCCGGACGCGATGTCGGGGTTGCTCGTGTACAGGTAGACCTTGCCGCAGCCGCCGGTCGCGAGCAGGCCGATCGGGGCGCTGAAGGTCGCGACCTCGCCCGTGGCAGCGTCGAGCACGTAGGCCCCGAGCATGCGGGACGGCCCGGGCAGCCCGAGCTTCAACGTGGTGACCAGGTCGACCGCCAGCTGATCGGTGAAGACGCGGATGTTCGGATGGGCCTCGGCCCGCTCCACCAGCGCCCGCTCGATCGCCTGCCCCGTGATGTCTGCCGCGTGGAGCACGCGTCGTGCGGAGTGCCCGCCCTCGCGGCCCAGGTCGTACTGCTCTCCCGTCTCGGCGAGGTCGAAGCCGACTCCGAGCTCGACCAGGCTCCGAATCGCCGCGGGCCCGCGCTCGATGACGAAGCGCACGACGTCGGGATCGCAGAGCCCCGCACCGGCGGTCATCGTGTCGACGATGTGCGACTCGAACGAGTCCTCGGGCGACATCACCGCGGCGATCCCGCCCTGAGCGTAGTTCGTGGCGGACTCGGTACTCCCCTTCTTGGTCACGATCGCGACCGAGCCGTGCTCCGCAGCCCGAAGCGCGAAGCTGAGTCCCGCGATGCCGCTTCCGATCACCAGGAAGTCGCTCTCGTGCTGCATGCCGCGAGTGTACCCGTTCGGTCGGGCTTCGCGGAGCGGGCCGGCGGAGGCCCCCGGGAGCTGCGGTTCGCTCGCCCGGCTAGAAGCCCTCGAGTGCCCCGATCAGGTCGCGGGCGCGCTCCAGACCGTGCCGCGCGCAGTAGTCGGCGAGGCCGTCGCGGACCTCGAGCGCCGCAGTGGGGTTCGTGAAGGTGGCGGTCCCGACCTGGATGCAGGTTGCCCCACACAGCAGGAACGCCACGGCATCCCTGCCGGTCGCGATGCCCCCGACCCCGCACACCGGAATCCGCACCGCCTGTGCCGCCTGATACACCATGCGCAGCGCGATCGGCCGGATGGCCGGACCCGAGAGGCCTCCGAGGACGTTCCGGAGCGCCGGGCGGCGCGTCTCGACGTCGACCTCCATGGCCTGAACCGCGTTGATCAGCGCGAGCCCGTCCGCCCCCTCCCCTTCGCAGATCCGGGCCATCTCCGGGATCGAGGTGACGTTCGGCGACAGCTTGAGGATCAGCGGCAGCTCCGTCGAGCGCCGGCAGGCTCGCACCAGCTCGGCCAGGGCCGTGGGGCTTTGACCGAACTCGATGCCTCCCTCCTTGACGTGCGGACAGCTCGCGTTGACCTCGATCCCGACGACGCGGGAGGCCGAGACCCGCTTACACACTTCCGCGTAGAGATCGAGCTCGGTCCCGAACACGCTCGCGAAGACGGGCAGCCGCTCCGGGAGCGCGGGAAGCTTGTCCCGGACGAAGGCCTCGACACCCACGTTCTCGAGGCTGATCGCGTTCAGCATGCCGGCCGGCGCCTCGGTCACGCGAGGCGGAAGATTGCCCTGTCGCGGCTCCAGAGTCAGCGACTTGGCGACGATCCCGCCCAGCTCCTCGAGATCGAGGAACGGCTCGAGCTCCGTGCCGTAGCCGCAGGTGCCGCTCGCCAGCAGCACCGGGTTGCGCAGCGGAATCCCGCAGAACTCGATCGACAGATCTGGCGCCGGGCGGGTCACGGGAGGCCGTCCCACTCGAGCGTTTCCGATTCGAACACGGGACCGTGCGTGCACACGTAGCGGAAGCCGGCGGGAGTCGGCACCGCGCACCCCAGACAGACGCCGAAGCCGCACGCCATGTGCGTCTCGAGCGAGACGTGGCAGCGGGCCCCCGCAGCGCTCGCGAGCTCCGCCGCCCGCCGCATCATGGGCGTGGGACCGCAGGCGTACACCTCGTCGCCGGAGCGCGGCTCGAGCAGGTCGGTCACCAGGCCGCGGTGGCCGGTGGAGCCGTCCTCGGTCGCGAGCGTGAGGCGACACCCGAGCGCCTCGAAGTCGTCCAGCCCCATGATGTCGTCGCGCGTCCGCCCACCGAGCAGGACCTCGGCGCCCGGGATCTCTGCGGCCAGCTCGAACAGCGACGCGATCCCGGTCCCGCCACCGACCAGAATCGCGCGGGCTCCCGCCGCGGGGTGCGGGAAGCCGTTGCCGAGCGGTCCGACGACACCCACACGCGCGCCGGCGGGGAGCCGACCGAGCAGCTCGGTCCCGCGGCCCACCGGCTTGAAGCGGAACTCGATCCGGGATCCCTCGGCTCGGTACACCGCCATGGGCCGGGGCAGCAGCGGGTCGAGCCGGAGGCGATCGGGATCGAGCTCCAGCATCGCGAACTGTCCGGGGTGATGACCGGGCCACCCGGGCACATCGAGCACGAGGCGCCGTGCATCGCCCTCGATGGCCGTCCCGACCGCGCGGATCAAGGCCCGGCCCCGCAGCGGCGCGCCGGCGGACCCCCGACCCGAGCCTCAGGCGTCATCGCGCAGCCGCTCCACCTCGATCTTCAGGCTCTTGAGCTTCCGCGACAGGCTCTCGCGCGCGAGACCGACGACCTCCGCGGTGCGGGAGATGTTGAGCCGGTTGGCGCGCAGCCTCTCGATCAGGAACTCGCGCTCGAACGCGGCACGCGCCTCGGCGAGCTTGGGAGAGCCCGCTCCGGGAACCGGCCTCTCCTTGGTCGGAACGACGAGCGCGGAGGGCAGGTGATCGACCTCGATCACCTCGCCCGGCGACATCAAGACCAGGCGCTCCACGATGTTCTGCAGCTCGCGAACGTTCCCCGGCCACGGGTAGGCGCACAGCCTCTCCAGCGCGGCGTCCGAGATCTCCTTGCGCGGCACCGAGCTATGCGCCGAGAAGCGGTCCAGGAAGCGCTCCACCAAGAGCGGGATGTCTTCGGACCGCTCGCGCAGGGGCGGAACGTGGAAGGGGATCACGTTCAGGCGATAGTAGAGGTCCTCGCGAAAACGACCCTCTCCCATCTCGCTCTCGAGATCCTTGTTGGTGGCCGCGATGACCCGGACGTCGACCTCGAGCGTCTCGGTTCCCCCGACGCGTTCGAAGCGATGCTCCTGGAGGATGCGTAGGATCTTCGCCTGCGTCATCAGGCTCATGTCGCCGATCTCGTCGAGAAAGATGGTTCCCCCGTCGGCGAGCTCGAACTTCCCCCGCTTGCGCTGGATCGCGCCCGTGAAGGACCCCTTCTCGTGCCCGAAGAGCTCGCTCTCGATCAGCTCTTCGGGAATCGCCGCACAGTTCACCTCGACGAAGGGCCGCGGCTGGCGCTTGGAGTGGAGGTGGATCTGCTTGGCCACGAGCTCCTTGCCGGTGCCGTTCTCTCCGGTCACGAGCACCCAGCCCTCGGTCGGGGCGGCTCGCTCGATCTGCGCCTTGAGCTCCACCATCACCGCGGAATCGCCACTGATCTCGGAGGTGCGCGCCAGGTCCTCGCGCAGCCGCCGGTTCTCCCGCTCGAGGCGCGCGCGCTCGAGACCGTTGGAGACACAGAGCAGGAGCTTGTCGTAGGAGAGGGGCTTCTCCAGGAAGTCGAACGCACCGAGCTGCGTCGCCCGCACCGCCGTCTCGATGGTGCCGTGTCCCGACATCATCACGACCGGGAGCCCGGGGCGCGTCCTCCGGAGGTGCTCCAGGACGTCGAGACCGTCGCGCCCGGGCATTGCGACGTCGAGCAGCATCAGGTCCGGCTGGGAGGCCTCCACCGACTCGATCGCCTCCGAGCCGTCGGCCGCGAAGACCGCGTGGTAGCCCTCGTCGCGCAGCACGTCGGCGACCAGCTGCCGAATGCTCTCCTCGTCGTCGACGACGAGCACGGTCTCGCCGGGCCGGGCTTCGCTCGAGGCCGTCACGTCAGGTTCGGGCTGGGAGCTCGATGACGAAGCGCGTGCCTTGGGGTTTCCGCTCATGGACTCGAATATAGCCGGAGTGATCGGACACGATCCGGCTCACGATCGCCAGGCCTAGTCCGGAGCCGTCGCGCTTGGTGGAGAAGTACGGCTCGAAGAGCCGGTGGCGGTCCTCGGGTCGGACGCCGATCCCGCTGTCCGCGATCTCCAGCCGCACCGTTCCGAGCGTCCGGTCGCGGCGGGTCGAGACCTCGATCTCGCCCGGCCCCTGCCCCGTTGCCTCGATGGCCGCGATCCCGTTGTCGATCATGTTGAGAATCACTCGCTTGATCTGCTCGCGGTCCAGATCGAGCTTCGGCAACGAGGCGTCCAGGTCGGTCCGGAACTGGATGCTGCGGTTCTCGCGATACATCTCCACGATCTCGGTCGCGAGCAGGTTCAGGTCCGTGGGAGAGGGATCGGTGGCGGGGAGCCGGGCGTAGTCGGAGAACTCCGAGAGCAGCAGCTTCATCGCCTCGACCTGGCTCGTGATCGAGTCCGTGTACTGCACGAGGAGCTTCTGCGACTCGGGATCCTCGATCTTCGGGCCGAGCTTCCGGCGCAGCCGCTGGGCAGCCAGCTGGATCGGGGTCAGCGGGTTCTTGATCTCGTGCGCGATGCGGCGCGCAATCTCGCGCCAGGCCGACATGCGCTGCGCCCGCGTCAGCTGCGTGACGTCGTCGACCACAATGACGAAGCCCGTGATCTCGCCCTCGATGTCGTGAAGCTGCGAGATCGTCCAGTGCAGGGTCAGCGTCTGCTCGCCGACCGTGAGGGTCGCCTGGCGACGCAGCGTCGGGTTCGGTCCGGTCGCCAGTCGCCCCAGCACCCCCTCGACCGTCTCCAGCGCCTCCGAAGGCAGGACCTCTCCCAGCTTGCGCCCCACGTACAGGTCGCGCGGCAGTCCCAGCAGCCGAACCGCGGAGGGGTTGATCGTCATCACCATCCCCTCGCGGTCGACCGAGATGACTCCCGCAGCGACGCTGCGCAGGATGATCTCCATCTGCGCCCGGCGATGCTCGAGATCCTCGCGGCTGAGCTCGAGGTCGGTCGCCATGCGGTTGAACGCCGAGACCAGCGTGCCGATCTCGTCGCGCGCCGTGTGCTCGATCCGGACGTCCAGATTGCCCGCCGCGATCTGGCTCGTCGCGTTCGCGAGCTCCTGAATCGGAACCGTCACTTGCTTGGCCAGCCGGAATCCGATCCAGGAGGCGAAGAGCACGATCGAGAGGGCGATCATCGCCAGCAGCAGCACCATGCTCGTCTGGAAGGCGCCCTGCGAAGGCTGCAGCTGGTGGTAGCTCTCGAGCGCACTCTCGATCACGCCGACGCGCCGACCCACGTCGCTCGCGATGAACGTGTTCACGACCACGGTGCCGACCACGTCGCTCGGCTGAAAGGTCGAGCGAATCGGAACCGCACCGCGGATCACCTCTCCCGGCCCCGCAGCTCGCAGGTCCGTCCGCTCGACCCCGGACAGCGCCGCCCGGATCAGACTGGACTCGGGGGACTGAAAGGAGACCAGCGGCTCGTCGGGGTGGGTGGCCCGCGCCAGGACCTCCTGCTGGGCGCTGAAGACCTCGACGACGCCCAGGTCGTACTCGAGCTGCTTCTCCGCGATGAAGCTCTGCAGTTGCTCCAGGGAATCCTCCCGCAGCAGCTTCTGCGCTTCGATCTGACGGGCCAGTCGACGCGCGAAGGTGAGCGACGTGTCCTCGGCCGCCTCGTAGTAGAGATTCGCGATCTCGAGAGAGCCGGTCAGGCTGTTCGAGACTTGGGGCTCGAGCCAGGAGTTGATCGCGCGGTTCACCAGGAGCGCCGAGAAGGCGAAGAGCGCGGTGGTCGAGATCGCGGCCACGAATACGAAGGCCACGACGAACTTCGTGTTCAGCTTCGCCCCGAGGATCCCGCGCCGCCGCTCCACGACGAGCTTCACCACGTTGCGGCCGAGCAGGAAGATCAGCACCCCAATCCCGATGATGTTCAGGTGCACCAGCGCCAGGAAGACCGCGTCGCCGCCGATCGGCGTGCTGCTCGATAGCGCCAGGATCTGCTGCTCGACCCCGACCAGCGCCACCAGGCCCAGCGCCACCAGCGCCGCCAGACGCCACTCGCGCCGCCGCCTGCGCCGCTCGGCGGGCGCGATTCGGGGGCGGGCTACCGGCTGCGCGTCCGGCGCCCGATCGGGTGGAGCGGGTTCGGCCAAGGCTGCGAAGACCCTACCGGGCGCGCTCGGGCCTTTCAACTACACGGACTCGCGGCTTCGTAGCGTAAGCGCCCGGAATGCCACGACGTTTGCTGCAGATTCGGCTCAAGCTCCCGGATCGCCCGGCCGAAGAGTCCCCCGTGGAGTCGCTCACTCTCGAGGCCAATCTGGACCCGCAGGTTCGCAACCGGCTGGAGGGCTTCTCGGCCGACCCGACCGATGTGGCCGCGTTCCGCATGCTGGAGGAGGAGCTGTTCCTGGGAGGCTCCTGGGCGCTGCTGGCCGGGGTCTACGAACGCCGGCTCTCGGCGCTGGAGCCCGGGAGCTCCGAGTGGCGGGACCTGCTGTTTCGGCTCGGCGAGCTGCTCGAGGATCGCCTCGGCAACTCCGACGGGGCGCGCCGACGCTACGAGGAGCTGCTGTGCGTGGCTCCCCAGGACGCGCGGGCTCTGGGCCAGCTGCGCCGGCTGCACGCGCGCGCGGGCTCCCTGACTTCTGCGCTCCAGATCGCCGACGTCGAGGAGGCGCTTCCGCTCGGGCCGGCGGAGCGGGCCCGGGTTCTGGCCGAGGTGGGGGCCCTGTGGGCGGAGACGGGTGAGACCGCCGAGGCCGAGGGCCGCTTCCGGGAGGCCCTGGCCGCGGATCCGCACTGCGAGGCCGCGCTCGCGGGGCAGGCGCGCATGGCGGAGGCGCGGGGCGACATTGCAGAGGCGGTTCGCCTCCACGAGCTGAGACTCGCCGAGCAGGTTGGAGCAGCCCGGGCCGAGACCCTCGAGCAGCTGGCGACGCTGTCGCCCGGCGAGCGCGCCCGGACGTACCTGCGGGAGGCGCTGGAGGCAGATCCGCGTCGCCGGACCGTGATCGAACGGCTGCTGGAGCTCGAGCTCGGCGACGGCCCGTCGGAGCGCACCGATCTTCTGCGGCGGGCGCTCTGGGACATCGCGACCGAGAGCCATGCGCGGCGCGCCATCGCTCTCGCCGCGGCCACGGATCAGCTGGACACGATCGGCTCGTTGGCGGACGCCCTCGAGTGGGTGACGCGCGTCGAGGAGATCGGCGATGGGGACGCCGCGGTGCAGGAGCTGCGCGCACGCGTCTTCCGCCGCGCCGGACAGAAGGAACGCCTGATCGACGCGCTCGAGCAGCTCGTCAGCATCCAGGGACCGACCGCGATGCGCCTGCTGGAGCTGTCGGTGCTGCACGAGCGAGCCGGGCGGCCCGAGCGGGCCCTGGACTGGCTGCAGTCCCATCTCGAGCGGGAGCCGGACGACGCCGAGGCCCTGGCCGCGCTCGACCGCTGTCTGGATCAGCTCCAGCGGCACGGCGAGCGGGCCGACGTGCTCCAGCGCCGCGTCGACCTCAGCTCGGACTCCGGCGAGCGTGCGGCCCTGCTCACGGCTCTCGGAGACCTGCACGCGGATGCACTCGACGACCCCGGCGCCGCGGAGGCCGAGTACCGCGGGGCGTTCGAGGCCGATCCGGGCGGGGCCGCGGGCGAGCGTCTGTCCCAGCTGCTCCGCAAGCGGGAGCGGTTTGCCGACCTCGCAGACACGCTGCAGACGCGCGCCGTCCGGCTCGGAGAGACCGACGAGAGCATCGGGCTCTGGTGCGAGCTCGGCGAGCTCCGGCTGGGGCCGCTCGACGACGTGTCCGGGGCGCGAGACGCATTCCGGGCCGCGCTCGAGCAGGACCCGCGCAGCCCGCGAGCGATCGCCGGCCTGCATCGCGTCGCGGAGGGCACCCAGGATCCCGCCTGGCACCTCGAGGCGTGCGAGCGCGAGCTGGCCCTCGACCTCCCCGATTCACGCCGAGCGGAGCTGCTCGCGTCGGCCGTGTCGGCCGCGGTCTCGTCCGGTGACTCGCTGCGCGCGCGCAACGCAGCCGAGGCGTGGGTCGAGTTCGCTCCCGGACCCGACTCGCTCGTCGCGCTGGCGCGCATCGCCCGCGCGCTCGGAGACTCGTCTCGGGAGCAGAGCGCTCTGATCGGACTGGCCGACTGCGCCGGCCCGGAGTCGAGCTTGAAGGCGGAGGCGCTGGCGCGCCTCGGCGATCTCGCACTCGAGCAGAGCGAGCCCGATTCGCTCGAGCGCGCCGCGCACTGGTACCGCGAGGCGGTCTCGGCGGGTGCGGAGCCGGCCGTCCGAGAGCACCTCATCGATCTCTACCGAAGGCTGGGCGATCTGCCCGCGCTCGCCGAGGAGCTCCGCAGCGCGATCCGCGGCACGAGCGGCGCGGTCGCACAGGGCTTCGTGTTCGAGCTCTCCGGCCTGCTCGCGGAGATGGGAGATCGGGACGGAGCGATCGAGACCCTGCAGACGGCCGTGCGCGACGCCCCCGCCTGGCGGGCGGGCGGCGACCGACTGGGATCGATGCTCGAGGATGAGCGACGCCTGCAGGAGCTAGCCGACCTGCTCGAGCTGCGGCTCTCGGCGGAGCTCGATCCAGAGCAGCGCCGCCCACTCGCGGCTCGCCGGGCGGAGCTGCTGCTCGACGTCTTCTCCCAGCCGCGCGAGGCCGCGGAGGTGGCGCGAGAGCTGCTGGATCCGATCCATTGCGGAGCGCTCGAGGCGGTCTTCGAACGCGCGCTCGAGAGTGCCCGCGAAGCGGAGGATCTCACGCGCTGGCTCGAGCTCCGAGTGGTGCACGCCGAGGGGGACGCTCGAGCGGAGCTGCTCCTGCGGCTCGCCGCGCTGCAGCGCGATCAGCGAGACCTCGGCGCGGCGATCGAGACGCTGCGCCGCGCCGACCGGGCCTGCTCGCCCCAGGGTCGCTCCGAGCTCCGCGCCAGCGTGCTGGGCTGGATTCGCGAGTCGGGAGACGCGAACGAGCAGCACGAGCTGCTGGGTCTGGTGCTGGATCAGACCGAGGGCGCGGACGAGCGAGTGGAGCTGCGCGTCGAGCGCGCGCGCCTGCGCGCCGGCCCGCTCGGCGACGCGGGCGCGGCCGTCGAAGAGCTCGACCTCGCCACGCTCGATGGCCCTCTCGGAGCCGGGGGCCTGCGCCTGCTGGCCGCTCTCGCCGCGGAGACCGAAGATGCGCCGCGCAGGCTGGCGGCGCTCGAGGGGCTCGCAGCGGAGAGTGAGGACCCCGAGGAGCGGGTGCGCACGCTGCTCGCGCTGGCCGACCTGCGCACGCGGGGCCCCGAGTCACTGCTCGATCCGGACGCGGCCGAGGCGGCTCTGCGGAGCGCCCTCGAGACTCGACCCGCGAGTCTCGAGGCATTCATCCAGCTGTCGCGGCTGCTCGAGAGCGCGAGCCGTCGTTCCGACCTCGCGAGCCTGCTGCGAGCACGGCTCGGGCTCGACTCCATCGGCGTCGAGGAGCGCGGCGCGCTCGCGCTTCGCCTCTCTCAGCTCGGTGGCGATGCCAGCCTCGCGATTTCGGTGCTGCGCGAAGCGCTCGAACGCGGAGCGGAGCGGCACGGACTCATCGAAGAGCTCCACTCGCGTCTCGCGGAGACGAGCGACTTCGAGGGCTGCGCCGGACTCTGCGAGGACGAGCTGCGGCGCGCCGATGCGGAGGGTCGTGGCTTCTGGGCCGAACGCTGGCTGCGCACCCGCGAGCACCTCGCGCGAGCCCCGGAGCAGGAGCTGGAGGCCGTCGAGTCGCTGCTCGGTGACGCCCCCGGGACCCGCGCCCTCATCGAGCGCCGGATTCGACTCCTGCGCGAGCTGGACCGACCCGAGCCACTCGCGAACGCCCTCGAACAGGCGCTCGAGCTGGAGTCGGG
>CAZLBF010000417.1:0-6759 GCA_964557495.1 uncultured Myxococcales bacterium | reverse complement strand
GAGGTGGACGGCGAGCACCTGCTGCTGGCCCTGCTCGAGCAGGAGGGGGGCCTCGTTCCCCGGCTGTTCGAGAAGATGGACGTGCCCGCCGACGTGCTGCGCAGCAAGCTCGACGAGGCGCTTCAGCACAAGCCGCGCGTCTCGGGGCAGGGCGCGGAGCCGGGCAAGGTCTATGTCACGCAGCGCCTGTCCAAGCTCATAGTCCGGGCCGAGGAAGAGGCCCGGCGCCTGCGTGACGAGTACGTCTCGGTCGAGCACATCGTCCTGGCCTTTCTCGAAGAGGGCTCGACCACCGCCGCGGGACGCCTGCTGGCCGACTTCAACGCGAGCCGCGATCGATTCCTGAACGCACTCACCGAGGTGCGGGGCACGCAGCGCGTGACGAGCGCGAATCCCGAAGAGACCTACGAGGCGCTCGAGAAGTACGGTCGCGACCTGGTCGCGGTGGCGCGCGACGGCAAGCTCGATCCGGTGATCGGACGCGACGACGAGATTCGCCGCACCATCCGGATCCTGTCGCGCAAGACCAAGAACAACCCCGTCCTGATCGGCGAACCCGGGGTCGGGAAGACCGCCATCGTCGAGGGGCTGGCGCAGCGCATCGTACGCGGCGACGTGCCCGAGGGGCTCAAGGATCGGCGCCTGGTCGCGCTGGACATGGGCGCGCTGATCGCAGGCGCCAAGTACCGGGGCGAGTTCGAGGAGCGCCTGAAGGCGGTGCTCAACGAGGTGAAGCAGAGCGAGGGGCAGGTGCTGCTCTTCATCGACGAGCTTCACACCATCGTGGGCGCCGGCGCCGCCGAGGGCGCGATGGACGCGGGCAACCTGCTCAAGCCGCTCCTGGCCAGGGGTGAGCTCCACTGCATCGGCGCCACCACGCTCGACGAGTACCGCAAGCGCGTCGAGAAGGACGCCGCGCTCGAGCGCCGCTTCCAGCCGATCCTGGTCGAGCCACCGGACGTCGAGGACACCATCTCGATCCTGCGCGGCCTGAAGGAGCGCTACGAGCTCCACCACGCCGTGATCATCCAGGACAACGCGCTCGTCGCGGCGGCCGTGCTCTCGGACCGCTACGTGAGCGACCGCTTCCTGCCGGACAAGGCGATCGATCTGGTCGACGAGGCCTGCGCGACGATCCGCACCGAGATCGACTCGCTGCCGACCGAGCTCGACGAGGTCACGCGGCGCGTGATGCAGCTCGAGATCGAGGAGGCGGCCCTTTCCAAGGAGAAGGACGCCGTGGGGCGGGAGCGCCTGGAGGAGCTGCGGCGCGAGCTGGCCGACACGCGCGAGCGGGTCGACGCGCTAAAGGCGCAGTGGGAGAGCGAGAAGGCAGGTCTGAAGGGACTGCAGGAGACGCGCGAGGCGCTCGACCAGGCCCGGCTCGAGCTCGAGCGGGCCGAGCGGGACTACGACCTGAACCGGGCCGCGGAGCTTCGGCACGGCCGGATTCCGGAGCTCGAGAAGCGGCTCCAGGACGAGACCGCCAAGGGCGAGCCGGAGTCCGACGGCAAGCGACTGCTGCGCGAGGAGGTGACCGAGGACGAGATCGCGGAGATCGTCTCGCGCTGGACCGGGATCCCGGTGCAGCGGCTGGTCGAGACCGAGCGCGAGAAGCTCCTGCACCTCGACGACGTGCTGCACGAGCGGGTCGTCGGACAGGACGAGGCGGTGGTGCTCGTGGCCGACGCGGTGCTCCGCTCGCGCGCCGGAATCCAGGACCCGAAGCGGCCGATCGGCTCGTTCATCTTCCTGGGTCCGACCGGCGTCGGCAAGACCGAGCTCGCGAAGACGCTTGCGGCGTCCCTGTTCGACTCCGAGGAGAACATCGTCCGCATCGACATGAGCGAGTACATGGAGCGCCACGCGGTGTCGCGGCTGATCGGCGCGCCGCCCGGCTACATTGGCTACGAGGAGGGCGGTCAGCTCACCGAGGCGGTGAGGCGCAAGCCCTACTCGGTGATCCTCTTCGACGAGATCGAGAAGGCGCACGCCGACGTGTTCAACGTCCTGCTCCAGATCCTCGACGACGGCCGCGTCACCGACTCCCACGGCCGCACGGTGAGCTTCAAGAACACGGTCATCATCATGACGAGCAACATCGGCTCGCCCTACCTGCTCGAGGGCGTGACGGAGCGCGGCGAGATCGCCGAGGAGGTGCGCGACAAGGTCTTCGCCGAGATGCGGTCGCACTTCCGACCCGAGTTCCTGAACCGCGTCGACGAGATTGTGCTGTTCAAGCCGCTTCAGCTCGAGGAGATCAAGCGCATCGTCGATCTGCTGATCCGGGAGATCCAGCACAGGCTCGAGGAGCGCAAGATCGGCTTCGAGCTGGACGAGGCCGCGCGTGAGCTGATCGCCCGCGAGGGCTTCGACCCGGTCTACGGCGCGCGCCCGCTCAAGCGCTTCATCCAGCGCGAGGTCGAGACGCGGATCGCGCGGGCGCTGATCGCCGGCGAGGCCCGGGAGGGCTCGCGGGTCCGGGCCGAGGTGCGCGACGGTCACCTGGCCGTCGAGGTCTCGAGCCCGGAGGCTACCAGTACCTGAGATCGGGGTGCACGAGCACGACCAGCCGCGCGAAGACTCCGCCGACGATCTGGCCGAACAGCAGCCACGCGCCGAGCAGACCGACCACCGCGATGCCTCCGGTCCGCACCGTCTCGCGGAAGCGTAGCGCCAGATCGTTGGGCAGGAGCAGCGTGATCGCGGTGGCGCCGTCGAGCGGGGGGAACGGGATCAGGTTGAACAGGAACAGGAGCACGTTCAGCACGAGCAGGATCGAGAGGAACACGCCCACGGAGTCCGTGAGCGCTCCTGCGCCCGCGACCAGCCTGGACAGGCTCACGCTGTCGGGAGCGTAGAAGACGCCCCCCTCGAGGCCGACGCGGAGCAGCGCGAGCGAGATCGCCGCGAGGAGCAGGTTCGCCGCCGGGCCCGCCGCCGCCATCCACGCCGCGCGGCGCGGGTAGCGCGCCTCCCAGTGCGGGTCGTAGGGGGTGCTCGCGAACCCGAGCGCCCAGCCGTAGGAGATCGCCGAGAAGATCGGGAGCAGGATCATTCCGAACGGCTCCCGCTTCATGTGCGGAACCGGGCTCAGCGAGACCTGCCCGGCCCGATACGCGGTGGGATCGCCCCCCACGTACGCCGCGAGCGCATGGGCCGCCTCGTGCACCGTCGTCGAGGCGACGAACGCGACGTACCAGAGGACCGTTACCGAGCTGATCTCCACGCTGGCGTCTGATGGTACTCTACGCGCGACCGATGCGACGCTTCTTCATCGCGACCGTGCTGGCGGTCGGCATCGTCGGCCTCTTCTACGCGGCCGGTCTCGGCGTCTACGCCGTGAGCTCGACGCGACCCGAGGTTCCGACCCAGCCCGAAGACGCCGACGCCGCGCGGGAGAGCCTCGCGGCGCTGGGTCTGCGCGGCGAGTACCCGTTCGAGAGCCGCTTCGTCGGCGTCCCGGGCGGCCGCATGCACTACGTCGAAGAGGGCCGCGGCGAGCCGGTCCTGTGCCTGCACGGGCAGCCCACCTGGTCGTTCCTGTACCGGGACTTCGTGAGCGGCCTCTCCGGATCGGCCCGCGTGATCGCGCCCGACCTGCTGGGCTTCGGGCTCTCCGAGAAGCCGGACCGGCCCGAGGACTACTCGGTCGAGGGGCACGTCGCCGACGTCGCCGCGCTGGTCGAGGCGCTCGACCTCCGGGACCTGACGCTCGTCCTCCACGACTGGGGCGGACCGATCGGCCTGGGCGTCGCGGCGCGACACCCCGACCGCGTGAGCCGCCTGGTCGTGCTCAACAGCTTTCCCCCGTACCGGCCGTCCGACAACGGCCGGCTTCCGCTGCCGCTTCGCGTCGTGCGCACACCGGTCGTCGGCGAGCTTCTGGTGCAGGGGTTCGCGGTCTTCAACCGTCTGCTCCTCCCGGCTGCGATCCAGAACCCGGACCGCCGGACTCCGGCCGTGCTCGCCGCCTACGACCGGGTCCAGGGCAGCTGGCAGGAACGGGCCGGCACGATGGCCTTCCCGCGGCTCATCCCCGTGCGCGAGAGCGACCCCGGGGTGGAGCTGTTCGGGCGAGCGGATCGCTGGGTCCAGGGCTTCCGGGGCCCGGCTCTGATCGTCTGGGGCATGGCCGACCCCATCTTCGATCGCCGCACGCTCGACGCGTGGCGCGAGCGGCTGCCGCAGGCCGACGTGCTCGAGCTTCCCGAGGCGAGCCACTATCTGCAGGAGGACGCCCCGGAGCGGATCGTGTCGCGGATCCGCGAGTTTCTCGGGAGCGGCAGCGCTAGCTGAACCAGCTCGTGCGCTCTTCCAGGCCCGCCTCGATCAGCAGGCTGATCTGGTCGCGGACGATGTCGACCCGCTCCTGAACGCTCTCGTCCGACTCGTTGCCCTCGCCCTCGAACAGGATCGGCTCGCCAAAGTAGTAGCGGTACTTCACGGGGAACGGCACGTAGCCGAGCACGCCGAGGAGCGGGAAGGTCGCCGTGATCGGGAAGGCGGGCGCTCCGATCAGCCGGCCGATGCCCTTGGCATCGTAGAGTCCAGGTGACTGCTCCTCGGAGCCGATGATTCCGACCGGTACGATCGGTGTGCGCGTCTGAAGTGCGAGCCGCACGAAGCCCGTCCCGAAGCGCTGAAGCTTGTACGCCTGGGAGTACGGCTTGATGAACCCGCGATGGCCCTCGGGCATCACGATGATCGCCTCTTCGCGCTCGAGGAGCTGGACGCAGTTCTCGGGCGTACCGACGACGGCGCCCGCGCGGTGGATCAGCTCGTTCCACCACGGAATGCTGGGGAGGTAGAACTCGGCCATGCCGCGGCAGAGGCGCGGCGGCTCGCCCTCGATCAGCATGGCGGCCGCGAGCAGCGCGCCGTCGAACGGGATCGTGTTCCCGGCGTGGTTCCCGATCAAGAGCACGCGGCCGGTCGGCACTCGCTCGATCCCGTGCGTCTCGACCCGGAAGTAGTAGTCGTAGAGGATCGCCATGGCCGGGGCGAGCTGCTTGCCGAGCTTGGGATCGAGTCCGAACGGGTCGTAGCCGTACTCGTTGAGCTGCGCCGCGATGTGGTCGTAGCGCTTCTCGATCTCCTCGATCCTCTCGCGCAGTTTCAATGGCCAGGGGAACGGCATGCGCCGAGTATAGGCCGCGTCTCGCTTCTGGTCAGCCATCGAACCTGCGGACCAACTCGTCTGCCACCTCGAGTGCGCGCGAGGTTGCCGCCTCCATGCGGGTCGCGGGGTCGCCACTCGACGACTCCTCCGCCAGGAACGTCTCTTCGAGTCGCGCGAACGCATCCCGTACCCGCGGCAGACGCTCGGCGAAGTCGGCCTCGGTCGCCTGCTGCAGCCGCTTGAAGCGCCACCACGCCGAGTCGTCGCTCGGCTCTGCCTCCGCGCGCTCCAGGATCGCGGGGACCTTGCCCTCGGCCGAGAGGGGCAGGAACACGCTCGTGCAGGGCGCGGTCAGCGAGAGCCAGCGCGTGGATCGGTCCTGCGCCACCACGAGTGATGCCGCCGTGTCGCCCTGAACGTCGTTGTGCGCGCAGATCGTGTAGTAGGCCTCTTCGAGCTTGTCCGCAGGCAGGGGAACCGCTGCCCCGCCGTGGTCGCGCAGCAGTGCGAACATCTCGCGCTCCGCGAGCTGCCCTTGCTGCGCCTCGAGCACCGCGCGGCTGCGCCGCAGCCGACCCTCCGAGCCCGCCGCCGTAAAGAGGCGCGTCGAGCGGTAGGCCTCCTCGAAGTCGAGGCGTCCGCGGTCGCGGCTCCACCAGCCACGCTCGATCGCGAACGACTCGACGTCGTCGCTCGCCAGCTCCCAGTCGCTGCCGATCGACGGCTGGTTGCTCACGGTCTCGACCTCGCCGGTGCGCCGGGCGGCCCAGCGTCGGCTCGAGGTCTGGAGCGTCCAGGCCTCGCGCGCGTCCGCGAGCAGGAACCCGTTGGAGTAGCCGAGGTTCATGTGCATCCAGCCCTTGCCGCCCTGGCCGTGCCGCTCGATCAGCTCGCCGATCGTTCGCACCGCCTCGGCGGAGCTGGCGCAACGCTCGAGCGCGAGCCGGACGAGGTCCATCCCGAGCAGCCCGCTCGCCGGAAGCTCCAGCTCTTCGTGGGTAAAGACGGACTCGTTGCCGATCACCAGGCCGTGCTCGTTCACGCCCTGCTCGAGTCCCCAGCACCAGAAGGGTCCCGATCCGAGCACCGCGGCCGTCTCGCGAACCTGGGGAATCTCGAGGTAGGTGCAGCGCACCCGCGCACCCCGGGCGTGCTCCGCGCCTTCGAGCTTGCGAACCGGCTGTGCCTCGTCCCGCTCCCGATCGCTGTTCTTCGCGAAGATCGTCGCGCCTCGGGCGGAGGCGGATCCGAGGGCAACGGCGCAGTCACACATGTGCCGAGTGTATCACCGGTGCGGCATCCACCTCTGCGCGGCCAGAGCCGAGGTTGACGTGTGCGCCAGGAGCAGTCAGTGGCGTCGCGCGGATCGACGGCGCGGCGCGGGTCTCCAGCCATTGGTGCACGCGGCCGATACCCCGGATCGAAGCGCTCTAGCCTTACTCGAAGCGAGAGGCCCATGGAGAATCCGCAACTTCAATCGCTGTTCAGCCAGAAGCTCGATCGCGCGGTCTTCGCGACCTACTTCCTGGGTGCGGTGGTGCCGCTCATCGCCCTCGGAGCCATCGCGCACCACTACGCGCTCCCGGCGCTCGAGGGAGCCGCCCGCGAGACGGCCGGGCTGATCGGGCTCTTCACGG
>CAZLBF010000416.1:0-7012 GCA_964557495.1 uncultured Myxococcales bacterium | reverse complement strand
GGTTCGTTCGGCCTTCGGGCTGCTGGTGGCGCTGCTGCTGGTGACGGTCGCCGCACTCGCGGCCACGCTCTTCGTCTCGACACAGGGCTATCGGGCGCTCACCCGCGAAGAGGTGGCGGCGGTCGTCCGGACCGAGCCGGCGGGCGGCCAGCGCTTCGTCGCGAGCCTGGAGCTTCCCGACGGCCGTGCCCAGACGTTTCGGCTCGCCGGTGACCAGGTCTACATCGACGCCCGCATCCTCAAGTGGAAGTCGCTCGCGAACCTGATCGGCCTCCACACCGCCTACGAGCTGGACCGCATCGCGGGACGCTACCGCGAGCTGGAGGACGAACGGACGAAGGATCGGACCGTGTTTCCACTCGGGCGAGAGAAGCCGTTCGACCTGTTCGACTTGCGCCGCCGGCTTCCCGTCCTGGAGCCGCTGGTGGACGCGGAGTACGGCTCGGCGAGCTTCATCGCCGCAAGTGTCCCCGCGGCCTACGAGCTGCGGGTCTCGACGAGCGGCCTCCTGATCCGACCCATCGAGTCGCAGAACTAGCTGCCCCGAGTCGTGGGCCAAAGGCACCACTTCGGGGGCTCCACGAGTACCCGCATCCGGAAAGCCACGGAGAAATCGCGCCAGACGCTCCCCTTGACCGCACCCCGCGACATGGACCTCGAGACCGCTGGCGCAAATCCGCCGTTGTTTGATCCCTCCGGCGCGCGTCAGAGCGCGAAGGCTGGCGTGCGCAAAGGTCGATGAGCCGGAGGAGGAGGCCGACATTCCCGAGGCGACGCAGCTCCTGATCCCGACCTTCGTCGCGCTCTGCCTGGGCGCGCTGGTGGGACTCGAGCGCCAGGTGGCACAGGACGAGCGCGAGGGAGACAAGGACTTCCCCGGCGTCCGCACCTTCGCGTTCACGGCCCTGGTCGGGGCGCTCGCGGTGCTCCTCACCGAGCAGCTGGGACCCTGGATCGGCATCGCCCTGTTCCTGGCCTTCTCCACGTTCCTGGTGCTCCGGTACTACTACGACGCGGCGGAGCGCCACGATCCCGGCTACACCACCGAGATCGCGAGCCTCTGCACCTTCGCGGTCGGCGCGCTGGCCCAGTCCGGAAGCCTGCTCGTCGCCACGGTCGTGACGATCGTGATGGTCGCCCTGCTGCGCTCCAAGAACGCGCTGCACCGGGCGGGCGAGCTGCTCGAGCCGGCCGACATGGAGGTGTTGATCCGCTTCCTGGTCATCACCGGCATCGTGCTGCCGCTGCTCCCGGACCAGCCGATCGACCCCTTCTTCGAGGTGCTCCGGCCGCGCGACGTGTGGCGGATGGTGGTCCTGATCTCGGCGGTGTCGTTTGCCGGCTACGTGCTGATGCGAATGCGCCCGCAGCGCGCGAGCTACGTGATCACTGGGGTGCTCGGCGGCCTGGTCTCGAGCACGGCGACCGCGATCGCGTACGCGCGGGCCGCGGCCAAGCTCTCGCACGCCCGCCCCTACGAGGCGCTCGTGGTCGTGGCCGCCTCCACCGCGTTCCTGCGCGTCGCGATCGAGCTCGCGGTCGTGAATCGCGAGCTGCTGCTCTGGGTCGCCGGACCGCTGGGCATCATGCTCTCGACCGGTCTCGTGCTCGCGTACCTGTTCCACCGCCCCGACGTCGAGTCGCAGGAGACGCCGAGCTACGAGAACCCGCTGAACCTGCGCGTGGCGCTGACCTTCGCCCTGCTCTACGCGGCGGTCCTGCTCACGGTCGCCGGTGCGCGCGAGGTCTTTGCCGACGCGGGGCTCTTCGCGCTGTCGGCGCTGGCCGCCATCCCGGGCGCCGACGCACCGACGCTGTCCCTGGCGCGCCTCTCGGCCGACGGTGCGCTCCCCGCCCCGGTCGCAGCGCGCGGCGTGATTCTCGTGGTCTCGGCCACGACCTTCGCCAAGGTCGGCATCCTGCTGGCGGTCAGCCGCGGTCCGTTCGTGCGCCGCGTGGCGGTCACGCTGACCGCGATCTCTGCGGTCGGCGTCGGCCTGTTCGTCTGGATGGGCTAGCGGACCGACTCTCGAGCGGTCAGCCGCCGCGCAGGACGCGGACGTTGCCGCTGCGGGTCGTGACCTTCTCGGCGTCGAAGAACTCCATCAGCGGTACCGTGTACTTGCGCGTCTGTCCGGTGAGCTCCTTGTAGGCCGCGGGATCGATGCTCTCGTGCTCGCGCAGGTAGGCCACGAGGCGCTCCCGGAGCTCGTCGATCGCGCGGCTTCCGAAGAACAGGCCGGTGGCGACGCGTATGAACTTGTCCTGGCGCACCAGGTGCTCGGCGGCCGCCTGTGCCGCCTTGAGCTCCCAGCCGTGCTCGCGCGCGAGCGCATCCAGCAGCGGGGGGGCGAGACCGGCGCCCACGATTGACTCCAGCAGCCGCTCGGCCAGCTCCGGATCGGCGGCGTGTGCCGCGTGCCCGGCCCGGCGCACGCCGCTCGAGGCGCTCTCGAGGTCGCCCCGCGCCACGGCGGCCTCCAGCGCTGCGCGGATCGCCTCCTCGGAGGCTCGGCGCGGCAAGCGTCTCGCCACAGAGGCGAGCCCCACCCACGGGTCCTCGGGCGTCTCGCGGTGGTGCGCGTCGACCGCCTCGAGTGCCTGTCCGACCAGCTCTTCAAAGGCGGTCGGGTCGAGCCAGCGGTCGGCCCCGACGCGCACGCCGCGGATCTCGTCGAGCGATCGCACGTCGCGCCGTAGGTCCGCGGTACTCACGCCGGCGATTCCGGCCCGGCGCAGGCGAACGGCGATCGTCTCGGCTGCCGCGCCGGCAGCGATCGCCGAGAGGTCCTCGACGCGCTCCGTTCTGCGGCGGCGTCGGTGCGGCGCCACGTCGAGGAGGCGCCCCCCTCCCAGGGTCCAGCCGGCGTCCGGAATGCGGCTGAAGCCGCGCACGATGAAGCGATCTCCCTCGACCGCGACGATCGGGACTTCGAAGCGAAGCTCGGCGAAGCCCCTCGCCCCGGGCTCGAGGCGGTCGGAATCGAGCAGTCGCATGCGCGCGACGCGCTCCGAGGTCCCGATGTGCACCGTGACCGAGGCGCCCGAATCCAGGGCCGGGGCGCCGCGCAGCAGCCGGAGCTCGACCTCGATGCGCGGCCGGTAGGCGAGGCGGCCCGGATCGGCGACGACGCTTCCGCGCGGCACGGCCGAGACCTCGATGCCCTGCAGGTTCGCCGCGCAGCGCGACCCCGCGATCGCGCGCGGCACCGCCTCGCCGTGGACCTGAAGCCCGCGCAGGCGCGCGTTGAGTGTGTCGCGCGCGCCATCGGGAAAGACCTCGACCGCCTTGCCCTCCTCGAACGCGGCACCGCGCAGCGTTCCCGTCACGACCGTTCCGAAGCCGCGCATCGTGAAGGACCGGTCGACGGGCAGCCAGGCGGGGCCGTCGCGCACGGTTCGCGTTCGAGCCTCGGCGGCGAGGCGGTCGAGCTCGGCCAGGAGCTCGGGGATGCCCGCACCCGAGAGCGCCGACACGCCGACCACGGGCGCGCCAGCGAGGCTCGTTCCGGCGAGCTCCTCCTCCACTTCGAGCCGCGCGAGCTCGGCCAATTCCTCGTCGACCGCGTCGATCTTCGTCAGCGCGACGACACCCCGCTCGATGCCGAGCAGCTCACAGATCGCGAGGTGCTCGCGAGTCTGGGGCATGACGCCCTCGTCGGCTGCGACCACGAACAGGACCAGGTCGATCCCGGCCGCACCTGCGACCATGGTCCGGACCAGCCGCTCGTGACCGGGCACGTCGACGACGCCCATGCGCCGCCCGGACGGGAGGTCGAGCGGCGCGAAGCCCAGCTCGATCGTGATCCCGCGCTCCTTCTCCTCGGGCAGACGATCGCAGTCGATGCCCGACAGCGCGCGGACCAGGGCGGTCTTTCCGTGATCGATGTGACCCGCCGTGCCGAGGACCAGCGGCGCGGTCTCTTGCGTCATCTCGGAGTGCTCATCCGATCCGATCGAATCCAGTATAGGGCCGCAGCGCCTCGGGAATCTCGATCGATCCGTCGGCGCGCTGGTGATTCTCGAGCAGCGCGATCGGCGTGCGCGTCATGGCGAGGGCGGTTCCGTTCAGCATGTGCGCGAAGCGCGGCTTGCCCGACTCGGGATCGCGGTAGCGAACGTTGAGGCGGCGCGCCTGGTAGTCGGTACAGTTCGAGGCGCTCGTCACCTCGCCCCAGCTGCCCCCTTCGCTCCGCCCCGGCATCCAGCCCTCGAGGTCGTAGGAGCGCCACTTGGGAGCGCCGAGGTCGCCCGTGCAGATCTCCACGACGCGCACCGGGATCTCGAGTCCCCGGAAGAGCTGCTCCTCGATCTCCACGAACTCCTCGAGCATCGCGTCGGACTGCTCGGGCCGCGTGAACGCGAACATCTCGACCTTGGTGAACTGGTGCACGCGATACAGGCCGCGCCCCGCACGACCGTGCGCACCCGCCTCGGTGCGGTAGCAGTGCGAGAGGCCGCAGTAGCGGAGCGGCAGCTCGGCCGTGTCCAGGATCTGATCGCGGTGCAGCCCACCCAGCGTGATCTCCGCGGTGCCGACCAGGACCAGGTCCTGATTCTCGATCGAGTAGACCTGGGTCTCCTCGCCCCGCGGGTTGAATCCCATCGCGTCGGCAACCTCGGTGCGCGCGAGGTCGGGAGTCTGGTAGAGCCCGAAGCCTCTCTCGCGCAGCACGTCGAGCGCGTACCGGACCAGCGCCTGCTCGAGCAGCACCATTTCGTTCTTCAGGAAGTAGAACTTCTGTCCGGTGACCCGGGTGCCTGCCTCGAAGTCGATCAGGTCGTGCTTCTCGGTGAGTGCCACGTGGTCCAGCGGCTCGAAGTCGAACCGCGTCGGCTCGCCCGAGCGGCGCACCTCGACGTTGTCCGCCTCGCCGTCGCCGTCCGGGACGTCGGGGTGGGTCATGTTCGGGGTCTCGGACTGGAGCACCACCAGCTCGGCGGAGACCGAGGTGAGCCGCTCGTCGAGCGTGGCCTCGCTCCCCTTCAGATCCTTGCCCTCCTGTCGCTCGGCGTCGCTCGGCTTGCGCCCCTTCATGCCGGCGGCGAGCTCGTTTCGCCGGCGCCGTACGCCGTCGAGCTCGACCTGGGTGCTGCGCCGCTCCTCGTCGAGTGCCACCAGCCGCTCGAGATCGACCTCCGCCTTGCGGCGCCGGCAGTTCTCCCGAACCGCCTCGAGATTCTCTCGAATGAATCGCAGGTCGAGCACGTCCGTGTCTCCGTAGCGAGGTCCCTGCCTCGTCCGGGGCCCGCCATTCTAGGAGGAACCACACCCCGGCGCACCCGCCGGGACCGCTGCAACGACCGCTGCTCGGCGACCTCCCCCCGTGATCCGAGCCCTGAAAGGAGACCTCGATGCGACTCGCGCTCCCACTGCTTCTCGTGCTTCTGGCCTCGAGCGCCCTGTACGGGGCGAGCTCGGGCCCACAGGCGACCGGCCCCGTCCAGCAGGCGGCGTTTCCGCTGCCGCTTGGCGACGAGGGCAAGTCCGCCTCGCTGGCGCCGCTCCTGCGGCGGGTCACGCCGGGCGTCGTGAGCATCGCGGTGACCGGAAAGCGGGAGGCTGCCAAGGGTCCATTCCACCAGGATCCGCGCTTCCGGCACTTCTTCGGGGCTCCGGGGATGCCCGAGGAGCGCCAGTTCCAGGGGAGCGGCTCCGGAGTGATCGTCGATGCCGACGCGGGAGTCATCCTGACCAACCACCACGTGGTGGCCGACGCGACCGAGATCCGCGTCATCCTGAGTGACGGCCGCAAGCTGAATGCCGAGCTGGCGGGGTCCGACCCGGAGTCCGACGTCGCGGTGCTTCGCGCAGAGGCCGAGGATCTGGAGAGCGTGCCCCTCGGGGACTCCGACGCGCTCGAGGTCGGTGACTTCGTCGCCGCGATCGGAAACCCCTTCGGCCTGCGGCAGACCGCGACGCTCGGCATCGTCAGCGCGCTCGGGCGCAACGGCCTGGGCATCGGGAGCTACGAGGACTACATCCAGACCGACGCCTCGATCAACCCCGGCAACTCCGGGGGAGCGCTCGTCGACATGAGCGGAGAGCTCGTCGGCATCAACACCGCGATCCTCTCTCCGGCGGGAGGCAACGTCGGCATCGGCTTCGCGATTCCGATCAACACGGCGCGCGAGATCATGCGTCAGATCCTCGAGCACGGTGGCGTCAAGCGGGGCAGGCTCGGGGTCGTGATCCAGGATCTCACGCCCGAGCTGGCCGAGGCCTTCGGCGCCGAGCACCAGCAGGGCGCGGTCGTGTCGAACGTCGAGCCCGGCTCCGCTGCCGAGCGAGCGGGCCTCGAGCCGGGCGACGTGATCGTGGGCCTGGACGGAGCCCCGGTTCTCGGCTCCGCCGACCTGCGCAACCAGATCGGCCTGCGTCGTGCCGGCGACGCGATCCGGCTCGACGTCTGGCGCGACGGTGGGAGCCTCAGCGTCGAAGCCTGGATCGGCGGAGCCAAGCGCGAGCAGGCAGCCGCCGCGCAGGTCGTTCCCGCGCTCGCTGGAGTCGTCCTGTCCGAGACGCCCGGAGCAGAGTCTGCGGGCGAGCCGGTCGAGGGGCTTGCGGTGGTCGAGGTCGAGTCCGGCAGCCGCCCCTGGCGAGCGGGCCTGCGTCCGGGAGACGTGATCCTCTCCGCGAACCGGGTTCCGGTGAAGACGTTCGAGAGCCTGGAGCAGGCGGCCGAACGAGATAGCGACGGCATTCTCCTGCGGGTCAGGCGAGGCGACGCGGCGCGCTTCTTCTACGTCAGCTAGGAGTCGGCTCTTCCTGCCGGGTATCGGCCGGCGGAGCCGGCCTGCCGGACTTCGCTCGGCTGCGCCTCGCTGCGCGCGCCGCTGCCGCGGCGCTTGCCTTCCGCGCGGGGCATCGGCCTGGGCCTAAGGCGCTGGCTCTTGCTTGGAGTCGTCGCCGGCGATGTCGAAGCCGGCGAAGCCGAGCAGGAAGTCGAAGGTCTCGAGCACGTTCACGCCCGCGCGCGCCGCGACCAGCAAGAGGGTGGCGCCGGCCTGG
>CAZLBF010000415.1:0-4320 GCA_964557495.1 uncultured Myxococcales bacterium | reverse complement strand
CGGAGATCGAGGAGATGCTCGCTGACCTCGCCGGCGCGCCCTATCCAGCCGCGCAGCGGCTCCAGAATCGACAGGTCTGTCGGAGCGAGACGCACGCCCGCGTCGAGCGCGCACTGCTGGGCTGGATCGGTCCGGGCGTCGCGGGGAAGACCTCGCTCGAGCTCATCTCGGTGCGAGGCCTCCGGGTGGTCCTGCGTCTCGCTCCGGACGACCCCGCCGCGCAGGCGAGGATCCTGGAGCGGCTTCGCAAGTCCGTGTGTGAAGAATTAGAGGTGGACTTCAGCTCGTAGCACACAAGCCGGAATGAGACACTTTTTCCATTGTGACTCAGGGACGCGAGTGCTAGGCTTTTCAGGTGAAAGCAGTGCCATCTAGTCTCACCTCGCTTTCAAGGGGCCCGGGCTAGGGGCTCCGTCGGGGGTGGCAATCGCGACCACCTCCTCTCTCTTCCGGGCGCCCCGGCGAAAGCCGGGGCGCTCACTGCTTGAGGGCGGCGTTGTTTGGCCGACCCGGGATCGCTGGTAGACTCGCGCGTCAAGCGGAGGGCGCGCCATGCGAGTCGAGCGAATTCCCACTCTCGGGGACAACTACACCTACCTGATCATCGACCCGGGAACGGCCGAGGCGGCCGTCGTGGATGCTCCCGAAGCCGACCCGGTGGTACGCCGGGTCGATGCGCTCGGCGTGCGAGTCACGAAGATCCTCTCCACGCACCATCACGCCGACCACACGATGGCAAATCCGGCGCTGGCGGAGCGGTTCGCCGCCCCAGTGCTCGCCCACGCGTCGGACGAGCGACGTCTCCCCGGCTTCACCGAAGGGCTCGAGGAGGGGGACCGGGTGGCCATCGGCGGACTCGAGGCCGAGGTCCTCTTCATTCCCGCGCACACCAGCGGTCACATCGCTTACGTCGTCGACGATGCGCTCTTCTGCGGGGACATGCTGTTCGTCGCCGGCTGCGGCCGGCTCTTCGAGGGCACGGCCGAGATGATGTACGAGGCTCTGAACGTGAAGCTCGCCCGGCTCGCGGACGACGTGCGGGTCTTCTGCGGCCATGAGTACACGCGGAGCAACCTGGACTTCGCGCTGCACGTCGAGCCGGGGAACCGGGCGCTGCAGGAGAAGCTGGCCTGGGTCGACGAGCGTCGCGCCAAGGCCGCCCCCGACTGGCACGACGCCACCGACGCCGAAATGACGATCCCCTCGACGCTGCGCGAGGAGCGCGCCACGAACCCCTTCATGCGGGTCGACTCGGCGGAGATCCAGGAGAGTGTCCGGAAGCAGTACGGCGAGTGTCCCAGCGACCCGGCACAGATCCTGGGCCGGCTCCGCGCCATGAAGGACGGCTTCTGAGGCTCAGAGCGGATCGTCGAGGTCGATCAGCACCTGGCCTTCGTCGATCCGGACCGGGAACCGTTCGAGCGGAGGCTCGTCGGTCTCGCCCGGCGCGAGGCCGGTCGCGACGTCGAAGTCCCAGCCGTGTGCGGGGCAGATGACCCGAGTCCCCTGCAGCTCACCCTCGCTGAGCGAGTAGCCCGCGTGCGGGCAGACGTCGTCCATGGCGAAGACCCGGTTCCCCACGCAGTACAGGCCGATGGCACGGCCGCAGAGCTCCACGCGAAGCCCGGAGCACTCGGGTAGGTCCCGGAACGCCGCCACCCGCTCGAACGCCACGGAGCCTCCCTGGATGCCCGCCTCGCCGCGCGGGGGGGCGGAGACTACCCCCGCCGCAGGGGGGCAGCAACGCGGATCGCGGCGTTAGAGACGAGGCCGCGCGGAGCGGCGGCACGGCCGACCTCTGCCGTCTCGAGCGGGCGGCCGGATTCGCCGGAGCGCTGACGGGGAGCGTCACCGCGCTGACGCTGAGCGTCCCCGCCGGGGCCCGCTCACTCGTCGGCCGGCGGCTCCTTTCCGCTTACGGATCAAGGCATTAGCCGGGTCGGGGACAGCTGCCCAGAATTGGCACGGCGGATGCTTCGTCATACCGGGAGAATCGAGGACCCCCGGCCTGGAGGAAGCACGAAGCATGGCAGAGCCCGCCCGGAAGCTGGACTTCCTCCCGAACCTCGAAGCATCCGGGGAATCTTCGATCACCCTGCTCGACCTGGTGGCCGCGATCGCGGACCAGGCCGAGTCAGATGACGAAATCCTCACTGCGGTGACCGAGTTGATCAACTCCGGACGGGTCAAGCTGGTCGGGAACTTCCGCGGAGCGGACGTCAAGGTCAGCTGACGCTACTCTCCCCGCCGCGCCACCGGGGGGGGAGCATGTCGCGTTTCCAGCAGGAGATGCTGCCGTTCGAGTCGGCCGCACGAGGCTCGCGCCCGGCACCCGACAAGCCCCGCAAGCCCCGCAAGGCACCGCGCAAGCCGCGAGCCGCACGAGCCTCTCCGAAGGGCTCCTCCGGGCGCCTGTCGGCCGAGTCCATGGCCGCGAAGCAGCGCGAGATCTCGGTCTCCGAGTTCTTCGCCAAGAACCGCCACCTGCTGGGGTTCGACAATCCCAGCAAGGCGCTCCTCACGACCGTCAAGGAGCTCGTCGACAACTCCCTGGACGCCGCCGACGAGGCGCGCATTCCCGCCGACATCGATCTCTGGATCGACATGATCTCCGAGGATCGCTTCCGGGTCACCTGCAGCGACAACGGACCGGGCATCGTTCCCAAGAACGTCCCGCTGGTCTTCGGAAAGCTCCTGTTCGGGTCCAAGTTCCACCGGCTCAAGATGAGCCGGGGGCAGCAGGGCATCGGAGTCAGCGCCGCCGGCATGTACGGGCTGCTCACGACCGGGAAGCCGGTGCGCGTGATCTCCCGCACTTCGCCGCGCAAGCCCGCCGTCGAGGTGGACCTCGCGATCGACACGCGCAAGAACGAGCCGACCGTCAAGAGCAGCGAGGAGGTCGACTGGGAGCAGGATCACGGAACGAAGGTCGAGATCGAGCTGCAGGCCGGCTACCGGAAGGGCCAGCACTCGGTCGACAGCTACGTGAAGCAGGTCTCTCTCGCCAATCCCCACGCGACCATCCGCTACTGGCCGCCGGATCGAACGGGCGACGAGTCGATCGTCTACGAGCGCGTGACCGAGGAGATCCCGCCCGAGACCGACGAGATCAAGCCGCACCCCTACGGCGTGGAGCTCGGGTTGCTGCTGCAGATGCTCCACGAGACGCGCTCGCGGAACCTCTCGGGCTTCCTCTCGAGCGAGTTCAGCCGAGTCTCGAGTCGCGTTGCCGGAGAGATCTGCCGCACGGCGGGACTCGAGCCGTCGAAGCGCCCCCGGAAGCTCGACCGCTTCCACGCCGAGAAGATCCACAAGGCGATCGCGGCCACGAAGATCATGGCGCCGTCAACGGACTGCATCGCCCCGATCGGGGAGGAGTTGCTCCAGAAGGCACTCCACGCCATCCAACCGGGCGACTTCATCACCGCCGTCACGCGCCGACCGACAGTGTATCGCGGCAATCCCTTCCTGATCGAGGTCGCGCTCTCGTACGGCGGCTCGCTCGCCGGCGACGAGCCGGCCACCAGCTACCGCTTCGCGAACCGGGTTCCGCTCCAGTATCAGCAGGGCGCCTGCGCGATCACGCGCTCGATCAGCGCGACGGACTGGAAGAGCTACGGATTCCAGCAGCCGAAGGGCTCGCTCCCGATCGGGCCGATGGTCGTGCTCGTGCACATCGCCAGCGTCTGGGTTCCCTTCACCTCGGAGTCGAAGGAGGCGATCGCCCACTACCCGGAGATCATCAAGGAGATCCGCCTCGGTCTCCAGGACTGCGGCCGGCGGGTCGCGACCTACATTCGCCGGCGGCGACGCGAGGCGGACGAGCTGAAGAAGCGCGGCTACATCGAGAAGTACATCCCGCAGGTCGCGATCGCGTTGCAGCAGATCCTGGGATTCGACGAGAAGGAAAAGGAGCGCACCGTCGAAACCCTCACCGACGTGCTCCGGCGCAGTCGGAAGATGTAATGGCGGCGCGCAAGAAGGCAGCTGCAAAGCGGGGAACCGCGAAGCGGGCCACCCCGAAGAAGCCCGCACCGAAGCGGAAGCTCGAGAAGCGCGTCCAGGCGACCGACGCGGAGACGAAGGGACGGATCGACGCCACGGCCCGCAAGGTCCATCAGGTGATCCGGAAGGGGGGTCGCCCCGATCTCAGTCTACCGGTGCGCGCGCTCCGAAACGTCTCATACGACGACAAGCACGGCTACCTCGAGATCGGTCGGCAGCGCAAGGTGCGGACGCTCTCGGTGAATACCGTCAAGAACTTCGCGCAGACGTTGCGAATGATGGCGCTCTCCAAGGATCTCATCGACGCCAACGACT
>CAZLBF010000414.1:0-3707 GCA_964557495.1 uncultured Myxococcales bacterium | reverse complement strand
CCGAATCCTCGTAGACGCCTCGACGGAGTTCTGGCACTGAACCTGCGCTGCCTATACGATTAGGTGTCGGATCGCCCAATGACGCGAATCACAGATAGCCTCTGCCAGAGCTCCCCCCAGCGGGTAGCTCCGTCCTTCGGTGAGGCAGAGTGTCGCAGTCATTCCTCCTCCTATCGCGCATTTGCTCACTCGGATGCGGCCTTCGGCGGCGCTGAGCGTCGGCCTTGAAGCGGGTGCCGTTCGAGGAGACCGGCCTGTTCCGGGCCTTCGACTCCGGCCGGCTGGATCGCATGCGCCCCTACGTCCTGAACCGCGACTACGAGGAGGGGGAGTACCTCTACTACGTCGCCGAGCCGGCCGAGTACCTCTGGGCCGTCGCCTCGGGCGAGGTTCGCACCCTCCGGGGCAGCACCAACGGCCGGATCACGACCCTGGAGCTGCTCCACCCGGGGGATCTCTTCGGCATGGCCGCAATGATGGAGGGGGCGCGCTACGCCGAGAGCGCGCAGGGGGTCGTCCCCGGCGAGGCCTGGTTCGTGCCGCGCCGCGCGATCCTCTCCGTCATCGACGGTGATCCTTCGATTGGACGGGGGCTGCTCTCGATGGTGGCCGGGCGACTGCAGACGGCCCACGACCGTCTCTGCTCCTTCGCCCACGACAGCGTCACGGAGCGCATGGCGCGCACGCTGCTCGACGCCTGGGACGGTCACCGCATCGAGATGACGCGCCGGATCCTGGGGGAGTCGGCGGGCACCACCGTCGAGACCGCGATCCGCGTGCTGCGACGCTTCGAGCGCGCCGGCTGGATCGAGGGGGGCGTGGGCTGGATCCGGATCAAGGATCGGGGTGCACTGGCGCGCGTCGCCAAGGGCGACGCTCCCGAGAAGTAGGCGCCTAGCGGCGGCGCTCCGCGGTCAGCACCTCTCCCGACCTGAGCGGGAGGATGTCGCTGGCCGAGGCGTCGAAGTCGTCGGGGAAGTGGATCAGCCGGATCCGGGCGCGGATCTCGCGCGGCAGGTCGTTCAGCGAGTCGATCGGGGTGTGCACGGGGCCCTCGCAGCTCTCGTGAACGATGAGATCGGCCTCGCTGAGCCAGTCGATGAGGCCGCGGTCGAACGGTGTGTCTCCGGACCAGCCGAGCGTCCAGGTCCCGTCGCTGATCAGGAACCCGCAGGTCGGCACCGGGTGCTCGGTCATGCGACAGCGAACCCGGAGTCCCGAGATCTCGACCTCGAGGTCCGGATCGAGCGGATGCAGCTCGAAGTAGTCCTCGAGGCGGGCGGGCCGGCCGAGCCAGGTCTGGAGCTCCATCGCCGGCGCGAGACGCTCCCACAGGCGTTCTGCTGCCGGCCGATTCGTAAAGACCCGCGGGAGCTCTGGCTCGGAGCTCCGCATGCGCGCGATCGTGCGGGCGAAGCCGAACGCCTCGAGTCCGTTGCAGTGATCCCCGTGCAGGTGGGTCAGCAGCACGTCGTCGATCTGCGAGGCGTCCACGCTCCAGCCCGCCTGCGCCGTCGCCTCGTGGAGGATGCGGTGGATCGGGTCCGGACAGTCGACGAGGACGTAGCCGTCGGGCGCCTCGATCAACGCACTCGAGCCGAAGCCTCGCCGGCTGAAGGCGTCACTCACGCCCAGGATCAGAACTCGCATACGGCCTTCCCCGTCCTCGGCTCCATGCTCGGCCGCGGCGCCGATCGCGTCAACCGCTCGCCAGGCGTCTTCCGGGCTTCAGCGTCGCACCGCGCTGGCTGCGAGAGCGCCCATCTGGGCCACTGCACGTGATTTCGGAGTGCGCGATGGCGTAAGCTGTCGGCGACGCGCCTCGGTGCGCGGAGGAGCGAGAGATGGAGACGGTAGGGCAGTGGATCGCGAGCTACCTGAAGGAGCGGGATATCGACGCGCTCTTCACGCTCACGGGCGGACACATCTTCCCGGTGTTCGACGGGTGCCTGGATGCCGGCATCCGGGTGGTCGACACGCGGCACGAGCAGGCGGCCTCCTTCGCCGCCGAGGGATGGGCGCTTCGCACCGGTCGCCCGGGTGCCTACGTCGTCACGGCGGGCCCGGGCTTCGTCAACGCGGTGAGCGGCCTCGCCCACGCGTCGGTGACGCTCAGTCCCACGCTCTGTATCACCGGAGCGAGCCCCGTGGCCGAGGACGACAAGGGCGCGCCGCAGGAGCTGGAGCAGCTTCGGGTGGCCGAGACGTACGCGCGCTACGCGAAGACCGTGCGACGCACCGATCGGATTCCACAGTACTTCGAGGCCGCGTTCCAGCACATGCGGGGACCGACGCCCGGCCCGGCCTTCCTCGAGCTTCCGCAGGACGTGCTCTACCGGCCCCTCGGCGCCGACGCGCCGCAGGGCTTCGGACCGCGGCCGACGCCACGCTCCGCTGGCGATCCGCGCGACATCGAGCGGGCGGTCGAGCTGCTGCGCCAGGCCGAGCGGCCCGTCGTCGTGGTGGGTGGCGGCGCCTTCTGGGCCGGTGCCGGGGACGCGCTCGGCGCGTTCGCGGAGCAGACGCAGCTGCCCGTGTTCACGCGCAACGCGGCGCGCGGTCTGCTCGCCGATGAGCACCCGCAGTGCTACGGCGGCTCGCCGGGCCTGGGCGTGTTCAAGTCGGATCTGGTGCTGGTCATCGGCTCGCGCTTCAACGCCACGTTCTTCTATGGCCAGTTCCCCGAGCAGACTCGCGTCATCCAGGTGGACTGCAACGCGGCGGCGCTCGGCGACAACCGCGGCCTCGACCTCGGCATCTGCGGAGACGCGCGGCTGGTGCTCGAGCAGCTGACTGCCGCCCTCGACGGCTTCACGGCGCCGGCGGAGTGGATCGCCACGCTGGACGCGGCGGTAGATAAGCGCCAGGTCAAGTTCGCCGCGGGCTACCACTCGGCGTCGACGCCGATCCATCCGATGCGCTTGCTCCACGAGATCAACGAGTTCGCCGACCGGAAAACGACCGTCACCATCGACGGCGGGGACATCGGCGTTGCGGCGTCGCGGCACCTGCTCGCGAACCGTCCAGGCTCGCAGCTGTCGAACGCCAGCATCCTCGGCTCGCTCGGCCCGGGGCTGCCCTTCGCCCTGGGCGCGAAGGTCGCGGCCCCCGACGACACCGTGATCTGCGTGAACGGCGACGGCGCCTTTGGCATCGGTGGGATGGAATTCGACACCGCGGTCCGGCTGGACCTCCCGTTCATCTGTGTGATCGGGAACGACCAGCAGTGGGGGATGATCGAGCGCGGACAGAGCGACGCGTTCGGCGCCGACCGCCTGGTGGCCGCGAAGCTGGGCGATCGCCCCTACGACAAGATGGTCGAGGCGCTCGGCGGCTACGGAGAGCGCGTGGAGGATCCCGAGCAGATCAGGCCCGCCCTCGAGCGCGCCCGCGACAGCGGCAAGCCCGCCTGCCTGAACGTCATGCTCGACCCCAAGCTCCGCGGCTAGCTCTCTTCTTCGCGCGTTATCGGCGAGCAGAGCTCGCCTGCGCGCGCGTCGGGCGACTCGAGAGTCGCCCTCCTGGAGTCAGGGGAAGATTCCGCGCCGGCGCTTCGCCTCGGCGACGCGCCGGATACCGCGCATCAGCGCTGCAGTGCGCAGATCGACCTTGCGCTCCTCCGCAGTCGCCAGCACCTGCTGGAACGCGCGTCATACCATGCTCGTGAGACGCTCGTTCACCTCCTGCTCCGTCCAGAAGAAGTTCTG
>CAZLBF010000413.1:0-6016 GCA_964557495.1 uncultured Myxococcales bacterium | reverse complement strand
GGCGGCAGTACCGGCCCGCCGAGACCGACACGGACTGGCGGTACCCCGACGAGACCTTCGTCTACGTGCCCGAGGAGCGGCGGGTCCGACGCGCACCGCCGGGCGACGTCGACGGCCTCTTCGTTCCCTCGTACATGCGGGGCGCGATCACCGGCGGCGGAAAGCTCGTGCTGCCGGACGGCATGATCTCCACCCCGGATCCCTCGATCGGGGTCGGAGAGAACTGGCGGCGCGGCTTCGTGGGGCTCCTGATTCGTCCCAACGCCTATCAGTTCAAGGTTCGCGAGGTCCGCGATGTGATCGCGCCCATCAACGCGCGCCGCGCCGGCTATCCCCAGACGAAGGATCGCTCCTACGGCTCGAGCGGCCTATCGCTCGCCACGGACCGCTGGGAGATCCGGCGGGCGGTCGTGATCGACGGCGTCCGCCGGAGCGCGTTGGGCAAGCTCAGCCGGCTGACGCTCTGGGTGGACGCGCTGACCGCTCAGCCGCTCTACATGGTGACGCATCGCCCGAACGGGCTCGTGTACGAGGTGGGCATCTTCATGGGCAGCTACAGCGGGGACGACAAAGGCCGCGCCCTGTGGGATGGCAACGGCGAGAGCTTCGGTGCAATCCTCCCCGTTGCCGAGAGCTTCTGGGTGATCGCCGACCAGAGCTGGCTCCGGGAATCGTTCGATCTGCGCATGAACCCACTGACGGCGGACGAGCGGCGCGACGTGATCGACACCTTCACCCTCCAGAAGGAGGGACACTGACGCGTCAGCTTCAGCTGTACGCGTCGAACAGCTCCTTGAAGGCCACGAGCTGGTTCCCGGCGGCAGAGGACGGGACCAGGATCGGAGTCTTCACCCCGGCGTCCACCCAGGCCTCGGCCCCTTCGCGGACCTCGCTTGCCGTGCCGAAGAGCGTGGTGTCGGCGAGCCAGCGGTCCGACAGCAGCTCGGGAACGCGCTCGACCTCCCTCGCCTCGAGCGCCTTCTCGACCGCCTCCATCTCCTCGACGTAGCCGGCCTCCTTCCAGTAGTTCCGGTAGTTGGGCAGCATGGCGTAGCCGGTCAGGGTGCGACGGTTCACGGCCGCCGCGGCCGCGCGGTCCTCGGAGATGCAGGTGGGGACCATGTTGCCGACGAAGAAGCCGGGGTCATCGAGCCGCTCGCGCGGGATCACCTCCAGCGAGGTGCCCATGTGCGACCGGGCCGCGTTCGCGAAGACCACCCCCGAGGCAATCTCGCCCGCCAGCGCGACCATGCGCTGGCGGAGCCCCGCGAGGACCAGCGGCGGAAGCTCGCCGACGCGCGGCACCTGGCCGATCTCGTCCACGAAGGCCCGCGTGTCGGCCAGCGGCTTGCCGGCGCGCACCCCGAGGCGCTTGTGGACGGGCTGATGGCTGACTCCGATCCCGAACAGGAAGCGACCCCCCGAGAGCTCCTGGATCAGCGCGGCCGTCCCGGCGAAGTCGCTCACGTGTCGCGTGTAGATGTTCACGATGGCTGTGCCGATGGCGATGCGCTCGGTCGACAGGGCCAGGGCCTCGCAGAGGCCGAGGCCGTCGCCCATGCTCGGGCAGTAGATCCCCGAGAAACCGCGGGACTCGATCTCCCCGGCGAGCTCTACGATGGTCTTTCTCCGGCCAGGAACCGCCGCGAGACTCACGGCGGGCAGGGGGCTGCTCGGCATTGGGGCTCCTCCGGTTCGTTGGGAGGCGCAGTGTAGCAGCAACGGGTGTGCAGGCCGGCTCTCCGCTGGAGCATTTCCCCGCACAATTATGAAGCGAAGTACCCACCTTCTGTGGAAGTTCGCTTCCAGCCCCGCGGGCGTGACCGGAGCGGACACCTCGCTGGGCACTCATCTTGCTCCGTCCGGGTGCGGACGGGGAATCAGTGCGTGGGAGGCGGTGGAATGCCAGCAGTCGCGGAGAAACGGGTAGCTCTCATCGGGGCGGGTCGCGCCTCGAGCGCCTATCTGGAGGTATTGCGTGAGCGCCCGGAGCTCGACCTGTGCGCAGTCGTAGACTGTGTACCGGAGCGGGCCCGGAGCTCTTTGGAGTGGGGCGCGCAGGCATTCTCGAGTGTCGACGAGATGCTGGCGCGCTGCCGAATCCCGGATGCCGCGCTGGTCTGCACACCGCCTTCCACTCACCTCGGCGTTGCCGAGCCCCTGCTTCACGCGGGCGTCGACTGCCTGATCGAGACTCCGCTCGCGGCACTGCCCGAGGACGCGCAGCGGCTCGCGACCACGGCAGAGCGCCTCGGGCGCACACTCGTCACCGCGGCACCGTTCCGGCTGGACGAGGCGTTGAGCCGCGCCCGGTGCCTGATCGACGACGGTCGCATCGGGCGGCTGACCTACGTCGAGAGCACCTTCTCGGGCAAGCTCGATGCGAAGCGAGGCTGGCGCGGCGATGCCGAGATCGCGGGCGGCGGCGTCTGGATGGACCAGGGCCCGCACGCGATCGACGTCGTCGAGACGCTCGCCGGGCCGATCGAGCGAATCCGGATGTCCGAGCAGCGGCGCGAGCAGGGGCTGTCCGTCGAGGACGAGGTGGCGGTCGAGACGGAGCACGCCGGCGGCGTCCTCTCGAGAACCCTGCTGAGCTGGAACCGTCACATCACCGCGCCGATCGCGCGCTGCGTCGGCACCGAGGCGGAGCTACTGCTCGGTTGGGCCCAGACGGTGATCCGCAACGGCGACTTCGAAGAGGTGGTCGGCGACGGGTTCGACCCGCACGGATCCAGCCTGGCGGTGCTTCGGAGCTTCCTCGCGCGACGCGTGAAGTCCGCCTTCGCCGAGGATCACGGCGCCCAGTCCGTCGACTGGCTGCGGGCCGCCTACTCGAGCGTGAGCAGCTGGCGCTGGGAGATCGCCTAGCCCGTAGCCCAGCTCGGGGTCAGCGCTGCGGCGTGGCGCGCGTCTCCCGCTCGTCGATGATGCGATCCAGCTCGGCGCGCAGCCGCACCAGGACCTCGTCGTAGTCGAACGCGCCCACGCGCTCGGTCCCCCGCTTCAGGTTGACGCTGCGAGGCCCGCACCAGAGTCCGAGGTCGGCATCGTCGGTCTCGCCCGGGCCGTTCACGCGGCAGCCCATCACCGCGATGGTCACGTCGTGCTCCCTCGCGTAGCTCGTGAGGTCGCGCACTCTCTCGGCGAGCTCCACGAACTTCTGGTTCTCGACGCGCGAGCAGGACGGGCAGGAGATGATGTTCAATCCCCCGCCGAGGTCCGGCACGGAGCGGAAGCGTCCGTTGCGGACGTCGTCGAGGATCGCGAGCCCGGCCTCCACCTCCTCGTGCTTGCGGTGGTTCGGAAGCGTGAGCGAGACGCGAATCGTATCGCCGATTCCGCGCGAGAGGAGCTGCTCGAAGGCGATCCGGGTCTTGATCTCGCCCTCCGGAAGCAGGCCGGCCTCCGTCACGCCGAGGTGCAGCGGAACGTCGGGGCGCTGCTCGGCGAAGCGGCGGTTCGCCTCGACCACCTCGAGCGGGTCCGAATCCTTGAGTGAGACCACGTAGTTCGCAAAGCCCAGATCGTCGAGCATGGCGCAGTGGTCGGCCGCGCAGGCGACCATGGCACCGACCGAGTCGCCCGGAAAGCGCGCATCGTACTCCGGCGCAACCGAGCCACAGTTCACGCCGACGCGCAGCGCGCAGTCGTTCGATCCCGCGACGTCGGCGAGGTAGGCGACCTTGTCGCGCATGGGCCGCTGCGGCTCGTGATGGTGCAGGTGACCCGGGTTGTAGCGCAGCTTGTCGACGCAGGTAGCGACCCGCTCGGCGAGCCGGTAGTGCTCCTGCAGATCGACGACGAGGGCTGCCGAGGTGCCGGAGCGAAGCTTCGACAGCGCCTCGGCGTCGCGGGCGCTGTCGACGGCGACCCGCACGAGCGCCGCCCCCGCCGCGGCGAGCGCCTCGACCTGTGCCAGCGTCGCGTCCACGTCCTGCGTGGGTGTGGCGCACATGCTCTGCACCGAGATGGGCGCGCCGCCGCCGATGGCGACGGGGCCGGCGCGCACGGCTCGAGTTGGGTTCCTTCGCGGCGGCTCATTCACCGCCCGTAAGCTAGCACGCGGCTCCCGCGTGGAGCCCAGCGGCGCATCGACGGGCACGGCTTCGGAACGGTCCGCGCCGGTCCTCCGTCACCGACTGGGCAGATCCTGCCGAGCTGTGCTCGCGTCGGCCGGCGGACCTGTCACCTCGCGGCGTCGAGCGAGCGCGCGTGTCGCGGCACGGAAGTTGCCTTACGAAGTGGCGACCCCCTTCACATTTGCAGACACCCCCGAAAGATCCGCCGGAGGAGAGGCATGACACGACGTGGACCGAGGATCCTGCTCATGGGAGGCACATACCGAGCGCTCTGCCTGCTCGAGCACCTGCTCGAGAGAGGCGAGCGCGTGGCCGCATTCATCGGCCAGGAGGGGGGCAGCGAACGGGACTTCTGTCCCGAAATCCTGGAGGTCTGCGACCGCACCTCGATCCCGTCCCGGAGCGGACGCAAGCTCGGCGAGGAGATCGTGCGCTGGCTCGAGGATCGCGTTCGTCCCGAGCTCTCGATCGCCGTGGGGATGAGCAGCGAGATCCCGCTCGCGATCGGTGGCAACTGCCGACTCGGCCTGCTCGAGATCATCGACCGGTTTCAGTCCGAGAGCTGTCCCGGCATCACCCTGCGCCAGCGCGGCCAGGTCGTGCTGGAGCGCACGCTCGAGCCGCTGGGACCGGAGGACGATCCGGGGGACGCGTTCGTCGAGGTGGTCGACGCCATGCTGGAGGCGATCGACGGCTTTCTCGATCGAGCGGAGGATGCCATCGTGGAGCCCGAGGTCCGGGTCCCCTTCGTTCCCGGACACGCGAGCGTGACCGCACTCCAGGAGATGGTGGATCAGCCGGAGCCGGGTGACGAGACGCTGCGGCTCGAGCGCGAGGTCGCGAGCTACCTGGAGGCCGAGTCGGTCTGCGCGCTGCGCTCCGCCGACGATGCGTTTCGACTGCTCTACGAGGCGATCGAGCTGCGAGCGGGCGACGAGGTGCTCTGCTCGGCGCTCGCCTCGACGGGCGCGCTGCGCGCACTGCGAGAGGCCGGCCTGAGGCCCGTGTACGTCGACGTGGATCCGACCCGCCTGACGATCGATCCGGCGTGCCTGAGCGACGCGACCGGGCCGCGAACCCGCGCCCTGCTGATCTCGCACGCCTTCGGGCAGCCGGCTCCGCTGGACGAGCTGTACGCCTTTGCCGAGGCGAACCAGCTGGAGGTCATGGAGGATGGCGCCGCGAGCCTCGGTGCGCGCTTCGCAGAGAGCCGGCTCGGTCGGGCCCCGTGCGCGTGCGTGTTTGCGCTCCCGCTCGCTCCCGTTCCCTCCGGCCGGCTGCACCTGGTGACGCTTCCGGACTCGCTCGCCGACCGCTTCGCCGCCCTGGCCTCGCCGTCGAGAGTCGGCGACGGCGCCGCCGCCTGGGGCCGCCGCATGCTGGCGGAGTGGGATGAGCGTCTCTCCCGGCGACGCGCGAACGGAACCCGGTACTCCGCGGAGCTGTCACCGTACGACGCATTTCGCGTTCCTCCGACCCCGGAGGAGGCGCTCCCGGTCTACGGCCAGTACGTGCTGGGCGTGACGCGCTTCTCGCGCACCTCTCCGGAGGATCTGCACAAGCTCCTCACGGAGAGTGGCATCGAGAGCCGTCGCATCGCCGTTGCCCTCAAGGAGCGGGACCTCGCACACCTGCCCGCCACGGACGCGGTGCGCGCGGAGAGCGTGCTGCTTCCCGTAGAGGCGGGCCTCACCGACTCCGAGTGCGACCGAGTCCTCGAGGCGATCTTCGACTACGCAATAGGCTGAGGCAACTGCTCCCGAGATGCCCCGACCTGCAAGCGCCGCGGCAGCGGCGCGCGCAGCGAGCCAAAGGCGAGCGAAGCCCGGCAGACCGCAAGGCGCGCAGTCAGCGCGCCGTCCGGCAAGGCGAGCTCTGCTCGCCGTTAGGCCGGAAAGACCCGCCGGCCGTTACCCGGCAAGACTCGCTAGTAA
>CAZLBF010000412.1:0-2920 GCA_964557495.1 uncultured Myxococcales bacterium | reverse complement strand
CGGGCGCTGACGGGGGCCGCGGCCGCGATCGTCTTGCTCGCGACGATCAGCCTGGCCGTCCCCGAGTCGGTCCAGCGCCGCTCGCGCTCCAACGGACACCTGCTCCTGGGCAGCTCTGCCGCAGTCGCCTCCGACTGGGAGCGGGCCCACTCGGAGCTCGAGCAGGCCGTCCGCTGGGGGCTGCTGGCCCGCAACCCTGCCTCGCTCGTCGATCTACCCCGCCAGCGCCGCTCGGAGCGCCCTGCCCTCTCGCCCGACGAAGTGACGGCGCTGCTCGAGGCAGCGAAAGGCACCCGGTTCGAGGCCCTCTGGGTCTTCATGCTCGACACAGGCTGCCGCCCAGGCGAAGCCCTCGGCCTACGCTGGAGCGACCTCGACCTGAAAGCGGTACGGGTCACGATTCGAGGGGCTGTGGCGCAGGACGAGAACGGGCGGGCCGTCCTGTCTGAACACACGAAGACGGAGCGATCCCGACGCACTCTGGCACTCTGTCCAGAGACCGTCGATGCGCTCCGCGCCCACCGCAAACGCCAGGCGGAGCACGCACTCAGGCTCGGCACCGCCTACGACCGCGATTCGGATCTCGTATTCGCCTCCACGGCGGGGACGCTGATGAGCGAGGGCAACCTCCGCCGCCGCTACTTCGCCGACCTCCTGAAGCGAGCGAAGCTCTCAGGTCGCCTGAGTCCCTACGTACTCAGGCACACCTGTGCCACCCTTGCACTCAAGGCGAACATCCCGGCGCTTGTGGTCGCGGAACGACTCGGCCACGCCAACGCGAACCTGGTGATGTCCACCTACGGGCACACGCTGGAGGGACAGCAGGCCGAGGCCGCCGAGCGGCTGAGAGCCGTGCTCTTCGCATCCCGGCGCGCGGAGTAGGAATGCAACTCGTCGTGCGCAGAACGCTCACGCACTGTTCACGCACCAAAAGCGGTCGCGCCCTACGGGGGAAGTAGCCAACTACCTGATTTCATTGGCACGCCCGGCAGGATTCGAACCTGCGACCTACGGATTCGAAGTCCGGCGCTCTATCCAGCTGAGCTACGGGCGCGCGGAACCGAACTTCGCAGCGGAGACAGGGGCTAGAGGTAGCCCCGCCGGCGGATCTTGACCAGTGGGACCGGTGCGCGGGTTCCGGGCGGGGTCATCGAGGGGAGACCTGGGCGGCTGGGCTAGCGGTAGGGAGCTGGCTAGCGGTAGGCGGCGACGACCTCGCCGCGCTCTGCCAGCTCGGCGAAGGCGGCCGTGACCGCGGGGTCGAACTGGGTGCCCGTGCCCTGGCGGATCTCCTCGAGGGCATCTTCCATCGGCAGGCCGTCGCTGCGCCCGTCGTCGCGGATCATCGCGTCGAACGCGTCCGCGACGGCGAGGATGCGCGCCTCGAGCGGAATCGTGCTACCCGAGAGGCCCTCGGGATAGCCGGAGCCGTCGTACCACTCGTGGTGGTGTAGCACGATGGGCGCCACGCCTTCCCAGAGCCGGATCGCGCTCAGGATCTTGTAGCCGATCGTCGGGTGCTTCTGCGCGTGGGCGGGATCTCGCTGCTGCGAGCGCGGGATCTTCAGCATCCCGATGTCGTGGAGCAGCGAGGAGAAGTGCAGGACCTCGAGACGGCCGTCGCTGAGCTCCATCGAGCGTCCGATTCGGTTCGAAAGGGCAGCGACCTTGGTGGAGTGGCCCGAGCGTCCCTCGACGTGCACGTCGAGCATCGCGACCAGAAGCTCGGTCATGTGCGTGAAGAAGTTCCGCTGGGCCCCACGAAGGTCGGCGCTGTGCAGGGCGATCGACGTGAGGGCGGCCAGTGTGGCGAGGACGTCGACCTGTTCGGGACCGAAGCTGGCTCCCGGCTCGGTATGAGCGACGACGATCGCGCCGATGGGTCCCGCCTCCGCGGTGAGCGGCACGACGACGGCGCCGGTCAGGGTGCCTGAGGCGCCGCCGGTCCGGGCGCTCGACGCATCAGCCGCGGCGATGGTGGGCTCACCCGTCTGCAGGCTGCTCTCGACGAACTGATGGAGCTCTTCCTGATGCGCCTGATAGATCGCATCCGCTCGGTC
This sequence comes from uncultured Myxococcales bacterium, assembly GCA_964557495.1. Lineage (GTDB taxonomy): Bacteria > Myxococcota_A > UBA9160 > SZUA-336 > SZUA-336 > CAZLBF01. The sequence continues at coordinate 860 of CAZLBF010000412.1, read as the reverse complement.
GCCCTCCGACTCCTGGAGCGTGAGCGGCTTGTCGGCGACGCGCAGCAGCACGAATGCGGCGGGCGCGTGAGTGAGGTGCAGAGCGGAGCGCACCGCGACCCGGGCGACCTCCTGCTCGTGAGCAGCGGTCGAGAGACCGCCGGAGACCTCGAGAAGCTGAGCCAGGCGATCGTTGTCCGCATCGGTGCGCGCGAGTGCACTGAGGGTCAGCCGACGCAGCGCGTAGAAGCAGGCCAGGGAGAGGGTACCGATCCCCGTGAAGAGCCCGATCAGCCCGGCCGTCTCGCGGGCGGCTCCCTCGAGCGCCGGGAGCGCGTAGTGGTGCGCGATGGCTCCGAGGGCGATGAGCGGCACCACAGCGCCCAGGAAGTAGGTCGCGAAAACCGCGCGATCGAGCTTCTGGCTGAACAGCGATTGAAGTTGCGGATTCTCCATGGGCCCCTCGCTTAGAGTAAGGCTGCAGCGCTTCGATCCCGGGTATCGGCCGCGTGCACCAATGGCTGGAGACCCGCGCCGCGCCGCCGATCCGCGCGACGCCACTGATCGCTCCTGACGTACACGGTCAACCGCGGCTCCGGGCACGCGGAGGCGGATGCCGCCCCGGTGATACACTCGGCGCATGTGTGACTGCGCCGTTGCCCTCGGATCCGCCTCCGCCCGAGGCGCGACGATCTTCGCGAAGAACAGCGACCGGGAGCGGGACGAGGCACAGCCGGTCCGCAAGCTCGAACGGGCGGAGCACGCCCGGGATGCGCGCATGCGCTGCACCTACCTCGAGATTCCCCAGGTTCGCGAGACGGCCGCGGTGCTCGGATCGGGGCCCTTCTGGTGCTGGGGGCTCGAGCAGGGCGTGAACGAGC
>CAZLBF010000411.1:0-3616 GCA_964557495.1 uncultured Myxococcales bacterium | reverse complement strand
CATGCGCCTGAGGCTCGGCGATGGCCGCGAGCGCACACGGAGCGCGACCGTGCCGGGGGGGCTGCAGGGGGCCGGCGAGATCGCCGCAGAAGCTCGCGTGCTGCTCGAACGATTCGAGCTGGCTGGAGCGTCTGCGCGCGGGTTTCGCATCACGCTGGCCGGGCTCTCGCCCGCCGGCGTCCGGGACCGGCAGCTCGACCTGTTCGGCTGAGCCGCAGAGCCGTCCACGGGCACGCACGCCCGTTTCCCCCCGCGGAAGCGCGCGAGGCCCCCGGGCCGCCGGGCACTCCGTCTCAAGACGTTCCAGAGCCCATCCGAAGAGTTCCTCTACGGACGTGCATCGTTCCCGCCCCGACCGGGCGGCGAAGGGACGCTCTCGAGCATGGAACCCCGCGAACTGCCCCACGAGCGGCGTAAGTATCACCGGATCCCCACGGATCAGGTGATCTCGTTCGCCGAGCTCGACAACAACGACAAGCTCGCGGTCAGCAAGAACCTGTCGACCGGTGGCATCTCCTTCGAGGTGATCGGCTGCGAGATCAACCTGGGCGAGGTGCTCCGCGTGACCTTCAACGTGGGGGATCACACGGTCGTCGCCACCGGCAAGGTCGTGTGGGCCACCGACACCGATCCGATCACGACCGAGGTCGGGCTCGCGTTCCACGAGATCGATCCGAGCGCCCAGGCGCTGCTCGATGAGATCGTCGGCGTCGAGTTCCAGACGCCCTAGCAGGCTCCAAGACAGCCTCGTGCACGCAGTTGCACCCCCAGGGCACGGGTGCGACCCTCCGCCGCCATGGCCGACTTCCATCAGACGGGCGTCATCACGTCGCTCCATCGCCTCGGGCGCGTGGATCTCGATCGGCTCGAAACACAGCTCGTGTCGTACTCGAAAGAACGGCCCATTGCCCTCGTACTTCCTTCGCTTTTCTCCGAGATCCAGGGTCCGGCGCTGAAGGGAATCGTCGAGGAGCTCGCGCAGGTCCCCTATCTGGAGCAGGTCGTCGTGAGCCTCTCCGGTCCGGCCGACGCGGCGCAGTACACCGAGATGGCGGACCTCTTCAGCGTGATCCGCTGCGGCGAGACCCCGGGGCCGACGGTGGTCTGGAACCAGGGACCGCGCGTCCAGGCGATGTTCTCGCGGCTGCGCGACGAGGGGCTCGATCCCGGCGACGAGGGGAAGGGCCGGGCCACGTGGATCGCCTACGGCTACGTGCTCGCCACCCAGCGGGCCCGGGTGATCGCCGTCCACGACTGCGACATCGTCGACTACAGCCGCGAGCTGCTCGCCCGGCTCTGCTACCCGACCGCGAACCCGAACATGAACTACGAGTTCGCCAAGGGCTACTACAGCCGGGTCACCGACCGCATGCACGGGCGGGTGACGCGGCTCTTCATGACGCCGCTGCTGCGGGCCATGAAGACGGTGCTCGGGCCGCTCCCGATGCTCGAGTTCCTCGACTCGTTCCGCTACCCGCTGGCCGGGGAGTGCTCGCTCACGACCGATCTCGTCCGTGCGAACCGCATTCCGGCCGACTGGGGCCTCGAGGTGGGCGTCCTCGCCGAGGTGTTCCGCAACAGCTCGCTCAAGCGCGTCTGCCAGGTCGAGCTGGTCGAGAACTACGACCACAAGCACCAGGACCTCAGCGAGGACGACGCCCGGCTCGGCCTCCACCGGATGGTGGTGGACATCGCCGCGACGCTGATCCGCAACCTCGCCTCGTACGGCGTCGAGTTCGACGCGGGCTTCCTGAACACGATGATCGCCGCCTACGTCCGCACCGCTCAGGACGCCATCGCGCGCTACAGTGATGACGCCAAGCTGAATGGGCTGCTCTTCGATCGCCACTCCGAAGAGGTGGCGGTGGAGACGTTCTCCAGCGCGCTGCGGGCAGCCGGCCTCGAGTTCGTGCGCGACCCGATGGGTGCGCCGCAGATTCCGAACTGGAGCCGGGTCGTCGCGGCCCTTCCGGACTTTCTCGATGAGCTCCGGCTGGCCGTGGACGAGGACGCCGCCGAGCTGCTGGGCTGATCGTCTCCTGACACTGCGAGGAGCGCTCGGCGACGCCGGTCGCTGGGGGGTCGGTTGCTCTATCGCTACAGCGAAGTCCTGCGCACCACCATCATGGGCCTCGATGTCCTGCTGGTGGGGCTCGCGTGGGTGGGGGCGTACTTCCTGCGCTTCCACGCGGGCATCCCCGCGCCGCTGGGCATCCCCGAGTTCGAGGCCTACCTCGAGGCGCTGATCGTCATCTGCCCGCTGTGGTGGTGGCTGCTGCGCCGCCACGGGCTCTACGAGGCCAAGCGCCTCGAGTCGATCGCCCACGAGGCGGTCGACGTGCTGCGGGTCGCGGCCATCGCGCTCGTGGTGCTGGTCGCCATCGGCTTCTTCCTCCGCAGCTACTTCTACTCGCGCGGCGCGATCGCGATCTTCAGCGTGCTCGCGCCGGGGCTCGTCATCGGGGTGCGGGTCGCGCTGCGGCTCACGCTGCGACGCATGCGGAGCCGCGGCTACAACCTGCGCTTCGTGCTCGTCGTCGGGACGGGAGAGCTCGCGGTCGAGGTGATCCGGCGCATCCACGATCGGCCCTCTGCGGGCCTGCGAGTGGTGGGCGTCGTCGGTGACGGTCATGGGGTGGCCGGGGTGCCGCGCCTCGGCGACTACGACGAGCTGCGGCAGATCATGGACGAGCGGCGGATCGATCAGGTGATCGTCGCGCTGCCCCGCGAGCACACCGACTGCCTCGACGACATCCTGCTCGCCCTCGACGACACGACGGCCAGCGTGAAGCTCGCCCCCGACCTCATGCATATCATGACCCTGCGCGCCTCGGTGGAGACGCTCGAGGGGCTGCCGATCATCAGTCTGCGCGACACGCCGCTCGTCGGCTGGGCGTCGGTGCAGAAGCGGGCCTTCGACGTGGCGGCGAGCGCGCTGCTGATGGTGCTGATGGCGCCGCTCATGGCCGTCATCGCGCTGCTCGTAGTGACGACCTCGGCCGGCCCGGTCTTCTACCGGCAGCGCCGCATGGGCCTCGACGGCCGCGTCTTCGACATGGTGAAGTTCCGTTCGATGTGCGCCGACGCCGACACCATGGACTCACCGGGCTGGACGGTGAAGGGTGATCCGCGGGTGACACCGCTCGGTCGGGTGCTGCGCCGCTTCAGCCTCGACGAGCTGCCGCAGCTCTGGAACGTGCTGCGCGGTGACATGAGCCTCGTGGGGCCCCGCCCCGAGCGGCCGGTCTACATCGAGACGTTCAAGCGTGAGATCCCCGGGTACATGCTGCGCCACAAGGTGAAGGCCGGCGTGACGGGCTGGGCCCAGGTCCACGGCCTGCGTGGGGACACGTCGCTCCACGACCGCGTGGAGCACGACATCTACTACATCCAGAACTGGTCCCTCGGCCTCGATCTTCGCATCCTCGTCATGACGTTCTGGCGGGGCGTGGTGACGGGCGAGAACGCCTACTGAGCGTGGACCGCGACGTCCCCGTCGGCGAGGCGACGACCGAGCCGCGTCGCATGGCCGACGGCCCGCACGCCGCGGTCGGCATCGTCCACTACCACAACCTCGACGACCTCGGCCGCTGCCTCGACGCGCTGGCCGCGCAGC
>CAZLBF010000410.1:0-4781 GCA_964557495.1 uncultured Myxococcales bacterium | reverse complement strand
CGTCGAGGATTCGCTCGCCCTCCACGTTCCAGAAGTACATGCCCTCGGCCCGCGCGAGCAGGCGGGGCTCCTTCTTGAAGCTCCGGTTCGAGGTGAACGGGACCCAGTAGCTCTCGAGATTTGCCATGGTGCGCTGGCGCCTATTGTGCACCGGCCCACCGACGGGATGTCAACGGCGAGCGGCTGCTCGTGGAGTACCTGAACGAGCTCTTCCGGCGGACCGAGGGTAGCGCTACACCTTGACGTTGTGCCGAAGCACGACAAGCCGCAGAGCGCCCTCGAGCTCGGCCGCGACCACGCAGCCTACGGGAACTACGCGCTGGGCCGACTGTCCCCCCGGATGGTCTGGGCCATCAGCGTGGGCGCCGACCGCGATTCACCCTCCCTCGCCGTAAAGGGCGATCCCGCGCAGCCCAACGAGGACGGGCTGCTGGCCGCGGAGGTGGGCGATCGCGCACTGCTCGCGGTTGCCGACGGCCACTTCGGGCAGCAGGCCAGCCACGGGCTGCTCGAGGAGCTGGCCGCCAGGGTTCCGCCCATTCCCGGAACTCCCGAAGAGCTCGTGGCCCTGCTGCGCCGCCTGGCCGAACGCGAGCGCGCTCGGGACTGCGCGGCGGGGACGAGCCTGCTGGTCGCCATCTGCGACCGGGCGACGAGAGCGGGCTTCGGGCTGAGCTTCGGGGACTCGACCTTCGCGGTCGTGGGCGCGGCGGGTCACCGGCGCGAGATCCACTGGCCGTCCGCCGGCTTCGTGTCTCCCGAGCGTCCGGCGAGCCTGAATCCACAGGCGGCAGACCGGTTCACCTTCCGTGCGGCCCCGGGCGAGCTGCTGCTCGTCTACACCGACGGCATCAACGAGTGCCACTACCGCGAGCCCAAGACCTCGGTCACCCCGGAGCTCATGGGGAAGCTCTGGCTCTCGACCGCGGGCGACCCCGAGAGCTACGTGCGTCAGCTCGTCGAGCTGGCGCTCGCCGGTGTCGACGGGCACCCGGGCGGTCAGGACAACCTGGCCGTCGTCGCACTGAAGGCCTGACGGGCCCGCCGGCGCCGGGTCGCGTGCTCAGCCTGCGGGCTCCCCCTGCTCGCACACTGGGCAGCTGCGACCTCTAGCCCCCCGCTCCCGCTCCTACGCGACGCCGAGAGCCTGGCACGCCGGTTGCTCCGGTTGCTCCGGTTGGGAGTCTCGCCACCTCCGAGAGCAGCTAGGCAGAGGAGTAGCCCCGTGACGAAGCTCGAAGTGATCCTCAAGCCGTTCAAGCTCGAGGAGGTGAAGCAGGCGCTGAACGAGGTCGGCGTGCAGGGCATCACCGTGAGCGAGGTGCGCGGCTTCGGGCGCCAGAAGGGGCACACGGAGCTCTACCGGGGAGCCGAGTACTCCGTCGACTTCCTGCCGAAGCTGAAGCTCGAGACGGTGGTCCCGGAGGCGCTGGTGGACCCGGCCATCGAGGCCATCAACAAGGCCGCGCACACGGGCCGCCTCGGCGACGGCAAGATCTTCGTCCAGCCCGTGAAGGAGGCCGTGCACATCCGTACCGGAGAGCGGGGCGAGACCGCGATCGGCTAAGCGCGAGGAAGATGCAGCCTCGGGTATGTGCAGCTTCACGCGTAGCTGCTCGTAGCTTCAAGGCATCTCCCGAGTGACTCCGCGCGTCGCCACGCTTTCCGAGCGAGGCGTACCATAGATACGGCTGCTATTAGTGCGTAGAATGGGTACGTCTCTACTGTCTGATGGAGGTTGGATCATGAAGCTCGGCTGGATTCTGGCAGCGGCGCTCGTAGCTCTCCTGGTGGCCGACGGCGCACTTGCGCAGTCCCTGCCCATCGCCGACGCCGGCGACGACATCACCGCGGAGTGCGTCGAGGCCTCGGGAACGTCGGTGATGCTCGACGGCACGGGCTCGTCGGACCCCGACGGTGAGCCGCTCACCTACACCTGGAGCAGCCCCAGCCTCGCGGCGGATGCGAACGGTCCGACGCCGACCGTGGTGCTGCCGCTCGGGGTGCACGACATCACGCTGACGGTGGACGACGGCATCGACGGGACCGCCTCCGACATGGTGTTTGTGAGCGTGCTCGATACCACGCCCCCCGAGATCGAGGTCAGCGGGCAGCCGGTGCGCCTCTGGCCGCCGAACCACAAGTACCAGCGGGTCGAGATCTCGGACTTCATCGACTCGGTCTCGGACTCCTGCGTCGGCGACCTGTCGCGCGATGACGTGGTGATCGAGGAGGTCTCGAGCGACGAGCCCGAGAACTCGACCGGGGACGGCAACACCCACGACGACATCGTGCTGGTGGACGACTGCCGGGCCGCCGAGCTTCGCTCCGAGCGGAAGGGCAACGGCAACGGGCGCGTCTACGAGGCGCGCCTCGCCGTGCTCGACGGGCAGGGAAACACGGGCGACGTGACGGTCGAGATCGCCCGCGTCCCGAAGAGCCAGGCTCACCCTGCGGTCGCGGACGAGCCCGCTTACGTGGTCGATGGACCCTGCGAGGCCGGGCTCGACCTGTGTCCGAGCGAGCCTGCACCCGGCTGCTTCGAGGCGGTCGGCGACGGCGAGTCGCGCCTGCGCATCACGCAGGGACGGCGGGGACACGCGCGCGATCGGCTGCTCTGGGGCATTCGCGGCCTGGACTCCGACGTTGCAGACTTCGGCGACCCGACCCGGAGCACGGACTACCAGCTCTGCCTGTACGCGGAGCGCGGCGGGCCGCCCGACCTCGTGACGGAGCCGGGCGCTCGCGCCGGGTCGAGCTGGCACTCGGCGAACCGCGGCTTCCGCTTCCGGGCACGGCGGAGCGACCGGAACGACGGCCTGACGCGGGTCCGGCTGCGGGCGAAGGACGGCGCGCGAGGCGTGGTTGCGGTCGAGGGCCGCGGCCGCTCCCTGGACCTCCCGGATCTCCCGGTCCCGGACGGCACGGACATCCGGGTGCAGCTGCACAACAGCGACGGAGAGTGCTGGGGCGCGAGCTTCACGGGTGAGCCGCGCCGCAACACGCGCCGCGTCTACGACGCCGTGGGCGACTGAGCCCGAGCCCAAAACCAAACCGAAGAGGGCGCAGCCGCGGCGGCTCAGATGTACTTCGCCAGCGCCTCTGCGGTCAGGGTGCCGTCCTTCACGCCCTGTCCGATCTCGCGCAAGTCCGCGAGGAAGGACTCCACCACGAGGTCCTCGACGGGCTCCGCCGAGGGGTGCACGAACATGGGGTCGAAGGTGCCCCACGGGAAGTAGCCCTTCTCCACGAGCCCGCCGAAGACCTTGGTCATGTCCAGGGTCTCGGACCGGAACGGCACGAGCAGACACTCGTTCGGGAGGCAGCGGAAGTCCTCCACCTGCTCGATCCCCGCCACCAGGCGATCCTTAACCACGAGGGCGCGCCGCGTGAGGTCCAGGTAGCCGTCCTGCCCCAGGAAGTTCATCACGGCCCAGGCGGCTGCGACCGCTCCGCCGGGCCGGCTGCCGACCAGGCCGTGGGTCTTGTAGAGGCCGGACTGCCAGTCGCTGACCGCCACTCCGACCCAGTGGAAACGCTGAAGCTCCTCGGACCGGTACAGCACCGTGGAGCACGGCTTGGCGCCGTAGCCGTGCTTGTGGATGTCGGCCGAGATCGAGCAGACGCCGGGCGCGCGGAAGTCGTAGAGCGGCAGGTCGAACCCCAGCCGCTCCAGCCACGGCAGCAGGAAGCCGCCCACGCAGCAATCCGAGTGCATCCAGAGCTGGTGCCGCCGCGCGAGCTCGGCGATCTCCGGAATCGGATCCAGCAGCCCGAGCCCCCAGCAGGGCGAGGATCCGACGAGCACGATGGTGTTCGGGCTGACGGCCGCCTCCAGCGCGCCGACGTCGGCCCGCAGGTCCTCGCCCACCGGCACGCGCACGAGCTTCATGCCCAGGTAGTGCGCCGCCTTCTCGAAGGCGGCGTGCGCCGTACGCGGCATGACCACCTCGTACGGCCCTTGCACCTCGGGCTTGCACTCGCGCGCCCACTCGCGGGCCGCGTGCATGGCGCAGAAGATGCTCTCCGAGCCCCCCGACGTGATGTTGGCGCGCGCCTCGTCCCCTCCATTGAGCAGCCGGATGGCCATCCCGAGGACGTCGTTCTGCATCTGGCGCTGGCCCGGGTGGTAGTCCGCGAGCATCGCGTTGTGGTGGAAGTACATGTTGTAGGCCTTCCGGCAGACCTCGTGGACGCGCTCGTCACCGAGGTGGATCCCGGTCATGAGCCGCTCGTGCTGCTCATCCAGGTCCATGCTCTGGAAGTCCCGCAAGCTGGCCTCCACCTCTTCCCACGCGCGCCCCTTCTCGGGGAGTCCAGCTCCGTTGCTCATGGGTGCCTCCGGATCGACTAGCGCGCCAGGATGCGCGCCGGGTTGGCGACGGTCAGCTTGTCGAGGGTCGCATCGTCGACGCCGACGTTGCGGAGCCAGGGGACGACGAAGTTCAGGAGACGGCAATAGCTGTAGCCGCCGTACCGGCGCAGCTGGGGCTTGGTGAACGTGTCGGTTCCGACGGTGATCTGGTCGGCGTAGCCCTTCTCGAGCAGGGCGTAGACGGCGGCCAGGTTGACGACGTCGCTCGTGGGGAGCATGCCGACTGCCTCGAGGCTCCAGGTCAGGCCGAAGCAGTCGAAGCACAGGTTGACGCCGAGGTCGAGCACCTCGAGCACGTAGTCGAGCCGCAGCTGCCACGAGCTCGGGTCCGAGATCAGCGTGGCGACCGCCGACTCCGCCACGTAGCCCTGCATGTGGCACATGATGAGTCGCTCGGGCGCGATGC
>CAZLBF010000409.1:0-25636 GCA_964557495.1 uncultured Myxococcales bacterium | reverse complement strand
GTAGCAGATCAGGATCGGGTGTACGAGCTCGACCGTGAAGACGATGGCCGCGACCCAGAACGCGCCGAACAGGCCGAGATTTCGCATCTGCGGGATCGTCGTCACGAGGATCACGAGCAGACCCGCCACATCGGTGATGATTCCGAGGGTTCCGGGCACGATCAGCTCGCCGAGCGCGACCGACGCCGCCTCGAGCTTTGCGCGCTCGGGATCTCCGTACTCCGCATCGAGGGTCTCGAAGTCCTCGAAGAACCGCTCGGCCATCTGGACCGTGTGAGACACCGCGCGCGCGGTGATGATCATCGGGATCACCAGGATCAGCGGATCGAAGGCGATGCCCACCCAGCCCGTGAAGCCGAGCCCCCAGATCACCGTCGCCGCCGCGCAGATGAACGGAATGACCACGCCGTGTCCGCGGCGGAAGTAGAGCCAGAGCAGCGCGAAGATGGTGGCGATCGACAGCAGGACAAAGGCCCCGATCTGCCAGGCATTCGCCAGGATCCAGCCGGTCAGGATCGGCACTCCGGACACGTAGAGCGTGTGCCGGTCGTCCTGCTCGCGGGCCTGGATCGCCTGCACGTGGTCGAAGACCGCCTTGAAGACCTCGCGGCTGTTCAGCCGGTCCGTGACGAAGGCCGCGGTGATGAGCGCCGCCTGCTCGTCGTGGCTGACCAGGCGTCCGTAGACGAAGGGAATCAGCTCGCGGACCTTGCGTCGGACCTCCTCGGCCTCCTCTGCCGTCTCGGGCAGCGCCTCGATCAGGTAGTCGCCGCTGATGTCCCCGAGGGAGTCGATCTCGACGACGCGCGTGCTCTCGTGCGTGAGCGACCGGACGAAGTAGTGGTTGACCGGGTAAGGGGGGAATCGACGGTCGAGCTCGGCCTCGATCTCGCCGCGCGCGAGGGTCCCCTCCGCCTCGAGGCCCTGCTCGAGCGCCTTGCGCTCGGCGGTCTTCGCGTCGTAGTCCCAGCCGTCGAGCGAGCGGGTGATCCGGCTGATCTTCCCCAGCGTCTCGGGGCTGAAGACGGTTCCGTCCTCGACCTCGAGCGCGATCGCGACCACCGTGGAGTTCCCGAAGCGCCCCGCGAACTTGTCCTGGGCGTGGATGAACGGGTGCTCGGGGAAGAGGTCGCGCGCCTTGCTATCGATCCGGACGGCCGGCCCGGGCAGGGGGCTGCCCAGCGCGGAGAGGACCCCGTTCAGGGTAGGATACGAGAAGAAGAGCGTCGCAAGGATCAGGAGCAGCCCGATCGGCGCGCGCCGCCGCACGACCAGTCGTGCGAATCGCAGCGTCCGCTTGTCGGAGTCGGGCATGAATGGGTTCTCGCGGGTCAGCAGGGGCCGCGATTCTACCTAGAACTGACTCGAGCGCTCGACTAGATTCCAGCTAACGGAAGCGAATCACGAGCGAACGGAGGGAGCAGCGTGGCAGCTCGCAAGAAGGCGGCGAAGAAGAAGCCGGTGAGAAAGAAGGCGGTGAAGAAGAAGGTGAAGAAGGCGGCCCCGAAGAAGGCCGCAAAGCGGACGCGCGCCCGGAAGCCGACGGCGGCCCGCGCCCGGAGTGCGGCCAAGCCGAAGCGCACCGCGGCAGCGGCCGGCAAGGCCGCGCCCGAGGATCCCTTCCGCGCCGCGCTCGCCCGGCGCCGCCAGTCGCTGCTGAATTAGACCTCGGCCGCCAGCAGGGAGCGGATCTTCTCCAGCTCGGAGCGAAGCCGGGTCAGGCTCGGCGGACCCGCGGCCTGCTTCGGCCCGGCCGCGGCGCTTCGGGGACCCCGCTGGAGCTCCGACAGGCGCTTTCGCGCTCCCTCGATCGTGAAGCGCTCCTTGTACAGGAGCCGCTTGATCCGGAGGACCGTCTCGATGTCCTTGCGGCGGTACATGCGCTGGTTGGAGCGGGACTTGGGCGGGATCATCGCCTTGAACTCCGTCTCCCAGTAGCGCAGCACGTACGGCTTGACGCCGGTCACCTGGGCCACCTCCCCGATCCGGAAGTAGCTCTTGTCCGGCACCTTGGTCATGGCCTTGTCGATCTCGTCCATATCCCCCTCCCGTGGATGCTCGGCTCGGTCGTCAGCAGACGGAGCCGTCCCCCGGTCCTCTCGAATGCCTCTCGCGCACTCCGATATCTCTACTCGTTGAGGGCGTTCTTGAGCACGAGGCTCGGCTTGAAGGTGAGCACGCGCCGCGCCTCCAGCTGAATCTCCTCTCCAGTCTGCGGATTTCTGCCCTTGCGAGCGTTCTTCTCCCTCACGACGAAGTTGCCGAAACCGGAGAACTTCACCTTGTCTCCCTCGATCAAGGAGTCCTTGATGACATCGAAAACCGTCTCGACCAGCTCGGCGGATTCCTTCTTGGAGAAGCCCACCCTCTGATAGATCGTCTCGACGATGTCGGCCTTGGTCATGTCCGCCCTCCCCGCGTTGTCCCTGGAGCAAAGCACCCGCCCGGCCGCCGCCGCTCGGCCCCTTCGCGCCGTCTCCCTCGATCCGTCCCTGTCACCGTCTCACGCCCTCGAACTTGCCCGCGAGCATCCGCTCGACGCGATCCATCTGCTTGTTGACCTCGCTGTCGGTCAGCGTGCGATCCGGTCGCTGGAAGACCAGCCGAAAGCCCAGGCTGACCTTCCCCTCGGGTATCCCCTTACCCTCGTATCGGTCGAAGAGTGCGACGGACACGAGTGATCCGCCTCCGGTTTTTCGGATCGCCTCGATCAGCTCGCCCGCGGGCCGATCCCGCTCGAAGAGATACGCGAGGTCCCGGCGCACCCGCGGCTGGCGTGACACCTCCCGGTACCGGATGGGTCTTTGTGGCAGGTCGGGCAGCCGCTCGAGCTCCAGCTCGAGGAGCGCGCAGGGCACGTCGATCTCGAAGCGGGCGGCGGTCTCGGGGTGGAGCGTGCCGACGCTCCCGATCCGCTCGCTGCCCACCAGGATGCCGTTGCTCTCACCCGGATGGAGATAGGGCGCCGGGGCACCCGGAGCCAGCATCGCCTCGACCCGGAGATCGGTCAGAAGCTGCTCGACGATCCCCTTGGCCTCGAAGAAGAGGGGCGCCGTCTCGGTCGCATCCCAGAGCGTCTCCCCCTCACCCGCCGTCATGGCCGCGACCACCCAGAGGCGCTCGTCGGGAAGCTCGCCGGGGCCGCGGGGCAGGAACGCGTTGCCCGCCTCGAAGACCCGCACCCGCTCCGCCTGCCGCGACAGGTTGAGCCGCACCGTTCGCAGCACGGTCGGAACCAGCGAGGTGCGCATCCCCGCCTCGTCCTCGGCGAGCGGATTCTCGAGGCGCAGCGGTCGCGCGCGCGGGTCGCTCGGGTCGAGTCGGAGCCGCTCCGGGTCCGCGGCCTGCTGGACCGGGAAGCACATGATCTCGACCAGGCCCGAGGCGCACAGGCTGTCGCGCGCCCGCTCCAGGAAGGGCCGGGTGCGCGGCGTGTGGACCTCGGACAGCCTCCCCTCGGGGAGCGTCGTCGGGATCGCCTCGTAGCCATAGACGCGGGCCACCTCCTCGATCAGGTCCTCCTGGGCGTGGACGTCGTTCCGGTACGAGGGGACCCGACACACCAGGCGGCCGTCCGGTCCCTGCGTCGCCGGCAGGTCGGCCCGGCCGAGGATCGCCGCGGTCTCCTCGGTGCTGAGGCTCGTGCCGAGCAGGCGGTTCGCGCGCTCCGGGTCCAGCTCGACCTCGAGCGTCGCCGGGGGTGCATTCCCCAGCGCGACCACCCGCCCCGGTGCGATCGCGCCCCCCGCGAGCTCGGCGATCAGCCGCGCGCAGCGGTCGGCCGCGCGCTCGATCCCGTCGCGGTCGACGCCGCGCTCGAAGCGGTAGGAGGCGTCGGTGGACAGGCCCAGGCGCCGCGCCGTCCGGCGCACGCTCGAAGGATCGAAGTGGGCGCTCTCGATGAGAATGTCGGTCGTCGCCTCGCGCACCTCGGTCTCGGCGCCACCCATCACGCCGGCGACCGCGATCGCTCGCTCGGCGTCGGCGATGACCAGATCGTCTGCGTCGAGCTCGCGCGTCTGGCCATCGAGCGTCGCCAGCTTCTCGCCCTTGCGAGCCCGCCGCACGATCACCCGCTCGCCGCGCAAGCTCGGGAGGTCGAAGGCGTGCAGCGGCTGCCCGAACTCGAGCAGCACGAGGTTGGTGACGTCGACGACGTTGTTGATGGACCGCAGCCCGGAGGCCTCGAGCTTGCCGCGCACCCACTCGGGCGACGGCCCGACGCGAATTCCGCGAACCACCCGGCCCGCGTAGCGGTGGCAGCCCCCGCCGTCCTCGATCTCGATCTGGACCGCGGCCGCCGCCTCCGCCCCGCCCTCGTCCGTCTCGCAGCTCGGCACGCGCAGCTCGCCGCCGAAGTGGGCGCGCACCTCGCGCGCGATGCCGAGAATCGAGGCCCAGTCGCCGCGGTTCGGCGTGATCTCCACGTCCAGGACGGCGTCCCCCGCGGGCAGGACGTCGCAGAGCGGGGTCCCGGGCGGGGCGTCGGTCTCGAGCACCAGGATGCCCTCGTGCTCGTCCGACAGTGCGAGCTCGCGCTCCGAGCAGATCATGCCGTTCGACACGACGCCGCGAATCTTCGACTTCTTGAGCTTCGTCCCGTCGGGCAGGGTCATCCCGCTGAGCGCGACCGCCACCTTCTGGTCGCTCGCCACGTTCGGTGCGCCGCAGACGATGTCGATCGGCTCTCCGTCTCCGATGTCGACCCGGCAGAGAGAGAGGCGATCCGCGTTCGGATGCTGGAGGCGCTCGACGACGTGACCTACGCGGATGCCGGCGAGGTCGGGGCCGGTCCGCTCGATTCCCTCGATCTCGAGACCCGCAAACGTCAGCCGATCGACCAGCGCGCCGACCGACGACGGCAGGTCGATCCACTCGGAGAGCCAGCCCAGGTCGACTTTCATCGACACTGCTCCAGCACGCGCACGTCTCCCTCGAACAGCAGCCGGATGTCCGGAATCCCGAACTGGTCCATCGCGGTGCGGTCGATCCCCATGCCGAACGCGAAGCCCTGGTAGCGCTCGGGGTCGATGTCGCAGTTCCGGAGCACGTTCGGGTGGATCATTCCGCAGCCGCCCCACTCGAGCCAGCGGCCCTCCCAGCTGAAGTCCATCTCTGCGGAGGGCTCGGTAAAGGGAAAGAAGTGGGCGCGGAAGCGGAGCTCCACGTCGGGGCCCATCAGGTGGCGCGCGAACGCGTACAGGATCCCCTTCAGATCGCTGAAGGTGACCCGCTCGTCTACCAGGAAGCCCTCGATCTGGTGGAACATCGGATAGTGGGTCGCGTCGTTGTCGTGCCGGAAGACGCGCCCGGGCGCGATGAATCGGAACGGCGGCTGCCTTCTCTTCATCGCGCGAATCTGGACTGGAGAGGTGTGCGTGCGGAGCAGGTTTCCGCCCTCGACGAAGAAGGTGTCCGCCGTGTCGCGCGACGGGTGATCGTCGGGGAAGTTCAGCGCCGTGAAGTTGTTGTAGTCGGTCTCGACCTCGGGGCCCGTCTCGATCGAGAAGCCGCGCTGCGTGAAGAACTCCGCCATGTCGCGCTCGACCTGGGTGACGGGGTGCAAGCTCCCGCGCGGTGGGCGCGCGCCCGGCAGCGTGACGTCGACGAGGCGCCCGGTGAGCTCGCTCTGACGCTGCTCCGATTCGAGAGCCGAGCGCCGCTCGCGCACCCAGGACTCGATCTGCTCCTTGGTGGCGTTCACCGCCTTGCCCGCCGCCGCCCGCTCCTCCGGCGAGAGCGAGCCGATTTCGCGAAGCAGCGCCGAGACCGAGCCCTTGCGACCGAGGAAGCCGGCGCGGACCTCGGTCAGCGCCTGGCCGGTCGTCGCATTCTCGATCGCCGTGCGCGCCTCTCCCTCGAGCGTGTCGAGCTTGGGAACCTGGGTCGCCACGCCAGGGTGCGCTTCAGGCCGCGGCGGCCTTGGCGCGCTCGGCGAGCTCGGCGAACGCCTGCGGGTCCGAGATCGCCAGCTCGGCCAGGACCTTGCGGTCCAGCTCCAGCCCCGCCTGCTTGAGACCGGACATGAAGCGGCTGTAGGAGATCCCGTGGTCCCGCGCTGCGGCGTTGATGCGGACGATCCACAGCCGGTGGAACTCGCGCTTGCGCTGCCTGCGGTCCCGGTAGGCGAACTTCAGACTCCGTTCGACGGCGAGCCGCGCGGGCCGGACGAGCTTGCTGCGCGCCCCCCGGAATCCCTTGGCCTGCTTCAGGATCCTCCGGTGCCGCCGGTGGCTGGTGACGCCTCTCTTGATTCTCATGTCGGACGATCCTCCTAGCGGCTCGGAATCAGCCGGCGAATCCGCGGCACGTCGGCCGCGGCCACGACCGTGTCCTGTCGCAGCCCTCGCTTCCGCTTCGCCGACTTCTTCGTCAGGATGTGGTTCTTGTTCGCCTTGTTCCGGATGATCTTCCCGGAGCCGCTCAGCTTGAAGCGCTTCGCGGCGCCCCGGTGTGTCTTGATCTTCGGCACGCTCTCTGCCTCCTCGCCGGCGCTCAGTCCGACGCCGTGCTGGACGAATCCTGGGAGCTCTGCTCGGCGCGCTCGGTCTCCTCGCCGCCCTCCGCCGCAGTCTCCTCGGTCTCCTCGGTCTCTTCGGTCCCTTCGGTCTTCTTGGCCTCTTCGGTATCCTCGGTCTCTTCCGCCGCTTCGGCGGCCTTCGCCGCAGCCTCGGCGGCCTTCTGCTTGTCGATCGTGGCGCGGTTCGGCGCGAGGATCAGGGCCATGCTGCGCCCCTCGAGCTGCGGCCTCTGCTCGACGCTCGAGATCTCGCCCAGCATCTCGGACACCCGCACCAGGAGCTGTCTCCCGATGTGGGTATGCACGATCTCGCGTCCTCGGAACATCACCGTACACTTCACCTTGTCGCCCTCGAAGAGGAACTTACGCGCGTTTCGCAGCTTGAAGTTCAGGTCGTGGTCGCTGATCTGAGGCCGGAACTTGACCTCCTTGACCTGACTCTGGTGCTGCGTCTTGCGGGCACTCGCCGCCTTTTTCTTCAGCTCGTACTTGTAGCGGCCGTAATCCATGATCTTGACGACCGGCGGCTGGCCGTTCGGCGCGATCTCGACGAGGTCGAGCCCGACGCGACTCGCAATGTCGCGAGCGGCATCCGTCGGCATCACTCCGAGCTGCTGCCCGTCCTCGTTGACCACCCGAACCTCCGGAACGCGGATGGCCCGGTTGACCTTGATCTTGTCTTCGTCCGGCCGGAGATCGCGCCAGCGGCGCCTACGAAATCCCACGCGTTCGAACCTCTTCCCTCATCTTGCTCCTGAACTCGTCCACGTTCTGGGACGTCTGTTGTTTCTGGTGGCGCCGTCGAATCGTGACGGTGCCATCCGCCTGCTCCCGGTCACCCACGACCGCGATGCAGGGAATCTTCTGGTGCTCGGTATCGCGGATGCGATAGCCGAGCGTCTCGCTCCGGTCGTCGACCGCCGCCCGGATGTCCCCCTCGGCGAGCACGTCGGCGACCTTCCGCGCGTAGGTCTCGTGCTTCTCGGAGACCGGCAGCACCGCGACCTGCACCGGCGCGAGCCAGAGCGGGAAGTCGCCACCGGTGTGCTCGATGTAGACGCCAAGGAAGCGCTCGAGCGATCCGAGGATCGCGCGGTGGATCATGGCCGGCTGATGCTCGTTGCCGTCGCGGCCGACGTATCGCAGGCCGAAGCGGGCCGGCATCGCCATGTCGAGCTGCACGGTCGTCAGCTGCCAGGCCCGGCCCAGCGCGTCATTGAAGTAGAACTCGATCTTCGGCCCGTAAAAGGCGCCATCGCCTGCATTGATCTCGCACTCGAAGCCGGCGCCCTCGACCGCGTCGACGAGCAGCTTCTCGGCGTGGTCCCAGTCCTCGATTTCGCCGATGAACTTCTCCTCGGGACGCGTCGCCACCTTGACATGGACGCCCGAGAGGCCGAGGTCGCGGTAGATCTCGGCGGCCATCTCCATGGTTCGATCGACCTCGTCCTTGAGCTGGTCGGGCTCGCAGAAGATGTGGGCGTCGTCCTGCGACATCGCGCTGACTCGACTCATGCCGTGCAGCGTCCCGGAGCGCTCGTTCCGGTGCAGCCGCGAGAACTCGGCGAGCCGCATCGGAAGCTCGCGATAGGAGCGCTTCGTGGAGCGAAACACCAGGCAGTGTCCAGGGCAGTTCATGGGCTTGAGGCCCAGCTCGGCCCCCTCCTTGTGCTGCAGCATGAACATGTCGTCGCGGTACATGTCGTAGTGGCCTGAGAGCTTGTAGAGCTCGGCGTGGAACAGCTGGGGACACAGGACCTCGTCGTAGCCGTACTTGCGGTAGAGGCCGCGCAGGTAGTCGACCAGGCGGTTGAACAGCGTCATGCCCTTGGGCAGGTAGAAGGGCGATCCGGGCGACCACTCGTGGAACTGGAAGAGATCCAGCTCCTGGCCCAGGCGTCGATGGTCGCGCCGCTTCGCCTCCTCGATCCGGCTCAGGTAGCTCTCGAGCTCCCGCTGGGACGCGAAGGCGGTCCCGTAGACGCGCTGGAGCATCTCGTTGCGCTCGTCGCCGCGCCAGTAGGAGCCCGCGACCTCGAGCAGCTTCAGTGCCCCGATCTGCCCGGCCCGCTGAACGTGCGGCCCCCGACACAGGTCGACGAAGCCGCCGTGCCGATAGACGGTGATCTCCTCTCCCTCGGGGATGTCGTCGAGGCGGGAGAGCTTGAGCTCCTCGCCGCGCTCCGCGAACAGGGCCCGCGCCTCGTCGCGCGACAGGACCTCGCGCGAGAACTCGGAGTCCTCGGCGATGATGCGGCCCATCTCGGCCTCGATGCGCTCGAAGTCCTCGGGAGTGATGCGCTCCGGAACCCGAAAGTCGTACTGGAACTTCTCGACGTGATCGCTGCGGCCCGCGTCGATCTCGGTCCCCGGCCAGAGCCGCTTCACGGCGTCGGCCATGACGTGCTCGGCGGAGTGTCGGATCACCTCGCCCGCCTCCGCGTCGCGGGCGGTCACGATGCGAAACGCTCCGCCGCGATGGATCGGTGCGCGCAGGTCGAGCCACTGGTCCGCAAGCTTGCCGGCCAGCGCACTCGCAGCGAGACCGGGTCCGATCTTGCGGGCGACCTCGAGCGGAGTGGTTCCCTTCGCGACCGTGTACGTGGTCCCGTCCGGAAGCTCGAGTTGGATCTCGCTGCCAGTCACTTCACACCCTGATCGCCCCCCGAGACGCCTCCCGGGGAGCGCCGAAGGGCGGCGCCGGCGGGCTCCGGAGGGTGACCCGCAGCGCGCCGGGCAGCTCTGCCCACACGTCACCACGAGTCTCTAAACTGGCGAATTCCATACCAATTTCGGCGCAGAGTGTCCAGCTTTGCCGGCCTTTGCCGGCGGCGCGGGCCGGGCGCCCGATCACGCGTACGCGCCCGGGCGGTCGTCCGGGCCGCGCGGAGCGGCCAGAGCGTCCCGGAGCGCCGGCCAGAGCACGATCTTGCCCACCGCCAGCACCGGAACGGCCACGAGCATTCCGACCAGGCCCGCCAGCTGGCCGCCGGCCACGAGGCCCAGGACCACGGCGAGGGGGTGGAGCCCGACCCGGTCCCCCACCAGGTTCGGGGTGATCACCGTCCCCTCGAGACCGTTCACGACCGCGAAGGCCGCGGCCGTGAAGAGCAGCGGCAGGCCGACGCCGTACTCCAGGGCCGAGAGGCCGAGCGCGAGCCCCAGACCCATGGCCGGCCCGGCGTAGGGGATCAGCGTGAGGAGACCCGCGGCGCTCCCGACCAGGACGGCGAAGGGCACGCCCGTGAGGCCGAACGCGAGCGAGTACAGCACCGCGACCATCAAGCAGACGGTCAGCTGACCGCGCAGGTAGGCCGAGATCACGCGGTCGACCTGGCCCGTCGTCTCGATCACGCGCGGCCGGAGGTCGGCCGGCACGATCGCGAGCACATTCTGGCGCAGCGTCGGCGCGTCGCGCAGCACGTAGAAGGTCAGCACCGGGATCAGCGCGAGCTGGACCAGCGCCGCGATGATGCCCGCGGTGCCGCGGGAGACGCCCACGATGGCGCCGAGCAGCGAGCGCTGGAGCTGGGGGCGCGCCTGCTCGAACAGCTCGAGCATCGCCTCGGCGTCGGGGATTCGCAGCGGAACCGGGCTGATCGACTCGAGCCACGGGAGCCAGACGGTCTGGAGCGTCTCGATGAAGTCGGGCAGCTGCTCGACCAGCGTGAGCAGCTCGGCGGCCAGCGCGGGGAGCACCGCGACCCCGATCCCTCCCACCAGCGCGAGGATCACGGTGAGGCTCGCCAGCGCCCCGAGGCTGCGCGGCACCCCCCGGGCGTGGAGCCGCGCCACCCAGGGCTCGAAGACGTACGCCAGGAAGACCGAGAGGGCGAGGGCCGCCAGCACGCCGCTCAGGGCAACCACGAGCAGCACGATCACTCCGCCCGCCGTGGCGAGGAGCAGGAGCTGGCGGCGGGTCACGGCGCCGAGCCCGCAGGCTCTGGCTCGAGCGGTGCGGAGACCACGCGCATCTCGACCTGGTCGGGGCTCACCGAGCGCGGCTCCAGCCGGAACCCCTCGAAGGCGAGCGCACTGAGGCGATCCTGCAGCGCCCCCGGCGAGAACTCGATTCGCACCTCGAGCGCCGCGCTGCGCGGTCCGAGGCGCAGCAGCGCGACCTCGCGGGCCGCCAGGGAGCCGAGCAGCGCGTCGCGCACATCGGCCACCTGCACCAAGCCGCTCACCTCGTGCAGAACGAGGAGAACCGGGCCGGCATCGCGCGACAGCTCGGTCCAGTTCTGCTGGAGCTGCAGCACCAGATTCTCGGCCACCTGGGACTCGACCGCCTCCAGCGCCCGGGCCTGCGCCTCCTCCGGTCGCGCGTGATAGGCGGGCGCGTCGAAGCGGGAGGCCGCGAGCTTCGAGGCATCCTCGGTGCGGAAGGCGCGCAGCCGAACCTGGACGGAGCCACCCGGGGAGGCGGAGCCGGCAGCGTGCGGGGTCCACTTCACGCCCACGTCCACCGCGACGTCGGCCCCCACGGCTCGGGCCAGGCCGAGCGCCCCCTCGGACTGCGAGGCGGGCGACGCGCGCAGGGCCGGCTCGACCACCACGAAGCCCTCGCGGGCGAGCCGCTGCTCGAGCAGGCTCTGAAACGACTGGAGCAGGGCCGGCGCAAAGGGAGCGTCGGGATCGTCGCGACCCCGGAGGTGCGCGAGCAGCACCACGGATGGGCGCTCGCTGCGCGGGGCGAGCCAGCCAATCTCGGCGAGCTGAGTGCGCACCTGGTCGGCATCCACCGTCGCGGTGAGGCCGAGCGCATACTCCTGCTGGAGCGCGTCCCCCGCCCGGGTGCGCGGTCCGGACCCCGGCTCGATGCGATAGGTGACGACCGCCGTCGCCGCGCTGGGCTCGAGCGCCTCGCGGAGCGCCGCCTCCTCCTCCTCGTCCAGCGGGCGAGCCAGCTGGGTGCGCGCCACCGCCAGCACCGCCTCGACGAGGGCCGCGTCGAATGCTCGGGCGCGCCCGGTGGACCGGTTCGAGTCGTCGAGCTCGACGGTGGCCTCGACGCGCACGCTCGCCGGCTGAACGGCGAGGGCGCTCCCCGCGCACAGCGCGAGCGCTAGCGCGGGGCCGAGCGCGCGGAATCCTCTCGATGCTCTCAATACGCCGTGCGGCACTCGGCGACCGCCCCTCCCAAGAGTCCCTCGATCTCCTGCACCAGCGCTCGCGTCACGGCCACGCGGTGCCGCTCGAGCTCCAGCACCGCCTCGGTCCCGTTCGGCAGCGCGATCTCGAGACACACCGGGACCTCGCCGGGCACCGGGTCGAGCAGCCTGCGGAGTCGGTCGAGCACCCCCGCGTTCACCTGCTCGGCGGGTAGCCGGATGCGAAGCGTCTCCGTGAAGTGGCCCCACGCGTCGTCGATCGCCACCACGTCGTCCACGTGAAGCTCCGCCCGTTCGGTCTCGATCTGCAGGGTGCCCTCGAGCACCAGCGGCTCCTCCGAGCGGAGCAGCTCGACGTGCTTCTCGAAGACAGCCGGGAACAGCACCACGTCCAGCGTGCCGGACAGATCCTCCAGGACGGCCCGCGCCATGAGGGCGCCGCGCCGCGTCTTCGTCGAGGTGAGCGCGCGCAGGACCCCCGCCATCCTCACCTTCTGGCCGCGCAGCCGTTCGTCGCGAGACTCCGCCTGAGCGGTCACGAACTGGTCGAGGGTCTGCGGGTGCTCCATCAGCGGATGGCCCGTGATGTAGAAGCCGACGATCTCCCGCTCGCCCGCGAGGCACTCGCTCCGGTCCCACTCCGGAACCTCCCGCAGCGGCGGCTCGCTCGGGAGGTCGGCCGGCGCGAACAGCGATCCCTGGCCGGAGGCTCGCTCGCGCTGCGCCTTCTGACCGCGCTCGAGCGCCATTCCCACGCTCTCCCAGAGGGAGGCGCGAGTCGCCTTGGTGAAGTCGAACGCGCCGCAGCGGACCAGGCTCTCGACGACGCGCCGGTTGACCCGGCCGGAGTCGACCCGCTCGCAGAAATCGAAGAGCCCCTCGAACGGCCCCTTGGCGTCGCGCGCCTCGAGGATCGACTCGACCGCGCCCTCGCCGACGTTCTTGCAGCCGCGCAGACCGAAGCGAATTCCCGCGCGGTCCTCGGAGACGGCGAACTCGGAGTCGCTCTCGTTGACGCTGGGAGGCAGGATCCGGATGCCCCGCTTCTCGGCGTCGCGCATGTAGCGCTGGAGCTTCTCCTGATCGCGCCACTCCGCCGTCATCATGGCTGCGACGAACTCCGCCGGATAGTGCGCCTTGAGGTACGCCGTCTGGTGCGTCAGCAGGCCGTAGGCGGCGGAGTGTGCCTTGCCGAAGCCGTAGCCCGCGAACTGGTAGATCAGGTCGAAGAGCTGCTCGACCTTCTTCTGCGGACGCCCGTTCTTGACGCAGCCCTCGACGAAGCGCGCGCGCTGCTGCTCCATCTCGGCGGGGATCTTCTTTCCCATCGCCCGGCGCAGCAGATCACCCTCTCCGAGGGTGAACGAAGCGAGCCTGTTCGCGATCTGGAGCACCTGATCCTGGTACAGGATCACGCCGTAGGTCTCCGCGAGGATCTCCTCCAGCTCGGGCAGCAGGTACTCGACCTTGGTGCGGCCGTGCCGGCGGTTGACGAAGTCGTCGACCATCCCGGACTGGAGCGGTCCGGGGCGGTAGATCGCGTTGAGTGCGATCAGGTCCGTGAAGTGCCTCGGCTGGGTCTTGACGACCAGCTCGGTCATGCCGCTCGATTCGAGCTGGAACACGCCCTCGGTGTCTCCGTGGCAGAGCGCCTCGTAGGTCTTGGGATCGTCCAGGGGCGCGGACTCGATCGAGAAGTCGGGGTCGCGACGCTCCCGGATCTGGCGCACGGCGTCCTGGATGATGGTCAGCGTCCGCAGGCCGAGGAGATCGAACTTGACCAGCCCGAGCTTCTCGATGTCGCGGTAGTCGAACTGCGTGACCACCTCCTTGGTGCGCGCGTCTCGATAGAGCGGGGTCACCTCCAGCAGCGGGCGCTGCGAGATCACGACGCCGGCCGGGTGCTTGCCCGGGTTCCGGATCTGCCCTTCGACCGACTTGGCCAGCTCGAACAGCGCCTTGCCCTGCGGGTTCTGCGCGACCTGATCGCGCAGCTCCTTCGAGCTCGCGTGGGCCTCCTCGAGCGTAATGCCGAGCACGTTCGGCACCGTCTTGGCGATCCGGTCGACGTCGGCGAAGGGCACGCCCATCACGCGACCCACGTCGCGCAGGGCCGCCTTCGCCTGCATGGTCCCGAACGTGACGATCCCGGCGACCCGGCGACCGTCCTCCCCCTCGCCGTTGTACTTGTCCTCGACGTAGCGCAGCACCTCGCCGCGGCGATTCATGCAGAAGTCGATGTCGATGTCGGGCATCGAGATCCGCTCGGGGTTCAAAAAACGCTCGAAGGGAATGTCGTACTTGACTGGATCGACATCGACGATCCGCAGTGCATAGGCGGCCAGGCTGCCTGCGGCGGAGCCGCGGCCCGGGCCCACGGCGATGCCCTGCTCGCGGGCGAAGCGGACGAAGTCCCAGACGATCAGGAAGTAGCCCGAGTAGCCGCAGCCCGTGATGATCTCGAGCTCGTAGCGGAGCCGCTCCGCGTAGCTCTGCTTGCTCGCGGGCAGCGGCGCATCCGGGTCGCCGAGGACCCGCTCGGAGAGACCCCGGCGTGCGAGCCGCCCCAGGTAGCCGTCGACCGACTCGCCGGCGGGCGTCGCGAACTCGGGGAGCTGGAGCCTGCCCGTCTCGAGTACGAACGAGCAGCGCTCGGCGACCTCGAGCGTGTTCCGCACGGCATCCGGGACGTCGTGGAAGAGCTCGAGCATCTCGCTGGCGTCCTTGACGTAGAAGCCCGCCCCGTTGAACCGGAAGCGCTTGGGATCGTCGAGCGTCTTGCCCGTCTGCACGCACAGCAGCGCCTCGTGCGGATGGGCGTCGCAGGCCTGCAGGTAGTGGGCGTCGTTGGTCGCGATCAGCGGAATCCGCAGCTCCTCGTGCATGTCGAGAAGCTCGCGGTTGACGGTCTCCTGCTCCGGAATCCCGTGCCGCTGGAGCTCGAGGTAGAAGCGATCCCCGAAGATTCGCTGGAACGCCTCGAGCTTCTCCCACGCGTCCTGCAGCCGGCCGTTCAGGATCGCGCTCGGGACGGTGGCCGAGAGGCAGCCCGAGGTCGCGATCAGTCCCTCGTGGTGCTGTCGCAGCAGCTCGAGGTCGATGCGCGGCTTGTAGTAGAAGCCCTCGAGAAAGCCCTTGGAGACGAGGCGCACCAGGTTGCTGTAGCCCTGCTCGTTCATCGCCAGCAGCAGCAGGTGATTCATGCCGTTGAAGCCGCCGGTCTCCGGATCCCGGTCGAAGCGCGACCCCTGGGCCACGTAGACCTCGCAACCGATGATCGGCTTGACGCCGGCGCGCACCGCCGCCTCGTGGAAGCCGACCGCGCCGAAGAGGTTTCCGTGATCGGTCATCGCGACCGCGGGCATGCCCGACGCCTTGGCCCGCTGCATCAGCTTCTCGATGGAGATGGCGCCGTCGAGGATCGAGTACTGCGTGTGCAGGTGCAGGTGGGCGAACGCCGGCGCGCTCACGTGCGGCTTCCGGTCCCGGCGCGCTCCGGACGGCGCGAGCCGGTCCGCGCGGGCGGGCTCACTCCCATTCGATGGTCGCCGGGGGCTTGCTCGAGATGTCGTAGACCACGCGGTTCACACCGGCGATCTCGTTGATGATCCGGCTCGAAATCCGGCCGAGCACCTCCGCTGGAACCGGGGCCCAGTCGGCGGTCATCGCGTCCGAGGACTGGACACAACGGACCGCGATGGCCTGTTCGTAGGTGCGCGCGTCTCCCATCACCCCCACCGATCGCACGGGCAGGAACACTGCGAAGGCCTGCCACAGGCGATCGTACCAATCTGCGCGCCGGATCTCCTCCACGACGATCCGGTCGGCCGCACGCAGGATCTCCAGGCGCTCGGCGGTCACCTCGCCGATGATCCGGACCGCGAGGCCGGGCCCCGGGAAGGGGTGGCGCCGGGAGAGCGCCCGGGGCACCTCGAGACGGTCGGCGACGACCCGCACCTCGTCCTTGAACAGCTCCCGCAGCGGCTCGATCAGCTCGAGATGCATCCGCTCCGGGAGGCCCCCCACGTTGTGGTGCGTCTTGATCGTGGCCGAGGGACCGAAGACCGAGACCGACTCGATGACGTCGGGATACAGCGTGCCCTGGGCGAGGAAGCGCACGTTCGAGATGCCGCGGGCCGCCACCTCGAAGACCTCGATGAAGGTGTGGCCGATCGAGACGCGCTTCTTCTCCGGCTCGCAGACGCCCTCGAGCCGCTCGAGGAAGAGCTCTCTCGCGTCGATCGTCTCGACGGGGATCCGGAGATCGTCCTCGAAGATCCGCTGGACCTCCTCCACCTCGCCCGCGCGCAGCAGTCCGTTGTCGATGAAGATGCAGTGGAGTCGCTCCCCGAGCGCCCGGTGCAGCAGCGCCGCGACCACGGTGGAGTCAACGCCGCCCGACACGCCGCAGACGACCTGGCTCGCGCCCACGCGGTCGCGGACCTCCGCGATCTCCGATTCGATGAACTCGTCCATGCTCCAGCTGCCCGAGAGCCCGGCCACCCGGAACAGGAAGTTCTCGAGCACCCGCTGGCCGCGCTCGGTGTGCGCGACCTCGGGGTGGAACTGCAGCCCGAAGATCGGCCGCTCGCGGTGGCGAATGGCGGCGAAGGGGCTGTTCTGGGAGGTGCCGAGCACGCGGAAGCTCGCGGGGAGCTCGGCCACGTGATCCCCGTGGCTCATCCAGACCACCGTGGGAGACTCGATCCCCTCGAGCAGCCCGTCGGGCTCGGCGACGGCGAGCTCGGCACGGCCGTACTCCCGCTCTCTCGAGGCCTCGACGCGTCCGCCGAAGTGCTCGACGAGAAGCTGCTCGCCGTAGCAGATGCCGAGAATCGGGATGCCCAGCTCGAGCAGGTCCTCGTTGAAGGGCGGCGCCCCGGGCGCACGCACGCTGCCGGGGCCGCCCGAGAGGATCATCGCCCGGGGTGCGGACTCCCGAACCCGGGCCGTCTCGACCCACGGCGGCACGATCTCGCAGTAGACGGCCAGCTCGCGCACGCGACGCGCGATGAGCTGCGTGTACTGCGATCCGTAGTCGACGATCAGGACCTGCTCGCGCGCGGACACTAGGAATCGTCGATCCAGTAGTTCGGGGGCTCCTCGGTGATGATGACGTCGTGCGGGTGCGATTCACGGAGTCCCGCGGCGGTGATCCGGACGAACTGCGCACGACTCTGCAGCTCGCCGAGGTTCGCGGCACCTACGAGACCCATGCCGGAGCGGATTCCGCCCTGGATCTGGTAGACGCTGTTCCCGAGCGGGCCGCGGTGAGGCACGCGCGCCTCGACCCCTTCGGGCACCAGCTTCACGCTCGATTCGATGCTGTCCTGGAAGTAGCGGTCCCCGCGGCCCCCGCGCATCGCCGAGAGCGATCCCATGGCGCGGTACACCTTGTAGCTGCGACCCTGGTGCAGGATCAGCTCGCCCGGGCTCTCGTCGGTGCCGGCGAACAGCGAGCCGATCATCACCGTCGCCGCGCCCGCGGCGAGAGCCTTCACCACATCGCCCGAGTACTTGATGCCGCCGTCGGCGATCAACGGTACTCCGTGGCGGCGGCAGACTTCCGAGGCCTCGAGGATCGCGGTCAGCTGCGGCACCCCGACGCCCGCGATCACGCGCGTCGTGCAGATCGAGCCGGGCCCGACGCCGCAGCGTACGGCGCTGGCATGCGCCTTGATCAACGCCTCGGCCCCCTCGGCAGTCGCGACGTTGCCGCCGACGATCTCGACCTGGGGAAACGACGCGTGCAGATCGGCGAGCGCCTCGAGCACCGCCTCCGCCTCTCCGTGAGAGCTGTCGACGAGCAGCAGGTCGGCACCGGCGTCGATCAGCGCCTGGGCGCGCTCGGTCCGGTCGGCCGTGACGCCGATGGCGGCGCCCACGCGCAGCCGCCCCAGCGCATCCTTGTTCGCGTTCGGGAACTGCTGTGCCTTCTCGATGTCCTTGATCGTGATCAGGCCGCGCAGGTTGCCCGTCTCGTCCGTCACGAGCAGCTTCTCGATGCGATTCTCGTGCAGCAACTCCTTGGCCCGATCCAGCGAGACGCTCATCCCGACCGTGATCAGACCCTCGGAGGTCATGAGCGTCGAGACCGGACGGTCGAGGTCCTTCACGAAGCGCAGGTCGCGGTTCGTGACGATTCCGACGAGCCGCTCGCCGCGAACCACGGGGAGCCCCGAGATCCGATGGCGGTGCATGATTTCGATCGCCTCGGAGATCGCGTGGTCGGGCTCGAGCGTGATCGGGTCCACGATCATGCCCGATTCGGAGCGCTTGACCTTCGCGACCTCGCTGGCCTGGGACTTGATCGACAGGTTCTTGTGGATGAACCCGAGTCCGCCCTCCTGTGCCATGCAGATGGCCGTGCGGTGCTCCGTCACGGTGTCCATCGGGGAGGAGACGAGCGGCATGAAGAGGCGGATGCCCGGAGTGAGCTGGGTCGAGAGGTCGACGTCGTTCGGATGGACCGAAGAGCGCCGCGGCACAAGGAGGACGTCGTCGAAGGTCAGCCCGTCAGTGATCTGGGCCTGCGACACGCGCGACTCCTTGATTGGCGGCGCACTTTAGTGAGTGAACTCCCCCTCGTCAACCTCGTCGTCGGAGTGCGGTCCGACCATCTCTACGAGCTCGTCGAGCGTCTCTCTCACTGCACCCGCGAAGTCGCGAACCAGCGCCTCCTGGAGCGATAGCGCGATGTCTGGCGCGTCGACGCGGAGCCGGTGGTAGGAGGCGCGGTCGAGCGAGAGAACGCGAGACGCCTCCGCGGCGATCGCGGAGCACTCCCGGCTGCCGACGACCGCGAGTCCGAGTCCACCGAGCACCTCTCCCTTTCCCAGCGACCCGACCGTCCTGCCCGCGCGTTCGAGACGGATCCGGCCCTCGATGACGAGGTGCAGCGCGTCCGAGTCGTCGCCGGGCACGAAGAGCCGCGTCTCCGGCTCGATCGAGCGCTCCTCGAGGTACTTTTCGAGCGTCTGACGCTCCGCCTCGGGAAGCTCGTGGAGCAGTGGAAAGGCGCCGAGGGCCTCCGTCACGGCACGAGCCTCGCGAAGACGCTCCGAATCAGCTCCAGGCGCTCGTCCGGCGTCCCAGCACCGAGCTCGAGGGCGGGAGACTGGTCGAGCGCCTCGACACCGGAGCGAAGTCGCTGCTCGCCCGCGCCGGAGCGACCGACGATCACGGCGGCCAGCGGGCGCTCCGAGGTTTCGGAGAGCGCCGCGGCTGCCTCGGCGATCCCCTCACAGTCTGCGTCGTCCAGGGCGACCAGCGAGCCGAGCGCCCCGTGCGCGACGACGGCCCAGAGTGGAGCAAACCCCTGCTCGGGCGATACGGCGACGAAGCGGAATGCGAGTCCGTTGCCGACCCGCAGCTCACCGAGGGTCCCGAACGAGTCGAGCGGCGAGGCTTCGAGCGGCAGCGAACGGCGGCGCGCGAAGCCCGAACAGGCGGAGAGCGCGTCGAGAAGCGCCTCGAGGGCGGTCCGCGAGCCAGGGAGCACCGGCACCTTGATCAGCGACCCCGGGCGGGTTCGCTGCGTGTCCATCCAGTCCCGGATCCGCTGCAGCTGCGATCTCGTCAGGAGGTCGCCCGACCGCTCGCGAGGCGCCTTGTCGGGCAGCTGCGTCGGGCGCGTGGCCGAGAGCGCACCGCGGCGGAGCAGGTCGTGGACCGCGCGCAACACCTGGTAGTCCGGCGAGGAGCAGCAGTCGACCACGCTCCGCAGGCTCCCGTCCATCGCCACCGCGTCGAGCACCTCGCGCCACAGCTTGTGCACGACCCCGGGGATCTTGTCCCGCGAGATCCGGAGCCGCAGCTGGGCGTCCAGCGGGGGAAGCTCTGCCCGGATGCGCTCCCACTCGTCGAGCTGGCGCGTGCCCTCGAGAACCAGCACGCGCGTGGTGCGCTCGATCCGGTGCTTGGGCGAGACCGGGCCCGGCGCGAACTCGAAGCGTCCGTCCGGCCAGGCCATCATGCGGAAGAGCGCCTTCTCTCCGACGATCCGAACTCCGCCCGGGGCGCCGACGTCGGCCGTGGCAATGTGACCCGCGTCCAGCTCGATGCTCCCCTTCTGCTCCGCGTAGTGCGAGCCCGAGCTGTCGCACACGACCCGCAGGGTTCCGGTGCGGCGGTTCACGTGGAAGAGCTGCAGCAGGTCGACGAGCGAGATCTGCGCGAGCCGGCCCTCGACCTGGCTCTCCGGCCGGGTCTCCGGGTAGCGCGCCTCGCGCTCGAGAATTCTCTCGATCTGCCGGAGCACCTCCCCCTCTTCCCACGGTGCCGACGCGACTCGGTCGCGCACGTCCATCGAGACCGGCGCGTCGAGCTCGTCCTCGACCAGGAAGACGAAGCTGGCACTCCGGGTCCGCGGATTTCCGCGCAGGATCTCCGCCAGGCGCGTGCCGTCGATGATCGGGAGGTCGACCGGACACAGCACCACGCTGGGGACCCGCTCCAGTGCGAGCTCGAGCGCGGCCGCTCCGTGTGCGGCGCGATCCACGAGGTAGCCGCAGGCCGCGCAGGCCTCGGCCAGCGCCTTGCCTCGAGCGGAGTCGTCGTCTGCCAGCAGGATGCGCATCTCAGACCCTCACTCCGAAGCCGACCTCGGAGCGCAGCCGGAAGACCAGGTGCTCCACGAGCGCGGGATCCGCGGCGTGGAAGACGGCGCGCGAGCCGCGCGCGTCGGGCGGGCCCGCGAGCAGCACGTAGGGGGGCGCCTCGCCGAAGCGCAGGATCCAGCTCGCACCCTCGGGGAGCTCGGACGGCACCGGGAGCGCGTGCAGGTTGGGACCCGAGGGCAGGGTGTCGCCCTCCAGGGCGACGAAGACGTCCGTGGCCGTCTCGAGCTCACCGAGCGCCGCGAGTGGGGCCAGAAAGGCAGCCCGCTCGAGTCCCGGCGCCAGGAACAGCAATCCGCGATCGCCGGGGCGGCTCGCGAGATCGCCGATCACCAGGTCGGCCGCAGCCGTGACGAGCCCCGGCGACACCGGACCCGCACGCTCCAGCAGCCGCTCCGTCAACTGGGCAAACGGAGCGTCCGGATCGAGGCCGAACTCGCGAACCAGGCTGCGTCGATCCTCCTGGGCGCGCAGGCGCGCCGCCGCGAGCAGCGTCTCGACGGAGCTACCGTCCTGGGGGAAGCTCGCCATGCCGACCGAGACCTCGAGGGGGTCCGCGCCGGCGTGCTGCTCCCGGATCCGCTCGGCGATGCGTCGCTTGAGCACGATCCCGCCGAGCGGGTCGGACTCCGCCACCAGGACCCACAGGCAGCCGCCCGACTCGCGGGCCAGGATGTCGGTCGAACGGAGACAGCCCCGGATCGCGTCGATGACCGGACCCAGGTCCGCGGGCGGCAGCGGCCCGGGCCCGAGCTCGATGCAGAGCAGCCCCATGAAGCGCCCGAAGCGCTGCGCCTTGTGGATCTCGATCCGCGCCACCTCGGCCAGGAAGGCGAGCGTGGCGAGGTCGGTGGCGGGATCCCGGAACTCGTCGCTGCGGACTCCGGCCGGTCGCAGGTTCGGAGCCTGCGGGCGCATCGCCCGCTCCAGCGCCAGCGCACCCAGCTCGGCCAGGCGTCCGCAGGCGGCCAGCTCCACGGAGCCGGGCGGAGCGACGGAGGAGGCGTGCAGCCGGGCGACCGCCCAGAGGGTCTCCTCCCGGTGGCTGGGGATCCAGACCAGCAGGTTCTCCTCGGCCTCGGGGTCCGGCTCGAGGAGCGCTCCCGTCTGAGCGCGCTCGAGCAGGGAGGCCGGCAGCTGCAGCTCGGCCGGCGGGGCGTCCAGGGCGCGCGCCGCGACCAGGCGGAGCTGCGCCGAGGGGGTCTCCTTCAGCCAGATGGCACCGCTCGTGGCGCGCGCCTCGATGCAGCAGAGCTCCAGGAGCTTCTTGGCGATGGCGACCGGGTCCGTCGCCGCGAAGAGCGCCGTGGCGCGCTCGTAGAGCGACAGCTGCCCCATGAACGCGAGATTCTCCGAGACGAGCCGTGCGTGCTCGGCGCGCAGCTTCCGCTGCCTCAGCACCGACTCGATCGCAGCGAGCAGCCCCTCGGGGTCGAGCGGCTTCAGCAGGTAGTCGGCCGCGCCCCGCCGCATCGCCGCGACCGCCGAGCGCACGTCGCCGACGGTCGTGATCACGATGACGTCCTGCTCCGGCGAGGCCTCGCGGATCCGCTCGACCGTCTCGACCCCATCCATCTCGGGCATGACCAGGTCGGTCAGCACGACGTCGAACGGCCCCTCGCGCGCCATCCGGGTCAGCGCCTCCGGGCCGCTCGAGGCGGTCACCACCGCGTATCCCGCGCCGGCAAGGATCTCCTCGAGGTGCGTGCGGAAGTAGACCTGATCGTCGACCGCGAGGATCCGCGCCTTGGGAGCCACAACCTCTCCAGGCCCTGGGCCGCGGGGGAACGAGCCCGACGGGAACGTTACATCTTGTACTTGCCGAAGTCCTCGGGATCCATCTCCCGTAGGAGGCGCTTCCAGCTCTCTTTGTCGGCCGGAGGCGGGATTTCTTGGGCTTCGGGGTCGGAGAGGCGCAGGACGCGGCGCCGCACGAAGATCGGGGCGTCCCGCCGGACCGCCAGCGCGATCGCATCGCTGGGCCGCGAGTCGATGCGCTGCTCCTTGCCGCTCGCGTCCTGCACGACGAGCTCGGCGAAGTAGGTGTCGTCGCGAAGGTCGCTGACTTCGACCGACTCGAGCGACGCTCCGAGAATGTCGAGACAGCTCATCAGCAGATCGTGCGTCAGCGGCCGGGGAAACTCGACGCCCTCGAGCTCCTTCGCGATCGAGGTCGCCTCGGCGACACCGATCGCGATGGCGAGTCCCTCGCCGTTCGGCCCCTCGAGGACCAGGATGGCGGACCCCGCGGCGCTATCGACGGAGATCCCCCGGACGGACATCTGGATCATGCAGAAACTCCTCTACACCAGAGGTAGCTCGATTCCCTTGGCGGCGCCCTCGACCTCTGCCAGCAGGGAGTGCGGCGTCGCGGCGGTGATCCGGACCTCGACGAACGTCCCGGGCACGGGCAGCGCCCCTCCCGCGGGCGCCGGCAAGACGTTGACGACGCGGTTGTGCTCGCAGCGCCCGGTCAGCTGGCCCCCTCCCCTCCTGCTCGGGCCCTCCACGAGCACCCGCGCGCGCTGTCCGACCCGCCTCCGGTGGGCCTCCAGGGTCAGGTCGCGCTGGAGGTCCTGGAGTGCGACCAGCCGCCGCTGCGCGGTTTCGGGCGCCTCCGGCTCCGGGTGGCGGCGCAGCGCCGGCGTGCCGGGCCGCGGCGAGTACTTGAACGAGTAGCTGTCGACGAACGCCACGGTCCGACAAAGGCTCAAGGTTTCCTCGAAGTCCTCGTCCGTCTCGCCAGGGAAGCCCACGATCAGGTCCGTCGTGATCGCGAGATCGGGGCGGGCGGCCAGCAGCCGCTCCACGATCGACAGGTACTCCCCCCGGTCGTAGCGCCGGTTCATCGCCGCCAGCACACGCGACGAGCCAGACTGGACCGGCAGGTGGATGTGCGGGCAGAGCTCGGGCAGCGACGCGTAGGCCTCGATCAGGCCGTCGCTCACGAAGACCGGGTGGGGGCTCGTGAAGCGCACGCGCTCGATCCCCGGAACCCGGGCAACCTCGCGGATCAGCTCGGCGAACGAGACCTCGCCCGGCGTCCGACCGGGCCGCGGACGGCCGTAGGCGTTGACCGTCTGGCCGAGCAGGGTGACCTCCGACACGCCCCGCTCGGCGTGCCGCCGGACCTCCTCGGTGATCTCGCGGCGGGAGCGGCTCACCTCGCGCCCGCGCGTGGTCGGGACGACGCTGAAGCTGCAGAAGAGGTCGCAGCCCTCCATCACGGTGACGAACGCCCGGCCGGGCGTCGGGCTCGCGAACTCCGGGTGGCGCTCCGGAAGCTCGAAGCGAGCCTGGGCGTCCGCCTCCCAGTCCACGCGAAGGCTCCGCCGCCGCGCGCGGGCCGCGGCCAGCATGCCCGGCAGGTGCCGGAGGTTCTGGGAGCCGAAGGCAAAGTCGAGCCTCGGGAAGCGGCTCAGGAGCCGGCCCCCCTCCTGCTGCGCCACGCAGCCCCCGACGCCGATCAACAGCTCCGGCCGCTCGGCCTTGAGATCGGACAGCGCCCCGAGCTCCGAGTAGAGCTTCTGCTCCGCCTTGTCGCGCACCGAACAGGTGTGCACCAGGATCACGTCGGCGTCGTCGGTCGAACTCGTCGGGCGGTAGCCGTCGTGGCAGAGCAGGTTCGCGATCTTCTCGGCGTCGTGCTGATTCATCTGGCAGCCGAACACGCGGAGCAGGTAGCGACCGCTCATGGCGCCAGCTTAGCCCAGGGCCCATCGGGTGTAACTCGCCCCCCTGGAGCACCCTGGCCCGCGTCCGGACAGCCTGTGAAAATCCTGTGCAAAGCCAGCCAGATAGGCGGCGAGACTGCATAGGGGCCCTGAAGAATTCCTGAGCGTATCCATGAGCTTTCCCCGCGAACGAAAAGGAGATTTGACATCCCTGACCACCCATGCATAATCTGTCTCAGGGTCCGACGTTCGGATACGGGAAGGCCACGTAGCCACGCGGATCGAGGGAGTAGCAAAGCTCGAAAGTTCTTACGGAGAAGGCGGTGGAGACGACATTTCTCGTTTGAAATGTCCAACCTCTCACCCCCCACAAAGTCATCCACCGCCCTCTCCGACCCATTGAAGCGGCCCCCGACGCAGAACGCGCCGGGGGCCGCTTGCTATGGACCGATGATCGCTCTCCGCCGAGCTCGGCGAAGAGCGAGCAGTCACGAACCGCGAACGATCGTGCAGTACTCCGCGAGGATGCCGACGATGTTCCTCACGTAGAAGTCGACCGAATCGATCTTCGTGATGCCGCCGTCTCTCGCCGCAGCCTTGTAGCTCGCATCGCCGGTCGCGACCAGACCGAGGACCGACTGCGCGCACGAGGTGCCTTCCTTGGCACCTATCTTGTCTCCGATGGTGCTCGGACCGTACGTCTCGGTGTAGATCACGCCGAGGACCGGCGCACCGAGGCCGCCGTGACCGACGGGCGCGCAGCCCGCGAGGACGGACGCCGCGACAATGGCCGACACGAATGACACGACTCTCTTCATTGGGACCCCCTCTGTGACGCTGTGCTACGCGTTGACTGACGCGCGTGTGCGCCTAGGTGCACAGGAAAGACCACTCGGCACGCGTTTTCAAGTGGAGAGCTGCAGAAGGGGAGCTAGAGAATCAGGCGGTCGACCATGCGGGAGAGCTGCTTGAGGTTGCGGCACTCCTCGGTGACGTCGGTGTAGGGAAGGTACTTGTCCATCACGCTGTCGCCGAAGCCCCAGGCTCCGGGCGACTCCGGATTGATCCAGACGACGTTCTTGGCCTTGCGGTGGATCTCGCGCAGGCACCAGGCGCGCGGATCGTTGTAGTTGTTCCGGGCGTCTCCGATGATCACGACCGTGGTGCGGCTGTCGACGGAGGACAGGAAGTCGCGCCAGAAGGTGTGGAAGGCCATTCCGAAGTTGGAGCGGGTGTAGACGTTGATCACGTCCCCGCCCTCGAGCGCCTCTTCGATCGCCTCGTAGATGTCCTTGTCCCGGAAGATCTGGGTGACCTCGCCGAGCTCGGCCACGAACACGAAGCTGCGGATCTTCGTGAAGGCCTCCTGGAGGCTGTAGACGAACTGGAGCATGAACCTGCAGACATTCGCGACCGAGCTCGAAATGTCACAAACGACGACGACTTTCGGGCGATCCCTATGGCGATGCCTGAAGACGAGCTCGAACGGCACCCCCCCGTGGGCCATGTTCCGGCGCATGGTCGTCTTGAGGTCGAACTTGCCCTTGCGCTCTCGCCGGCGCCGCATGGAGATGATGTTCTTGAGCTTCTGCGCCAGCCGGGCGACGACCTCCCGCATCCGGCGGATGTCCTCCTCGGTCAGGTTGTAGAAGCTCTTCTCCTGAAGGCTCTCGCGGCGGAAGCGCTCCAGGTAGTCGTGGTTCTGCTTGTCCA
>CAZLBF010000408.1:0-9862 GCA_964557495.1 uncultured Myxococcales bacterium | reverse complement strand
AGGGCCAGAGCCCGAGACGAAGAGATCCAGAGCATGCGCTACCTCCTTGATTGGGTCGCGCAGTCTAGCACTTGCGATCGTCCCCTCTGCAACCGGCTCGAGGGCCCCCGTTGGAGAGGCGTGTCTCCGTGTCAGGAGAGGCTGAGCAGCTGGTGGGTTTCGCGGGTGCGTTCGGGGATCGGGATGCCGTCCGGGCAGGCACCCGAGCAGGGCGCGCTGCAGCCCACGCACGAGTCGGCTCGGGTGGCGAGTGCGGCGTAGAGCCGCATGGCCTCCTTCTCCGCCCCGTAGTCCCGGAAGTACATGCCGTAGCGGAGGACGTCGTCGATGGGCAGCTGCTCGGGGCACCGCTCCAGACAGGCGCCGCAGTGGGGCCGGCAGTGCGCGCCGGCGATGAGCTCCTCGTAGCGCTGCAGCACGGCGTGGTCGGGGGCCCCGGGGCGACGGCCCGAGGCGAACAGGAATTCGTCGAGCTGGGCGGATTCCCAGAGCGAGATGACCAGGCACGCGACGCTCGGATTCGAGAGCACCCACTTGAAGGCGGCCTGCGTGTAGGAGTCGCGCTCGTCCCGCGACCAGAGCAGCCCCTGGTGCTTGGCGCCGCGCAGCGTCTTCATCGCCACCACGCCGACGTCCCTCTGCGCGGCGCGATCGATTATCGCGCCCAGGGTCGGCCAGGCGCCGAAGTGGTAGGCGAGCATGAGCACGTCGAAGCGGCCGCTGTCGATGGCGGTGTTCGCCACGAGCGCGAGGTCCGGGGTGTGCGTCGAGACGCCCAGGAACCGCACCTTGCCCTGCTCCTTGAGGCGGTCGAAGGCCTCGTGGGCGTTCGGGTCCATGAGCCGCTCGACCGTGTTGCAGGCGTGGACGTGTACGAGATCCACCCAATCCGTCTGGAGGCGCCTCAGGCTCCCGTTCACCACCTCCATGTACTCCTCGACCGTGCTCCCCGGTCCGAGGTGGCCCCTCGGGGTACAGAACTTGGTTGCCACGAACATCCGGTCCCGGACGCCCTGCATCGCCTTGCCCAGGATCTGCTCCGAGCCCGCCTCGGCGTAGTCCGGTGCCGTGTCGAAGTAGTTGATGCCGCGCTCGATGGCCTCGCGGGCGACCTCCGGGGTCTGCCGCCCGCCCGTCCCGCCGCCCGACCCGAGCGAGATGTCCGAGACGCGGACCTCGGTGCGGCCCAACCTCCGGTACTCCACGACCCGGGAGCCCGACCACTCGTCGCGTTGGACGTCCGCCTTGTACGGTGGCCGGACCAGGAAGATGTTCCGGCCGGTGACCGTGTACCAGCCGAAATTTCGCGCGATCGGGGCCAGGACCGTGGCTGCCCAGCCAATTCCGGCCCCGAGCGCACCGAGCAGGAAGCGTCGACGGCCGCTGCGGGCCGGGGCCTCCCGCCTGCCCCGCCCACGTGCCGCCCAGACCACCGTAAAGGCGAGGCTCACGAGCACGGCT
Organism: uncultured Myxococcales bacterium; assembly: GCA_964557495.1. Classification (GTDB taxonomy): domain Bacteria; phylum Myxococcota_A; class UBA9160; order SZUA-336; family SZUA-336; genus CAZLBF01. Next base: position 8,401 of record CAZLBF010000408.1, on the reverse strand, counting down.
ACCGCGGTCACGAGCAGCGGCTGGCTCGACAGAGCGTCGCGGTTGTAGCCTTCGAGGAGCCTCTCGAGATATCGACCGGCGACGAAGTACGAGATCGCAGCCGTCAGCAGCCAAGACACCAGCGCGATCCGGCCCATCGGAGTCCTCCCTCGACCTTGCATGCTACACGTCCGAGGTGAGCTTGCGAATCTTGGCGTCCGGCGTGTAGTAGCGGTCGGCCCAGATGCCCTTGTAGCTTTCGCCCTCTAGCGGCATGCGCCACGAGCGCACCTCCGAGTCGGGCAGCGAGACGGCGAGCAGCGCGCGGCGCTGGTCGTCGGTCACGTCGACGTAGCCGTCGGCGGCCTCGGACGGCACGTAGCGGCGGGCGATGCGGCGGTAGAGGTCGCGCCACGCGTCGTCCTCGCCGAGCTCGTGCACGATCCGGGCGCGGCCGCGCACGACGACCTTGCGGTAGGGGGCGTTCTGCTCGTCGATGCACAGCGCCACGTTGGGGTTCTCGCGGATGTGGCCGAGCCACTCCGAGGCCCGGCGCGGTGTGAAGCGGATCTCCTCGTCCACGCGGATGAACCAGATCGGCACGACCAACGGCCGGCCGTCGGGGTCGACGGTCGCGATCCGCATCAGGATACCCGCCTCGTCCAGGAAGGCGTCGCGCTCGGCATCGGTCAGCTTGGGCATGAACCTCTCCTTCGAGCCTTCGCGGCTGGTAGAGTCAACGCCGAGGGCCGTCTGCGAGTCAACCGTGAAGATCGAGAAGTCCACGACGTCCCCAGGGAGGCCTCGAGATGACGACCCCGTTCTGGTGTCTCTTGGTTGCGAGCTTCATCCCCTTCGTGCTCGGCTTCGTGAGCCACTACTTCCGGTACAAGCAGCTCGGATCGATCGACAACAAGTATCCCCGCCTTCAGCAGGCTCAGCTCACGGGCGCGGGCGCACGTGCGCAGGCGGCCGAGGAGAATGCCTTCGAGGCGCTTCCGGTGTTCGCCGCGGCGGTCTTCGTCGCACACCTGGCGGGAGCGAACGCGGGTACCGCCGCGCTGCTGTCGGTGATCTTCGTCGCGGCCCGGCTGCTCCACGCGATCGCCTACCTGGCCAACATCGACCTGCTGCGCACGCTCGTCTTCGGCGTGGGCCTCGTCTGCTGCATCGGGCTGTTCGTGATCTCGGCCTAGCGGTCGTCGCGGCCGAGCCGCATCAGGTGGAAGCGCGCCGGATGCTCCGCCACCGCCTCGGCGGGGACCGCCTCCGGCTCCGCGACGAAGTAGGGGTCCTCGAAGCTCGCCAGGCGCTCGAACCCCAGCGACTCGAAGGCGGATGCCGGCAGCCCGCCGACCCAGCCGATGTACCCGCGGTTCTCGCTGTCGGTCCCCTTGGCCGCGAGCGCGTCGTAGCGCGACTCGGGGGAGCGCAGCCAGTCGACCGCGGCGCGAAGCAGGCCGACGCCCAGGCCTTGGCCGCGGTACTCCTCGGCGTCCCGCTCCGTACCGTCGGGGTCGCGCACGCGTCCCACGTGCCAGCAGCCGAGCATCAGCGTGCGGGGCGACAGGCTGACTGCATCCTCCGCGCCCTTCAGGTCGGCCCACCACGACCCGTCGTGCAGGCTGTTGGGCGAGCGGAAGCCCGCGCGGTACTCGCGCAGGTAGAGCTGGGCGATCGGCCGCCCGGCGTCGAGCCCGAGGATCGAGCAGGTGCCCTGGTCCCGGATGCGCTGCCGCATCTCCGCCTCGCCGCCGCGCCAGCAGCGGCGCTCCAGTGCGGGAAGGTCGGCCAGTGTGGCGGGTCGGATCTCGATCGGCACGTGCGCCGATCATACTCCGAGGCTGTCCGTCCCTGCGCAGCCGGAGCCGCGCCTCGTCGCGCGCCGACTTCGGAGCTAGGGTTCAGCGATGCTCGGCATCGGTCCCATGCTGCGCCGGCCGTTCCGGAGCTTCAGCCTCGCACTCCTGGCGACGTTCGGACCGCAGGCTGCGCTCGGCGAGCCGGGGCTTCCTGAGCCGCCGCAGGTCGCGCCGTTCTCGGGCTCCGGCGGCGAGATGCCCGAGGCCTGGCAGCCGCTCCACTTCGCCAAGATCCCGCAACACACCGAGTACGACCTCGTGAGGGACTCCGGCGTGTGGGTGGTGCGAGCGACGAGCCGCGCCTCGGCCTCGGGCTACACGCACCCGGTCCGCGTCGACCTGCGCCGCTACCCGGTGCTGCGCTGGCGCTGGCGGGTGGAGAACGTGCTCGAGGCGGGCGACGTGCGTTCCAAGGCCGGCGACGACTACCCGGCGCGGATCTACGTGACGTTCGAGTACGACCCGGACTCGGTCGGTCTGTGGCGCAAGGTCCGGTACCTCGCCGCGCGGCAGATCCTCGGTGACGTGCCGATCGGCGCCGTCACCTACATCTGGGCGAGCCACGCGGAGCCCGAGTCGATCGTCGACAACGCCTTCGCCGGCGGCTTCGTCAAGATGATCGTCGTCGAGAGCGGGCCGAGCCGCATCGGTCAATGGCGCGAGGAGACCCGCAACCTGTACGAGGACTTCCGCCGAGCCTTCGGCGAGGAGCCGCCCCTGGTGAACGGCGTCGCGATCATGACCGACAGCGACAACACGGGCGAGTCCGCCGTGGCGTACTACGGCGACATCAGCTTCCTGCCGGCCGCCGGTCCTCAGGTCGCTCCGGCCGACCGCCGCGAGTAGAATGGCCGCCGTGCAGACCGGTCGCTCGAGCCTTGCCTGATCGGGTGTGGACGGCGCTCCGCGTCGTGGCGCTCCTGGTTGTGGCGTCGCTTCTCGCGGATTGCGGCGCCCCTCCGGAGATCCCGAGCGGCGGACCGACGTCGGAGTGGGAGGTGTACGGTGCCAGCCCCGGCGGAGCCCGCTACTCCCCGCTGACGCAGATCACTCCCGCCAACGTCGACCGCCTAGAGATCGCCTGGACCTACCACACCGGGGACGTCTCCGAGGGAGGGGAGGGTGCGCCGGCCGCCAACGCCAGCTCGTTCCAGGCGACGCCGATCGTCGTGGAGGGCACGCTCTACCTTCCGACCGCGTTCTCCCGCGTCGTGGCGCTCGACCCCGAGACCGGAGAGGAGCGCTGGAGCTTCGATCCCGGGCTGGACCTCTCGGCCCGCTATGCGGAGATCGCGGCCCGCGGGGTCACCGCCTGGCTCGATCCCGAACGGCGTCCCGGCGAGGCGTGCCGGCGGCGGATCTTCCTGGCGCACCGGGGAGCGCGGCTCCACGCCCTCGACGCCGCGACCGGAGAGCCCTGCGCGGACTTCGGCACGGGGGGCGAGGTCGACCTGACCGCGGGGATCGCGCGGGTTCGCGATCCCGACTATCACCGGCCCTACTACGGCGTCACCTCTCCGCCGGTCACGATCGGCGACCTGGTCGTCCTGGGCTCCGCCATCGGAGACAACCAGTGGGTCGAGGATCCTCCCGGCGTGGTCCGCGCCTACGACGCGCGCACGGGAAAGCTGCGCTGGGGGTGGGACCCCATCCCGCGCCGCGAGGGCGACCCGGCCTGGGAGGAGTGGTCTCCCGAGAGTCGCCGCAAGAACGGCGGGGCGAACGCCTGGTCGATCCTGTCGGTCGACCCCGAGCGCGATCTCGTCTTCGTGCCCACGGGGAGCGCGTCGCCGGACTTCTACGGAGGCGAGCGCCCGGGAGACAACCGTTGGGCAAATTCGGTCGTGGCGTTGAGGGGATCGACGGGAGAGTTCGTGTGGGGCTTTCAGGTCGTGCACCACGACCTGTGGGACTACGACGTGCCCGCGCAGCCCACGCTGGTCACGCTGCGGCGCGACGGCGAGGAGATCCCCGCAGTCGCCCAGGCGACCAAGATGGGCCTGGTCTACCTGCTGCACCGCGAGACGGGGGAGTCGCTCTTCCCGATCGAGGAGCGCCCGGTCCCGCGCTCCGACGTGCCGGGCGAGCGAGCCTCCGCGACGCAGCCCTTTCCGACGCTGCCGCCTCCGCTGGTGCCGCACCAGCTGACGCCGGACGAGGCGTGGGGCCTCACGCCGTGGGATCGCGGCAAGTGTCGCGAGGCGCTGCGCGCCCTGCGCTACGACGGGATCTTCACCCCTCCGAGCCTGCAGGGCACGCTGCTCTACCCCGGCGGTGCGGGCGGCACCAACTGGGGCAGCGTCGCCTTCGAGCCCGAGCGCGGCCTGCTGATCCTGAACACCAGCCGCGTTCCGCACACCGTCAAGCTGATCCCCAGGGCCGAGCTGGACGCCGCCCGCGAGGCGAACCCCGGCGAGGAGATCGCGCCTCAGACCGGCACACCCTTCGGAATGCAGCGCGGACTCCTGATTTCGCCGCTCGGGACTCCGTGCAACCCGCCGCCCTGGGGGCAGCTCCATGCCATCGATCTCGCGACGGGCGCGATCCGCTGGGAGGTGCCCCTGGGCACGACGCGCGATCTCGCACCCGTGCCGATCGGCTTGGCGTTGGGCACGCCGAACATGGGAGGTCCCATCGTGACTGCGGGCGGGCTCGTGTTCATCGGCGCCGCGATGGACGACTATCTGCGCGCCTTCGACGTCGCCAGCGGTCGAGAGCTCTGGAAGGGGCGGCTCCCCGCCGGAGGGCAGGCGACGCCCATGACCTACCGGCTCGGCGAGGACCGCAGGCAGTACGTGGTGATCGCCGCGGGCGGCCACGGCAAGATGGGAACCAGGCTCGGCGACTCGCTGGTGGCGTTCGCGTTGCCCTAGATCCGAGCCGCGCTGCTCAGCCGAACTTTGGCTCGATCCCGGCGAGCAGCGCGATGCACAGAACGACACCGCTCCCGAGCAGACAGCCCGCCATCTTCCCGAGACCGCTCGTGACCGGCTCGCGCGACTCCTCGATGCCTCGCTCTCGCAGCCACTCGGCGATGCCCCCCTCGAAGAACCCCGCGATCGCGTCCGTGAGTGCATCGCCGATCACCCCGCCCGCAATCGCGCCCGCGACGCCGAAGGCGAGGCCGCCCCAGAGGGCGGGGATCGCGAGCAGGCCGGTGTCGATCGCCCCGAAGATCAGATCGGGAATCGCGGACAGGAAGGACCGGCCGGCCAGCAGGAGCCCCAGCAGGGGGACGATCGCGAGCGCGAGAACGACGGGGCCGATCGGGAACTGGCCTGCGATCAGCTGAACGCCCGCGACCGCGACGAGCACCACGAGCAGAGTGACGTACGAGAGCTTGCGCAGCAGGGCAGTGGATCGATGCATGCGAGAACCTCCTCGGGGAAGGCCGGCGTCAACGCAGGTCGAGCGGGCCGTTCGGCGTGTCGAGTCGCGCGATCAGGGCCGGCGCCGGACCTCGCGTCACGGAGAGATCGACCTCGAGCGCCGCGAGGTCGCGCGCGACGCTCGGCGGATCGGGATGCTCGGCCCGCAGCCCCGCGATGGAGCAGCCCGACGCAGCCCCCTGGGCCGGGCTCGGCGTCTCACCCCAGTCGATCAGGAAGGGGACCAGTCCGTCGCCCCCCGGTGTTCGGCGCAGCGTGAGCCGCCAGCGAAGCTCGCCACCCTCCGGCGTCTCGCGGCTCATCGGCAGGATGCGGCCCGCATCGAAGCCGGCCGACCTCGCTGCGTCGATCCGAGCCTCGAGGTCGCGCTCCTTGACGGCCCAGGTCACGAGGCGCCCCTCGTGGAGCGCGTCGATGCCGAACGGCCGCGCGGTCGCGACTGCCGGCTGATCTGGATCCGGCCCGATCACCTCGAGGTAGCAGTCCTCCCCGAGCGCGAGCAGGGCATTGCGGGTCCCGAGCCCGGGGTGGCGGCCTCCGGGGCTCGCCCGAACGCCGAGGCGCGCCTCCAGGTCGTTCACGGATGCGTCGAGGTCGGGGGTGGCGTACACCAGGTGGTCGAGGCGCGGGGCGCTCATGGGCGGCTCCTCCTCTTCGCGGCGATTCTACCCCGAGGCGCTGCGCGCTCCGCGATGACGACCCGCCCCGCGCGGGCTAAGGTAGGTCTCTCGTCTCAGCGCCCCCCCGGTGCAGGGAAGGGAACCGGCGTCGGTGGTTGCGGAGCTGAGCTGGGCGGACGCGCTCGACATCCTGATCGTTTCGGCTCTCGTCTACGCGCTGATCGCGTGGCTGCGGCGCTCGCGCGGGGCACTGGTGGCGCTCGGGCTCGGCCTGGTGGGCGGGCTCTACTTCGGGGCTCGGCTCCTGGATCTCGCGCTCACGACCCGCGTGTTCCAGAGCCTCGCCGCGGTCTCCCTGGTCGTGCTGGTCGTGGTGTTCCAGGAGGAGCTTCGCCAGGCCTTCGAGGACCTGGCCGCGTGGGTGCTGCGACGGCGCGATCGCGCCTCAGCGCGCCTCGACACGAGCGAGATCCTGGTCTCCAGCCTCTTCTCGCTGGCGCGGGAGAAGATCGGCGCGCTGATCGTGATCCCCGGCCACCAGCTTCTGGACCGGCACTTCGACGGGGGTGTGGAGCTGGACGGCAAGCTCAGCCCTGAGCTGATCCAGAGCCTGTTCGATCCGCACTCCGATGGGCACGACGGCGCCGTGGTGATCGAGAACCGACGCGTGATGCGCTTTGGCGTGCATCTGCCCCTGGCGCGCAATACGCGTGAGCGCGGAAACCCGGGGACGCGCCACAGCGCGGCGCTGGGCCTCGTCGAGCGCACCGACGCCCTCTGCATCGTCGTGTCGGAAGAGCGGGGAACCGTGTCGGTCGCCGAGAACGGGATGCTGCGCGAGATCCCGAGCCCGGAGTCGCTCGGCCGGCTGCTCGACCACTTCTACAAGGACCGCCACCCGCTCGCGCGCCGCCGGCACCCCATCGCCCGCGCCCTGACCGAGAACCTGGGAGGCAAGGCCGCGGCCGTGGTGGTCGCGACGCTCCTCTGGGTGCTGGCCGTCCCGGGCTCGCGCCAGGCGGAGAGCGAGATCCGGGTCCCGGTCCGCGTCAGGCACCTGCCCGGGGCGCTGACGCTGGAGAGCGTCGATCCGGCCGAGGTCGTCGCCCGGTTCAAGGGGGTCCAGCGCGATCTCTTCTTCCTGGGCGGCTCCGACGTCCGCGTCGAGATCGATGCGTCGCTCGCGAGCCTGGGCCGGCGCACCTTCGAGCTCTCGCCCGAGCACGTCTCGCATCCGGAGGGCATCACGCTCGTCGGGATCTCGTCCGACAAGATCCAGCTCTCGCTGCGCTAGGAGCGCTGGGTCTTCGGGTTCAATCTCCCGGTCGGAATCGGGCCCAGGCGAGCAGGGCCAGGGTCACGAGTGCGGCTAGCGCGGCGCTCGCCCCGAGGGTGCGGCTGCGGATGGTGCGCGCGGGGCCGAGGTACTCCTCCTCGTCGATCTCGGCCAGCACGCCCCAGTACAGCTGCTCTCCGATCTCGAGCGGGGCGTAGCTCGTCAGGACGCGCACGCCGCGGTAGTCGGCCGCTATGCGCTGCCCCTTCTCGCCCTTCAGCGCCGCGCGCGCGGTCTCGGTGACGACGCGCGTCTGGAGCATCTCGGACGTCTCCGAGAAGCGGGTCCGGCTGCGCAGCATCAGGTCGGGTCCCACCAGGAAGGTCTTGCCCGTCTTGCGCAGCCCGACCTCGCGCACGATCCGGTTGATGCGCTCGGCCGAGAGCTGGAAGGCGACTGCGCCCAGGAAGGTGCCGTCGTCCGCCAGCACCGGGCTGGCGGTGAACATGGCCGGCGCTCCGTGGCTCGGCGCGTGCGCCGCGAAGTCGAAGACCGCCACGTAGCTCGGGAAGGGATTGTCCCGCACCTCGCGAAAGGCCCGCCCCAGGTCGGTGTCGCGCCAGGGCCCCTCGAGCAGGTTGGTGGCGAACTCCTCCTCCTTGAAGGAGCTGTAGACCAGGTTGCCGTCCGGGTCGATCAGGAACACGTCGTAGATGCCGCGATGCAGCAGGAAGCTGCGCAGCCAGTAGTGGTACTGGGCGTGCACCTCGGAGTAGCTGGAGTCGTCTTCCGCGCGCTCCAGGTTGTCGCGCTCGCCATCGGGATAGGGATTCTCGTCGATGTACAGGAGCTGCAGCTCCAGGCTCGCGACCTCACCCAGCTCGCGCCAGGCATCGGTGAACTCGCGCAGCGCCTGTCGCATGATGCGGTTCCTGCCCCAGAACCGCGACTCCTCGATCGTCGCTTCGAAGTAGGCGGAGAGCTGCGCGCGCCGCAGGCCGACCAGCATGGCGAACAGCTCGCGCTCGGCGCGGAGCACCCGCTCGGTCGCGATGAGCGAGCCGAGCATCCCCGCCCCGAGTGCCGCGATCCAGATTCCGAGCACCGCGATCCCGATTGCACGCCGTCCGGTTGCTGCCATGGCCGGCCATTATAGGCGCGCGCTCAGCATCTGCCGGGAGCGGCGAGGACGTGGATGGAAGGCCGGAACGAGCGCGTGGTAGGCTTCGCCCATGCCGACCGTCCGTAGCCAGGGCTGCGAGATCTACTACGAGA
>CAZLBF010000407.1:0-3157 GCA_964557495.1 uncultured Myxococcales bacterium | reverse complement strand
CGCGTCGGCGATCTCGTGGTTGGCGATCTGCCGCGCCATCGCTCCACAACCTCTGCACGATCCGGCCCCTGGAAAGCGGTCCATCGGGCACGGGCGCCTCGCGACGCCCGGGCGTCGCTCCCCCGGGCTGACGCCCCCGGGCGCCCCGCGTCAGGAGCTCTGCTCGAGCACTTCGAGCAGCTGTTCCTCGCCGAAGGGTTTCGAGAGCACGCCTGCCGCACCCGCAGCTCTGGCCGATTCCACCACGTCCGGGCTCGCGAATGAGGTCATCAGGACCACCCGGGTCCGCTTGTCCCGCGCGTTCAGCTCGCCCAGGATCTCGAAGCCGCTGCGGTCCCGCATGTGCACGTCGGACAGCACCGCGTCGAAGTCGTGCAGCCGCAGCAGAGCGAGAGCCTCCTCGACACCGGCCGCACAGCCGGCCAGGAAGCCCGCCTCCTGGAGCACCTCGACGAGGAGATGGCGCATCGCTGCGTCGTCTTCCACCACGAGGATCGCTCTCGTCCGGCTCACGGCCATCGCACCTTTGCAACCGATGTGCCAGCGTCTCGTCGCCGGGACCGCGCCGCCGGGACGTCTGCTGGGGCGACGGGCGACAGGGTCCCGCACACCGTGCGCCCTCGCGCCGGTCGCCCGTGAGGTTCGAGCCATGAACGCCGACGTGTCGAGCGCGGACCCGGGCTACGAGTTCCTCGACGCCGTCACGAGCGATCTCGCCTTCGTGGCCCGCGGCGCCACGCTCGGTGCCGTCTTCGCTGCCGCCGGCCGGGCACTGCTCTCGGCGACCCTCGACAACCCCCAGGACGTCGGCGAGCGGGTGGAGCGCAGCATCGCGCTCGAGGAGCCGGATCTGGAGCTGCTGCTGCTCCGCTTCCTCAACGAGCTCGTCTATCTACGGGACGCCGAGGAGCTGCTCCTGTGTCCGCAGCACGTCATCGTCAACCGGGATGGTGTCGCACGCCTCGAGGCCGACCTCCGGGGGGAGCGCATCCAGCCCGGACGCCACTCACTCGCCTCCGAGGTGAAAGCCGCAACCGCGCACGGTCTGAAGGTGACCCACACCCCCGATGGCTGGGAGGCGACGGTCACGCTGGACGTGTGAAGGCCTGGTAGCGCCTCAATCCCAGGCATTCTCGATGCCGTCGAGATTCGGCTCGTCGACCCAGCCGTCGTGGGCCTCGTCGTACCGGCCCCCGCGGGCGAGCGCGCAGTCGAAGCACAGCACACCGCGAGTCCCAAAGGAAAATGCCCGATCGGACACGCCCTGAACCTCCGTGCCACACCCAAAGCAGCGCGCAGCCAGCTCGGCCTCGGAACGATGCATGATGACCCTCCTTCCTGCCCATACATGTGCGCACCTACCCTATTCAGTGCAACCCCTGTGCCCTCATGGGTCGCCCTGGGAGGGGTCCATCCGAGCCGAGCGGGGCGAGATGCCCCGGAGCCGCGCGGCTCTCCGCCCCGCTCCTTGCTATTCGGGCCTCGTGCTTATGCTGTGCGGCTCGGAGGGGAACGTGGGTGGGGTCCCACCCGCTGCTACTGCACTTCCCGCAGCCCCGTGCGAGCCCGAGCGCTCCCGAGTCGGAGCAGCAGGGCAGGTGTGTCTGGAAATGACAGATCTCGAACCGGAAGTCCGCGACCACGACAACGAGCGGTCGAGAGCGCCCTCCGCTCCGCGTGCGCTCGACCCGGGGCGGCACCTGCGCGTCGCCCGAAAGAGGGGCGTCGTCGGCCGCTCGACCCGGCCGGCCGCCCCGCGGCCCGTCGGGTCGCGTACCTCGAGCCTCGAAAGCGGGCTCGACCACTACATCGCGAGTGTTGGCTCGATCCGAGTGCTCTCCCGCGAGGAGACCTACGCGCTCGCCCGAGCCATGGAGTCCGAGGAACGGAGCTTCCGCGACGCCATGGCGACGATTCCCGGAACGGCCCCGGAGATCCTCGAGCGCTGGCACGAGCGAAGGCGGGCCGGCCTCGTGACGGCGGCCCTGAGCCACCACTACCGTGACGGGACGGGAAGGGACTGGAGCCGGGTGATCGACGCGAGGCTGAGTCGGCTCGAGCGCCTCGTAGCCGAACGCGATTCCCGCCTGGCCGAGGCCCGCCCGGCTGCTCGCCGCCTGGAGGCTCTGGACGCGAAGATCGCCGAGGCCGTCCTGTCCGCAGACATAGCACTTGCGGTCCTGCTGGAGATCCGTCAGAAGTTCGAAGGTCTTCGGAGCGCGGGTCGCGGTCGCGCCCCGAGCGAGGCCCGCCGGCGTCTCGGCCTCGGCCGGCCCGCGTCAAGGGCCGCCCTGCAGCGCGCGACGCGCGCCCTCGAGCGCAACGAAGAGCTGCGCTCGACCTTCGCGAGCCACAACCTGCGACTCGTGGTGAAGCAGGCGAAGCGCTTCCGAAACATGGGAGTGCCGTACCTGGACCTCATCCAGGAGGGCAATCTGGGGCTCATGCGCGCCGTCGAGAAATTCGACTACCGGCGCGGCTTCAAGTTCTCGACCTACGCCGTCTGGTGGATCGAGCAGGCGCTGGTGCGCGCGATCCAGAACGCCTCCCGGACGGTGCGCGTCCCTTCGCACATCTACGAGCTGCAGCTCCGCAGCCGCCGGATCGAGCGGGAGCTGCGCCAGAGGCTCGGCCGGGCGCCGCGACGCGACGAGCTCGCCCGGGCGATGGAGATCCCGCCCGAAGTCCTCGATCGGGTGCGGGCGAGTGCGCTGCCGATCGCGTCGACCGACGCCCCCATTCCTGGCGCAGACGATCTCGTGCTCGAGGACGTGCTCCGGGACGAGGACGTCGTCGATCCCGTGGAGGACGTCGACCGCAAGGAGTTGCGTCGGGTGCTCGGCGGAGCGATCGCCACGCTGGACGAGCGCGAGCGCGAGATCCTCGCGGCGAGATTCGCGCCCGACGAGTCCGAGCCGGTGACGCTCGAGCAGATCGGTCGCCGCATGGGGATCTCCCGCGAGCGCGTACGGCAGATCGAGCGGCGCGCCCTGGAGCGACTCCGGGAGCGCGGTGAGGTCCAGCGCCTCGCCGCGGAGCGCACGCCGGGTCACGAAGACTGAGGCCGGGTCAGGCCCCGTCGACGAGGCGAAAGCGGGTCCCGCATACGAGGACGCGATCCTCGTCGACGCGGCATCCCCGCTGCTCGGCTGCTCGG
>CAZLBF010000406.1:0-5385 GCA_964557495.1 uncultured Myxococcales bacterium | reverse complement strand
GCACCCGCCTGGACCGCTCCCGCGCCCGGGGCTTCTCGAAGTTCGTCGGCCGTGCCGACGAGATGAGCCATCTCGACGTCGCGCTCGAGCGCGCCCTGGTCGGCAACGGCCGGGTGGTCGGCGTGGTGGCCGGCGCCGGTATCGGCAAGAGCCGGCTGTGTCGCGAGTTCGCCGATCGCTGCCGCGCGCGCGGCATCGCCGTTCGCTACGCCAGCGGCGTCTCGCACGGCAGGTCGATTCCGCTGCTGCCGATTCTCGAGTTCCTGCGCCAGAGCCTCGGTGTCACCGCCCAGGACGGCGATGTCGCGGCGCGCCAGAAGATCGCCAGCGGGATCTTCCTCGTCGACGAAGAGCTGCGCGACGAGCTGCCGCTGCTGTTCGACTTCCTGGGCGTTCCCGACCCCGAGCGGCCTGCTCCCGCGATGAGCCCGGAGCGGCGCCAGCGTCACCTGCTGGAGCTGGTGAAGCGCATGTCGGTGGCGCGCAGCCAACGCGAGCCCGCCGTGCTGCTCTTCGAGGACCTCCACTGGGTCGACGCCGCGACGGAGACCTTCGTCGAGGCGCTGGCCGATGCCGCCGAGGGCAACCGCACGCTCATGCTGGTGAACTACCGGCCCGAGTATCACGCCGACTGGACCCACCGCTCCTACTTCGAGCAGCTCGCCCTGCGGCCCCTCGACCGGGGCGGGATCGAGGAGATGCTGAGCGAGTGGCTCGGCAACGATCCGTCGCTGGCCGGAGTCGGCGAGCGGCTCGCCGCGCGCACCGCCGGAAACCCCTTCTTCGTCGAGGAGGTCGTGCTCGCCCTGATCGAGGCGGGCCGCCTCACCGCCGCGCGCGGCCACTACCGACTGGCGGGTGATTCCGATGAGATAGAGATCCCCGCCTCGGTGCACGGCGTGCTGGCCGCGCGCATCGATCGCCTCGGCGAGCGCGAGAAGCAGCTTCTCCAGTCCGCCGCGGTGATCGGCGGGGAGTTCCCCGAGTCGCTCCTCGCACGCGTGGTTGAGCTGCCGTCCGCCGACCTCTCCGAGGCACTGCGCGCGCTGGTGCAGGCCGAGTTCCTCTACGAGCGTGCCCTCTACCCCGAGCTCGAGTACGCGTTCAAGCACCCGCTCACCCGGGAGGTGGCTTCGGCCACGCAGCTCCGCGAGCGCCGCCAACGCACCCATGCGTCCGTTGCGGTGGCCCTCGAGGCCCACCACGCCGACGCTCTCGACGAGAACGCCGCTCTGCTGGCGCACCACTGGGAGCAGGCCGGCGAGCCGCTCGAGGCGGCGCGCTGGTACAACCGCGCGGCGGAGTGGATCGGGTTGGGGACTCCCGCCGAGGCGCTGCGGTGTGTCCGGCGGGTTCGCGAGCTCCTGGCGGAAGTCCCAGATTCCCCGGAGGTCCTCGAGCTCCGGCTCCGGGCGCTCGGCTGGATCGCTGTGCAATCCACCCGGCTGGGACACGTAGAAGGCGAGCTCGATGCCATCGTGGAGGAGGGCAGTGCGCTTCTCTCGCGCGTCGGAGGGCGCCGCGATCTCGAGGTGGGCTTTCGTATATCGATCGGCATGGCGTATACCCTCGCGGGGCGCCTCGCCGATGCGATCGCGCACGGTGAAGAGGCGCTCACGCGCGAGCGTGCCCCCGAAGGGCAGGATCTCATGTTCAGGGCTCCGCTCATCATGGCGCTCTCTGCCGCCGAGCGGATCGATCGAGTCGTGGAGCTGATCGGCGATGTCGACTTCGTGGCTGTGCTCGCTGAAAACCCGATGGGGTCGGCGGGGCTGGCGAGCCGGGGGTTCGGGTTCACCTGCGCTGGTCGCCTGGACGAGGCCGGTTCCATGCTCGATCGGGCGATCGAGACCGCGATCGCGCAGGGGAACCTGACTGTCCGGGACGTCGGACACGGCTACTACTCGTCGCTGGAACGCCATCGCGGCTTTCCCCCCGCCGCTCTCGCCCACGGTCGCCAGGCTGTCGAGCTGGCCGAGCAGGTCGGCAGCCCCGCCGGCTTGCGCCAGGCCCTCTACCCCCTCGGCCACGCCCTCCTCGTGAACGGCGATCTCGAACAGGCGCGCAGTGTCCTCGAGCGCGGCCTCGCCACCGGCCGCCGTCGCAGCTTCGCGGTTCACCTGCTCTCGGCGCTGGCGGAGACGCTGGCGCGGCTGGGGGAGCACGATCGCGCGGTCGCGACGGCGCGCGAGGCGATCGCCGTCGCCGAGGCGACGGGGCAGTCGGAGATCTCGGCGCAGATCGCGCTGGCGCGGGCCTTGCGGATGGGGGATGGACTCGAGTCCGAAGGGCCGATCGGCGCGGCGCTCGCGCGGGCCGCGGAGCTGATCGAGGAGTTCGGAGCGCGGGTGTATCGACCGCAGGTCAGCGAGGAGCGCGCGGAGCTGGCGCGCCTGCGCGGCGACGGCGCCAGCTGCCAGCACCACCTCCGCGAGGCCCACCGCCTTTACACCGAGATGGGTGCCGCGGGCCATGCCGAACGGCTGGCGCCGGAGCTTTCGCTGTGAACTGCCCCGCCTGCCACCACGAGAATCGGGAAACGGCGAGGTTCTGTTTCGCGTGCGGGCACCGCTTCTCCTCTTCGTGCGCCAGCTGTGGAGCCGAGCTACCGGCCGGCGCGCGCTTCTGCGACGAGTGCGGAACCCCGACCTCGCCCTCCGAGCAGTCGGTCACGCCCGAGCGCTCCCCCCGCGACTACACCCCGAAGCACCTCGCCGACAAGATCCTCCGCTCGAAGTCCGCGCTCGAAGGCGAGCGCAAGCTGGTCACGGTGCTCTTCGCCGACGTGAAGGGCTCGCTCGAGCTCGCCGAGCAGGTCGATCCCGAGGAGTGGCACCGCATCCTCGACCGCTTCTTCCAGATCCTGGCCGACGGCGTGCACCGCTTTGAGGGGACGGTCAACCAGTACCTCGGGGACGGCATCATGGCGCTCTTTGGCGCCCCGATCGCCTACGAAAACCATGCGCAGCGAGCCTGCTACGCAGCACTCTGGCTGCGCGACGAACTACGGCGCCATGCACATGAACTACGGCGGGAGCATGGCTTCGACTTCCAAACCCGGATCGGACTGAACTCCGGCGAGGTCGTGGTCGGGAAGATCGGGGACGATCTCCGAATGGACTACACCGCCCAGGGACAAATGGTGAACCTGGCGCAGCGGATGGAGCAGCTCGCCGAGGCGGGCCGGGTCTACGTCAGCCCGCAAACCGCCACACTCATTGAGGGCTACTTCGACCTCGAGGATCTGGGAGAGTTCACGGTCAAGGGGGCTGCGGCTCCGATTCGCGTCCGCGAGCTACGCGACGTCGGAGCGCTACGGACCCGTCTCGATGTCTCTCGCTCGCGTGGCTTCTCCCGCTTCGTCGGTCGCGGCGACGAGATGGCGACACTGGAGGGGGCGCTGCGCCGGGCGATCGAAGGCAACGGCCAGGTGCTCGGCATCGTGGGCGAGGCGGGGGTGGGCAAGAGCCGCCTCTGCCTGGAGTTCGTCGAGAAGTGTCGGGCCCGGGGGACCAGGGTCCTCGAAGCTCACTGCCCGGCACACGGCAAGACGGTTCCGCTGCTCCCGATTTTGGAGCTGCTCCGCAACGCCTTCGGGATCACGGCACAGGATGGAGACCAGTCCGCGCGAGAGAAGGTCGCCGGGCGGCTCCTGCTACTGGATCGAGCCTTTGATGAGGTGCTTCCGCTGGTGTTCGACTTCCTGGGAGTGCCCGATCCCGAGCAACCTGCCCCGCAGATGAACCCCGAAGCACGCCAGCGCCAGCTCTTCGCCTTCCTGCGGCGACTCGTGCAGGCTCGGAGCGAGCGGGAGGCGGCAGTCCTCCTGGTCGACGACCTGCACTGGATCGACGCGGGGAGTGACGCGTACCTGGCCCAGATCGTCGAGGCTGCCGCCGGGACGCGGACCCTGCTCTTGGTGAACTTCCGGCCCGACTACCACGCAGAATGGATGGCCCGATCGTGGTACCACCAGCTGGCTCTGGCACCCCTCGGCCCGGAGGATTCGCGGGTGTTCCTGGATCAATTGCTGGGCACCGATCCCTCGCTTGAGAAGCTCAGAGAACGGATCCTGAAGCGCGCCCAGGGTAACCCCTTCTTCTGCGAAGAGATCGTGCAGGGTCTGCGCGAGGCCGAGGTCATCGTGGGCGCTCCGGGTGCGAGCCATCTCGAGCGCGACCCCGTAAGTGCGGAACTTCCGTCCACGGTAGAGGCTGTGCTCGCCGCGCGGATCGATCGGCTCGCAGAGCGGGAAAAGCGGGTACTGCAGGACGCGGCGGTTGTGGGGCGAGAGTTCTCCCAACCGCTTCTGGAGGCAGTGAGCGAGCTAGCGCCTCGGGATCTCGAAGCAGCCCTCGATGCGCTCATCCGTGCCGAACTGATCCAGACCGCCGAGCTCTACCCCGTGTGCCAGCACCTCTTCAAACACCCTTTGACCCACGAGGTGGCGCTGCGCAGCCAGCTGAGCGAACCGCGCCGCGCGCGCCACGCGCGTACGGCCGAAGCACTCGAGCACCTGGAGGCTTCGCCCCTGGACGAAAACGCGGCTCTGATCGCGCGGCACTACGAAGCGGCTCATTGGCCCCGCGAAGCCGCCAATTGGCACGCACGTGCAGCTCGGTGGGTAGGGAATCGGCGCCCGGGGCAGGCTCTGGTGCACTGGCGCAAGGTCCGCGAGCTCGCACTCGGGATGCCGCAATCCGTCGAGCGCGACCATCTGCTCCTCGACACCTGCGCCCGGCTGCTCGATGTCGGCTGGAGATTGGGTATCAAGCCCGAGGAACGCGACCGCCTTTACGATGAGGGGAAGGCACTCGCCTCAACGCTCAATGACACGAAGCGTCTGGTGATGGTGAACGATGGCTACGCCGGGGTGTTAGCTCTGACTGGAGACATCAAGAAGGCGTTTCCCATTGCGCGCGAGAACGAGAAACTGGCTGCTTCCACCGGGGACGAGGGTCTCCTCTGCTTCGCGCGCGGGCTTTGGAGTTACATCCACTACCTCTCCAATCGTTTCCTAGAGGGCGAAGCGCTTCTGAAAGAAGTGCTCTCTGAGCCTCCCAGCGACCTCCGAATCGGCCGCGACTACGCGGGTTACTACCCCTATCCCTTCCTCCGCATGCAACTTGGTTGGGTGCGGATGGAGCTCGGGAAGCTCAGAGAATCAGAGGCGGATCATCACCGAGCCCAAGAGATGGCCCGCGAGCTATCCGACCACGAACTCCGAGGTTGGATTTCCGCCGGTGAGGCCCTCCTCTGCGCGGCTCAGGGGAAGATCCAGCGTGCGAAGGTCTGCGTTGCGCAGGCTTTCGAGGCGACCGAGCTCACCGGCGATCTCTACAACGAGATCTACGCGCGGCACGCCAAGGGTCTCGTGGCGCTCGC
>CAZLBF010000405.1:0-4535 GCA_964557495.1 uncultured Myxococcales bacterium | reverse complement strand
GGCTCGAGGGTCGCTTCGATGCTTCGGTCGTTCCACCACAGGTCCATCGGCTGGGTCGGATCGAAGCGCTCCGGGATGCGGAGGTAGCCGACCGCCATCGTGCCCTTCGAGAGCGGGCCCGGCGCCCCGACGAGGAAGCGGACCTCTTCGGGATTCAGCGCATCGGGCCGGAACGTGGCGGGGCCCTGCGTCACCAGGAAGTTCGGGTAGAACTCGACTGCCTCGCCGGCGCGCGCGGTGAAGACGATGATGCGGGTGGCGCTCGCCTCGCCCTGCGTGGCCTCGAGCGTCCGCACCTCGAATGCCCGCGAGTACGCGAGCTGCAGATAGAGCTGCGGTCGATCGTGAATGTCCTCGATCACGAGCTCCGCGGGGGCGATCTGCTGCCTCAGCGCGACCAGCCGCACCAGGTCGCGCAGCTCCGACTCCCCGAGCGAGAGCCGCGTCTCCTGGCGCGGTGGCGCGGCCGCTACCGCCGGAGTCGGGGACGGAGTCGGGTCCGCGCTCCCCGCGCGCAGCTCCCGAATGCGCTGGGCCTCGTCGACGAGGTTGTACGGGTTCCTCGGGTCGCGCGCCTCCTGGTCGACCATCCACTTGTACGGACGTGGCAGCAGCTCGGGCCGGAGCGGAGGCAGGTCCGACGGCGCCACCAGCTTCGCGCGTGCGCACGGGATGTCGGCCTCCTTCTGCACGATGAACGCGCTGCCGTCGGGGCAGACCCCGGCCAGCGACTCGGCGCTCGCGAGGTCCGGGAGGAGTGGAATGGTCAACAGGATCACTAGGGCGAGAGGGATTCCGTACATGCCTCGATTATACTCGAACCGATGAAGATAAGATACTGATTCTAAACGGATTTTCTTGCCGGTTGCCTGCTCGTACGGGCCTCCTTGACGCGCTTCCCGGCCCCATCCCGCGCGCGCTCCGCCTCTGCCGCCATGCGCTCGAGCGCGCGCTGCTCCCGTTCGACGAGAGGGCGCCACTCGCCCGGACTCAGGCCCCGGAGCGTGAGTGGACCGAAGCGCGTGCGGACCAGCCGGCGCACCGGGTGACCCACCGCACGCATGAGCGCGCGGATCTGCCGCTTGCGACCTTCGGCGAGGGCGATCTCGAGCACCGTGTGCCGATCGTCCCGCTCCAGGAGCTTGGCCGAGACCACCGCCATGCGCTCGCCTTCCACCTCGATCCCCTTCGAGAGGCGGCGCAGCGCGTCGGCACGCACGCTTCCCTCGACGCTGACGCGGTAGGTGCGCTCCACGCCGAAGGAGGGATGCAGCAACGCATGTGCGAGCATTCCGTCGTTCGTGAGCAGCAGGAGGCCCTCGCTCGCCGCGTCGAGGCGACCAACGGGGAACAGCCGGTCTCGCGCAGGAACCAGATCGAGCACGGTCCGCTTCGCGTGCGGGTCGCGCGTGGTCGTGACCACCCCTCGCGGCTTGTAGACCAGGTAGCTCTTGCGGCGGGAGGGCCGGCCGATGGCCCGGCCCTTGACCTGAATCCGGTCTCGCCGAGGGTCGGCGCGCGAGCCCAGCTCGCGAACGACGGTTCCGTTCACGCGGACCTGACCGGCGAGGATGAGCGCCTCCGCCTCGCGGCGCGAGGCGACGCCCGCCTCGGCGATCAGCTTCTGCAGGCGCGTTCCCGACGCGCGGGACTCAGCCGCGCGCCGCTTCGGCTTCCGGGACCGTTGACTCACCGTCGTCCTCGCCGTCGTCGGTGGGACGGAGAGAGGCCAGGTCGGCGGGCTCGGCTTCCTGGACGACCGCCTCATCGGCCGGCGTTCCCGGCGCCTCTTCAGCGAGCGCCTCGACCTCCTGCAGCGTGGGCAGGTCGCGGAGCGAGCTGAGGCTGAAGGTCTCGAGGAAGTGCGCGGACGTTCCGTACAGGACCGGGCGACCCGGCGCATCGCGGCGACCGACGATCCGGACCAGGTTTCGCTCGAGCAGCCCCTTCAGCACGGCGCCGCAGTCGACGGAGCGGAGCGCCTCGATCTCGGCCCGGGTCACAGGCTGCCGGTACGCCACCACTGCGAGCGTCTCCAGAGCGGCGCGAGACAGCCGCAGCTTTCGCTCGGGCTGGGCGGCCTGGAGCACCTCGGCGAACTCGGGCAGCGTGCGGAACTGGTAGCCGCCCGAGACCTCGACGATCTCGTAGGGACGCTCGCCTCTGCGAAGCTCCTCGTTGATCTCCTCGACCAGGTCGGGAAGGCGCGAGGGGGTCAGCGACGGGAGCGCCCGCCGCAGATACGCCGGCGTCGCCGGCTCCTGCGAGGAGAGGATGAGTGCCTCCACGGAGCGCCGGAGATCGAGCGTGTCAGACATCGGTTTCCCCCTCGGCGTCGAGCGCGGCCGCCTCGATGCTGGCCGCATCCGGCGCCACCGCCGCCCGCACCCGCACCGGACCAAAGGGCACACCGATCTCGTTCACGTTCTGGAAGATCCGCAGCGCCCGCATCTTGGCCAGCTCGAGGATAGCGAGGAACGTCACGACCACCCGGTGCCGCGACGTCGCACCGTCGACGAGCAGATCCGCAAAGAGGACCGTGCCCTCCGCAGCCGCGGTCAGCAGGTCCATCACGTGGAGCATTCGATCCTGCAGCGTGACCCGCTCGAGCGTGACCTGGTGGTGGGGCGACTCCTTCGGAACGTGCTCCAGGACCCGCCGAAGTGCCTCGAGCAGGGCGAAGAGGCTCACCTGGAGCTCGCCCTCGCGCACGGGAATACTCTCGGCGTCGACCGAGCCGGCGAATACGTCGCGCCGCAGGAGCGGACGCTCGTTGAGCGCCTTCGCCACCTCCTGGAACTGCGCGTACTCGGCGAGGCGGCGCGCGAGCTCGGCCCTGGGGTCCTCGCCCTCCTCGTCGTCGTCCTCCGAGCTCGCCGGCAGGAGCATCCTCGACTTGATGTAGGCCAGGGTGGCGGCCATGACGAGGTACTCGGCCGCGACGTCGACGTCGACCAGGCGCATCAGCTCGAGGTACTCGAGGTACTGCCCGGAGATCTCCGCGATGGGGATGTCCGAGATGTCGACCTCGTTTGCCCGGATCAGATGCAGGAGCAGGTCGAGCGGCCCCTCGAACGCAGGAAGCTTGACCGCGTACGCACGCGCGTCCACGTTGGGGGTGTCTGGCACTGAGTTGGGTTCGATCACGCAGCTGCCCTGGAGGAGCGGCGGGGGTGCAAACCAGACTACCGAAGCTCGCGCCGTCGGGCCATCCAGCGCCGGATCCAAGGCTCGTCCACGACCTTCCCATCGAGGGCCCGTTGCCGCGCCGCGCGGAGCAGCACACCGACCGCCGGGCCCTCGAGGCCGAGCCGGCGCGCCGCCTGGCCTCCGAAGGGCGAGGCTCGGTGTCGGTCCACTCGGGCATAGCGCTGAAGCGAGCGGCGGGCCTCGGGGCTTCCCGCGCAGTGCGCGAGCAGGAGGAACGCCTCTGTCGCGTCGCGAAGCTGCGCGTCGACGCGACCCGGCGAGGGCTCGGCGTCGAGGCGCCGCAGCGTCCCGGCGAGCCCCCTCAGGTCCTCGTCGATTCGCCGCGCGGGGCGTCCGCGGTAGCCGAGCCGCTCCAAGACGCGGCGGCGGGTTTGCGTCGCGAGGCCGAGACAGACGAGCCGCAGCCCGCACCCGAGCCGAACCGCGGGCTCCACCGACTCGGGCCAGGGCGGCTTCGCTCGCGCCTGCTCGAAGCGCCGCAGTGCCGAGCGCGCTCCGGCGCTGAGCGACCAGCCGGGCTCGATCGCCTCGAGCAGCCCCGAGCGGTCCGCGCGCGACAGAGCGCGGAGCGGCTCCACTTCGGCCAGGATGCGTTCGATCTCGTGTGCGATGCGCACTCCCGAGAGCGTGTCGAGGGCGCCGTCCGCCACGGCCGCCCGGAGCAAGCGCGACGTGCCCGGCTCGATGCGAAAGCGGAGCCGCGCCGCGTAGCGCACCGCGCGCAGCAGGCGGGTCGGATCGTCGCGGAAGCTCGCGGCGTGGAGCACCCGCACGCGTCCTGCGTCGAGATCGCGCCGGCCGCCGAACGGATCGAGCAGGTCCGGCCCCCCCGCGGCGCCGAGCGGGAGCGCCATCGCCGAGATCGTGAAGTCTCGCCGGGCGAGGTCCGCCTCGACCGCCGCGGGCCGTACCTGCGGGAGCGCGCCCGGGCGGGCGTACCGCTCGAGGCGAGCGCGCGCCAGATCGACCGACCAGTCCCCGGCGGCGACGCTGGCGGTCAGGAACTGCGGGTGCAGGATCTCCTTTCCGCGCAGCCGGCAGGCGACGCCGCGCGCGATCTTGTCGAGCGAGCCGGAGACCAGCAGGTCGAGGTCGCCGATCGGGGCGCCGAGCAGCAGATCCCGCACCGGCCCTCCGACCAGATAGCACGCGGCACCGTGATCCCCGGCCTCCTCGACCACGGCGTCGAGCGCGGCGACTCGCTCCCCAAGCCTCCGCCGCAGTCGGCTGCGCAGGCGCTCCGCCTTCACTTGCGCCGCGGCCCGGCGCCGCGCGGGTGCCGCGCGTCCACCAGATCGTGGAGCCGCTCGCGACTCACATGCGTG
>CAZLBF010000404.1:0-4873 GCA_964557495.1 uncultured Myxococcales bacterium | reverse complement strand
TCGGTCCCTATACGCGCGGCGAGCGGCTGTATCGACAAGGGGACCTGCGCGGGGCACTCGAGGTCTGGAACGGGGTACCCGTGGGGACAGACCCCCGGGTCGATGAGCGCCTCCCGGAGGTCGAGGCGGAGTTCGAGCGGCTCCTGCGGCGCTACGAGAAGCGGGCGGAGTTCTTCGAGGCCGAGGGGCGCCTCGCCGAGGCGGTGCTGTTCTACCGGCTCGCCTTGAAGCTCGACCCGGACCAGCAGATGCTGCTGGACCGCGTCCAAGCGCTCGTGCGGGTGCAGCAACAGGTGGTTCAGAGCAAGCGTGAGGCGCTCAAGCTGGCGCTCGCCGAGGGGCGGCTCCGGGAAGCCGGCGAGCTCGTGACCCAGCTGAGCCGCATCGATCCGTTCGATCCTTCGATTCAGGTCAGGGTGCGGCAGGTGCGTGCGAGAGTGGGCTCGGAGGCACAGCGGCACCTCAACGTGGGTCAGGAGGCCTTTGCCGCCGGAAACCGCGCGGGGGCACGCCGCTCGTTCGGGGCCGCCCTCGAGCTGGACGCGCGAAACGAGACCGCCCTCGGCTACCTGTCGTACCTGCAGCGGTTCGAGGAGATCGAGGCGGAGCCGGGCCTCGCCTCTCTGCCCTCCCCTCCGGAGACGATCTCCCAGGAGGAGATCCTGGCCGAAGGGCACTTCCACGCCGCGGAGCAGGCGGCAGCGGCCGGTGAGCCGTACCGCGCGATCGCCGAGTACCAGGCCGCGCTCCGCATCAACCCGCGCCACAAGCGCGCTCGGCGGCGGCTGGAGCAGGTCCGCGACGGGCTGCGGCCGCAGATCGCAGAGCTCTACGAGGAAGGGAAGCGCTACTTCCAGGAGGAGGACCTCAACAACGCGCTGCGCATGTGGCGGCGGGTACTCCTGATCGACCCCGGGCACCAGCGAACGCGAGAGAACGCGGAACGCGCGGAGCGGATGCTCTCGCGCCTGGAAGAGATTCAGACCGGTGGCCGCTAGTCGAACCTGCGTTCTGTGTTGGCTCGCGATCGGGCTCGCCGGGTGTCTCAGCACGGTCGAGCGGCTCGAATCTCTCGTCGAGAGCGAGCCTCCCTTGATCTTGTATCGCCCGTTCGACCTCGTCCCACCGGAGGGGCTCCACGTCGTGTCGACGCAGGATCGCCAGATCTCCCTCGCGTGGGAGCCCGTCCTCGTCGAGGACGTGGCGGGCTATGCGATCTTCCGCGCGGCCCGGGAGGGGGACGAGTTCGTGCCGATCGGTCGTACCTCGTCGCGATTCCGCACCGCTTTCACCGACTCGGGGGCCGCACCCGGAGGGCTGGGCGATGGAGTGTCCTACTACTACCGCGTTCATCCCTTCGACTCCGAGCGACGGGTCAGCCGCAGTCACGCCTTCGGTTCCGCGGCAACCGATCCCGGACCGAGCCCGCCGCACGGCCTGGAGACGTACTCGAACCTGCCGCGGCGCGTCGTGCTGCGCTGGGAGCCAAGCAGCGACCCGATCGTCTCGAGGTACGCCGTCTACCGGAGCCCGAGCGCGGCGGGTCCGTGGGAGCTGGTCACGACCACCGAAGGACGCCTCGAGACGATCTACGAGGACTCGGTTCCCGGGGATCTCCGCGTCATGTACTACCGGCTGCGCGCGCTGAACCGCTTCGGGGGGGAGAGCGACATGAGCGAGCGCGTGCGCGCCGTCACCAAGGCGGAGCCCCTGCCTCCCGTCGGTCTCCGCGAGGAGGAGCGGCAGCTGGGAGAGCTCGTGGTGGAGTGGGAGCCGAACGTCGAGGCCGACGTGACACGCTACGTGGTCTACCGCGAAGTCGTGGATGGCGACGCTCGCACGCGCGAGGAACGCGTCGCCGAGGTCGCCGCGCCCGCGGTGCGGTTCGAGGACTCGGCCGTCGGCTGCGGCGAGGCGGTGCGCTACCGCCTGCGCGCGATCGACTCGGACCAGCTCGAGAGCGACTTCTCCGAGCCGCTCCTTCTCGTCGGCGAGGACATCGGCCTCGAGACCGCGGACGGGGTCGTCCCGCTCGAGCTCCGCTGGCGGAGCGAGCTCACGGAGGCGGGCTGGGTCCGAGCGCGGATCGTGGAGCGACGTTCGATCCTCCCCGACCGCACGCTGGCAGAGGTGAGTGACGCCTCGTCCTACCCGCTCGACGAGCTCGGATCGGGCGCCCGCCGCCTTGCCGTGACGCTCGCCAGGGCCCCCAAGGACGTCGCCTCCGGCCGCCCGAACTACGAGGCCCCCGCGTGCAGCATCGTCGTCGAGGTTCCATAGGGAAGCAGCTCGACGGAGCGCCCCTTGAATCCCCCAGGGCGCCTACCTAGACTCGGCACGCGTTCCTCGGTAGCTCAGTTGGTAGAGCGGGTGGCTGTTAACCACTAGGTCGGCGGTTCGAGTCCGTCCCGGGGAGCCAGCCTGTTTCCCGTGCCCTTTCAAGTACTTGACCTGCGCACCCGGGCGACGACTCGCGGGGGAATTCGTGCCGCACGCTAGACCTGGCAGCACGTTGGCGAGGCGGTCCCGCCCGTGAGCCACTTCGCGATCGAGCGGCTGAGCGTCGAAGCGGCCGCCGAGAAGCTCCCCCAATCCGAGCGGTGGGTCGGTGCGATTCTCGGACGCGTCGAGCCGTTGCTGCCGCCCGGGGAGTCGAGGGCGGCTCTCGACGTGGGTGCGGCTCAGGGTCGGAGCCTGATCGCCCTTCGGAGGCGCGGCTATCGGGCCTACGGCGTCGAACCCTGGAGTGAAGCGATCGAGGTGGCCCGCCAGCTCGCGGAGCGAGAGGGCTGCGAGATCGACATCCGGGCCGGAACCGCCGAGGCCATCCCGTTCGAGGACGAGTCCTTCGACCTCGTGATCGCGACGAGCGTGATCGAGCACGTCGAGAACCTGCAGGCTTCGCTGGCGGAGATATTCCGAGTGCTGCGTCCGGGAGGGGTGTTCTGGTTCAACGCGGCCAGCGCCGTCAGCCCGAGACAGGAAGAGATCGCCCGGTTCCCGCTCTTTGGCTGGTATCCGGACCGCTTGAAGTACCGCATCATGATGTGGGCCAAGGACCATGCGCCGCAGCTCATCGGGCACACGCAACGTCCCGCGCTGCACTGGTTCACGCCGCGCAAGGCGCGTCGAGAGCTCCGAGCCGCTGGATTCGACGAGGTGTGGGACCGCTGGGAGCTGCGGCGACTCGACGAGGAGACCGGCCTGCGCCGGTCGCTCCTCAGACTCCTGCGCGGCATTCCGATCCTCAAGCTGGCGGCAGATGTCGCAATCTCCGGCTGCTCGTTCGGCGCGCGCAAGCGGGGCGACGACCCGACGGCCGAAGCCACGCGGAGCTAGCAGAACGACTCGAGAGTCGCCCGACGCGCGCGCAGGCGAGCTCGGCTCAGGTCGTCGAGTCGGCCGCTGCACCCCGCGTCAGTCGGCCGTCAAGCGACCAGGCGCCCGGTCCGTGCGCGGCCAGATACAGGAAGAACCAGCAGTAGACGACGGCGAGCTCCCCTCGGTTCTGGCTCGGCAGGTATGGCCCCGAGAAGTCGAAGTGGGCGATGAAGTAAGCTGCGGCCATCAAGCCACTCGAGATGAACGCGGCCCAGTTCGTGATCAGGCCGAGCGCGATCATGATCCCGCCGACCAGCTCGATCGTTCCCGCGGTGTAGAGCATCGGTTCGGGCATCTGATGCGGAATGCCGCTGAAGAGGTCAAAGAACTTCTGTCCCCCGTGGGTCGCGAAGCTGATCCCCACCAGGATCCGGGTGACCGCGAGGATGTACTCCGAGTTTGCCGACAGAATCCTGAACATGTGGACCTCCCTCCGGGTCCGCCCGTCTCCCATCGGGACGGCTTCCCCGCATCCCATAGTATGCGGGAGGCCCGCGTACGAGAAGACGTGTCCGAATCCCTACTGGCCGCCGCCTCCGTGGAGCCGCGCGTCTAACGGGGATCGAGACGAACCGGGACGGTGACGGCGTTGTCGCGCAGCGCGGCGCCGATCGCCGTGTCGGGTGAGCCGTACTTCTCGTTCATCAGCGCGTTGATCCGGTTGCGCGTCGCGTCATCCGACACCGGAACGGCCGTGTATTTGCGCTCGCTTCCACCCCTCTGGAGCACCACGTCGGGGTTCTCCGAGAGGTTCTTGAACCAGACGCTCTCGGCCTGACCGGCGCGCAGCCACGCGGCGCCTTCGTGCTCGACGATCCAGAGGCGGGTCTCGTAGGGCTCGCCCTCCCGGTCGAAGGTCCGCAGTACCACGACCTCGCCGCTCTCCGACATCGACATGATGAGCCCGCCCAGAACGAGGGCGACGAGCGCGACGACCCCGATCAGAATCCCGAGCCACTTGACGGCTTTCATGAACGCTCTCCCATGCTGGGTACCGGATGGTACCGTAGGTTCGTGGGCGCGTGTGTCGTCATCACCGGAGCGAACGGGGCGATCGGTCGGGCGATCGTCCACAGGGCGTGCGACGATCCTCGCGAGCCCCGGATCGTGGCAGCGGTGCGCTCGGACCGCGCGGCGGCCCAGGTCCCGCAGATCCCCGAAGGGCGCGGCGCCATCTGCCACGTCGACTACGAACGTCCGTCGACACTCTGCGCCGCACTCGAGGACGCCACGGCCCTCGTCCACCTGCCGGGCGTGCTGGTCGAGCGGCCCGGCTCGAGCTACGAGACCGCGAACGTCGAGACGACGCGCCTCGCGCTCGAGGCGGCACACACCTGCGGCATCACCAAGGTCGTGATGGTGAGCGTGGTCGGTGCCGACGCGGGCTCGCAGAATCGGTTCTTTCGCAGCAAGGGGCTCGCCGACGACCTGGTGCGCGGGTCCGGGCTCGCCTACACGATCCTGCGGGCCCCCCTCGTGCTGGGCCGCGGCA
>CAZLBF010000403.1:0-17378 GCA_964557495.1 uncultured Myxococcales bacterium | reverse complement strand
GGGACGTAGCCGTGCTGCTCGACCACGGCCCGGCCGGTCTCGGACAGGACGTGGCGGATGAAGGCGTCGACCGCCGGAGAGATCTCTCCGTCGTCTGATGGGCTCACGTAGAGGAGCAGCTTGCGCGACAGCGGGTACGCGCCAGAGGCGACGCTCTCGGCGGTCGGGGCCAGGAAGGGCCCGTCGCCGCTGCGCGCGAGGGCCAGCAGCTTGACCTCGGTCGTGACCTGGCCGCGGCTGACGTAGCCGATTCCGTAGCGCGACTCCGCGATGGACTTCACGGCGGAGGCCCCGCCCGGAATCGCGCGGACGTCGGTCCGGAACAGCCCGCCGCAGAGGGCGACGGTGCGCATGAAGGCCTGGGTGGCCGAGGACCAGTCGCCGCCGTAGAGGCCGATGCTGCGCTCGGCCCACTCCCCCGGAAGTCCCAGCTCGCCCCAGGTGCTCAGGCTCGCGGCAGCGCCGCAGTAACGCGTCATCGAGAAGACGGCGTCGAGCTCCGAGAGGGTCAGCCGCTCGAGGGGGTTGCTCGCGTGCACCAGGACGGCGACGGCGTCGATCGCCACGGGGATGGGCGTCGGGTCCCGGCCGACCCTGCGCCGGAAGGCGCCGAGCTCGGCCCCCTGCATGGGGCGGCTCATGCTGGCGACGTCGGCTCGCCCCACGAGGAGCGCCGGCGGTCCGGTCGAGGAGCCCCGCCCCTGGGCCTCCACGGCGATGCCGCGCTCGGCCAGCTGCCGGCCCCACGCCTCGACCAGGGGCAGGATCAGCTTGGAGCCCGCGACGCGCACCCGGGCCGGCTGGCTCCCTCCCGTCGCGTCGCCCCCGGCCCGGAGCGATGGCACCAGGATCAGGAGGATCGCGAAGAACGTGCGGAAGCCCATGCAACCTCGCTCGAATCGAAGCGCCGACCATAACGGAAGCCTGCGGGACCGACGAGGGCGCTGCGTCAGTATCGATCCCGTGGACGCGAGTTGAAGAGGCCGCCGAAGGCGCGCACGCTGAGGTCGGTGAGCGCGCGCGGGGTGAAGGGCTGGGTCGCGACCAGCGCCAGGGCGTCGAGCCCCACGAGGTAGCGCCGGCGCGGACGGCGGCTCTCGACCGCCGAGACGATGGTGCGGGCGACGTGGTCGGGCGAGGGGGCGAAGCGCTCGATGAGGTTCGTGTACCAGCTCACGCGCTCGTACGCCCCGGCGTAGGGCGAGTCGCGGTGCTGCTGTGCCTCGTTCGCCTGCTCGGCGGTGCCCGAGATGATGCCCGTCTTGAAGAGGCCGGGCTCGACGAGGGAGACGACGACTCCGAACGACGCGACCTCGACCCGCAGCACGTCGGAGAGCGCCTCCAGTCCGAACTTCGAGGCGTGGTACCAGCCGTTGAGCGGCAGGACCGAGGCGCGCCCCGCGATGGAGGAGACCATCACGATGCGGCCACCGCCGAGTCGCCGCATGCCGGGCAGCGCGCACGAGCTCACCACCGCCGGCGCGATCAGGTTCACGTCGAGCTGCGTCCTGGCGCGAGCGGCGCTCACCTCCTCGATCGCTCCCACCTCGGAGTAGCCGGCGTTGTTGATCACGCCGTAGAAGTCGGGGAGCCCCTGCCATGCCTCGCTCACGGCGTCGTGGTCAGAGACGTCGAGCACCAGGGGATGAACCCGCTCGGCCACATCCGCCTCGCGGGCCGCCGCCTCGAGCGCCTCGGCCTTCTCGGCGCTCCGCGCGGTCCCCCAGACGTGCCAGCCGCGCCCCGCGAGGCGCAGCACGCTGGCGAGACCGATGCCCGAATTGGCGCCGGTGACGAGCAGGGGTCCGGGTCGAGTGGCCACGGCTGGGGTTCTCCTGAGTCCTTCCCTTGACCCCCGCCTTCCGTCTAGTATGCAGCGCCGCGCCGAACAAGTCCCGCCGCGAAAGGCTCCCCCCGCGAGCCTCCGGGTGCAGGACGGCGCGCGGTCTCGAGACCCCGGAGACGTAGAAGGGAGTCCGGAACATGAACTTCGGTTTCACCGAGGAGCAGGAGCTACTGCGGAGCGAGGCGCGCAAGCTGCTCGACGAGAGCTGTCCGATCGCAGAGGTGCGTCGCATCATGGAGACGCCGGACGGCTTCTCGCGCGAGCTCTGGAAGCAGATCGCGGAGCTGGGCTGGGTGGGCCTGACCATCCCCGAGGATTTCGGGGGCGCAGGGCTGGACTGGGTCGATCTGGTGGTCCTGCTCGAGGAGACCGGGCGCAGCCTGTTCCCCTCCCCGCTCGTCTCCACGACGCTCGCCGCCGCGGCGGTGCTCGACGCCGGTAGCCGCGAGCAGCAGCAGCGCTGGCTCCCGGGCCTCGCGGACGGCACGCGCATCGGAACGCTCGCGATCCTCGAGGAGAGCGACTCGCTCGATCCCGACGCGATTCGCCTGTCCGTCGAGCGGGACGGAGACGGCTGGGTCGTCTCCGGCACCAAGCACTTCGTGCACGACGCGAGCTCGGCGGACCTGTTCGTGGTGGCGTTCCGCTCGGACGGGGAGCTGAGGCTCGCGGTCATCGAGCGGGGGGACGCGGGCGTCTCGACCAGCGACTTTCCCCTCATCGACCGGACCCGGCGCATGGGAGACCTCGCACTCGACGGCGTGCGCATCGCGGCCGACCGGGTGCTCGAGGGAGCCGCCAGCGGAGGGGCCCCGGCCGCCTTCGAGCGGCTGGTGGATCGCGGCGCGATCGCGGTGACGGCCGAGATGATCGGTGCTGGCGAAGGGGTGCTCGCCATCACGGCCGAGTTTGCGAACGAGCGCATCCAGTTCGACGCTCCGATCGGCCGGTTCCAGGCGGTGAAGCACCCGCTCGCCGAGATGTACGTCGACCTCGAGTCGTACAAGTCGCTGTGTTACTACGCGGCCTGGGCGCTCGAGGGCAGCCCCGACGAGGTGCCGCGCGCAGCCTCGATGGCGAAGGCATACGCGAGCGAGGCGCTGGCTCGCATCGGCGTCGACAGCATCCAGCTTCACGGCGCCGTCGGCTACACCGACGAGTACGATGCCCAGCTCTATCTCAAGCGCTCGAAGTGGGCTCGACCCGCCTTCGGAGACGCCGAGTATCACTACGACCGGATCGCGCGGCTGAGCGCCTAGGGAGACGACCCGATGGATTTCAATCTCAGTCCCGACGAGGAGAAGTTCCGCCAGGAGCTGCGAATGTTTCTCGACGAGAACCTGCCGCCGGAGAGCGAGCGCGGCGCCGAGTTCTACGCCGGGTGGTTCAAGAAGATGCGCGAGAAGCGCTGGGTCGGCTTCTCCTGGCCGGTCGAGTACGGCGGGGGCGGCGGCAGCCTCATGGAGCAGGTCATCCTCAAGGAAGAGATGGTGAAGCGGAAGGCTCCGCCGCTCGGCACCTGCTACATGGGCCTGGCCTGGGTCGGGCCGGGGCTGATCCAGTACGGGACCGAGGAGCAGAAGCGGCGCTTCCTGCCCGAGATCCTGGACGGGAAGTACCAGTGGTGCACCGGCTACTCGGAGCCGGGCTCCGGCAGCGACCTCGCCTCGCTGCAGTGCAAGTGCGTGCGCGAGGGGGACGAGTACGTCGTGAACGGCCAGAAGACCTGGACGACGCTCGCGCCGATCGCACAGTGGATCATCCTGCTGGTCCGCACGCAGACCGAGGTGCAGGTCAAGCACGAGGGGATCACCTGTCTGCTGGTCGAGATGACCTCTCCCGGCATCGAGGTGCGCCCGATCAAGAACATGGCCGGCGGCGCGATGTTCGCCGAGGTCTTCTTCAGCGACGTCCGGGTGCCGGCGGACCAGCGGCTCGGCGAGGAGGGCCAGGGCTGGCAGGTGACGCTCTCGTCGCTCGCGAGCGAGCGCTCCAGCATCGCCGAGGTCGAGGGCCTGGTCCGCCGCGTCGAGTCGCTCGAAGAGCTGGCGCGACACTCGAGGCGGGGCGGGCGGCCGGCCCTCGAGGACGACCGCTTTCGCCGTCAGATCGCGCGGGCCCGCACGCGCATCGAGGCGATGCGCCTGAACGGGCTGCGCTTCCTGACCAAGCAGCTCAAGGGGGAGCCGCTCGGAAGCGAGACCTCGATCAACAAGCTGCAACGCGCCGAGCTCGAGGTGGAGCTGGGCGACCTCGGACTCGAGCTCCAGGGGAGCGCCGGCGGCTACGTGAAGGGCTCTCCTGCCGCGATCGACGACGGTCGCTGGCAGCACGCCGCGCTCAACTGGCCCGACGTCGTGATCGGCGGCGGCACGCCGAACATCCAGAAGAACATCATCGCCGAGCGGATCCTCGGCCTGCCGAAGGACTGAACCGGGGCGCGCGCCGCGACCGGGAGCCCGCCACTCCATGACGCTCAAGGTGCTGAGCCTGAACCTGTGGAACCACAGCGGCCCGTGGGAGCTGCGCGCCAAGCGGATCCGCGAGTGGATCGACCGGCTCGATCCCGATCTGATCGGCTTCCAGGAGGTGCTGCGCGGCAAGGGCGTCGACCTGGCGGCCGAGCTCATCGAGAGCCGCGGCTACCACAGCGACTTTGCGAGCGCCGTTCCGTTCTGGGAGGATCCCGAGTTCGCCTTCGGCAACGCGATCGCGAGCCGATGGCCGCTCCAGACGCGGGGCGAGCTCAGGCTTCCCGACGGCGGGGACGGAGAGAAGCGTGTGGCGCTCTCCGCCACGGTCGATTCACCCCACGGACCGATCTCGTTCACGAGCACCCACCTGAACTGGCGACTTCACCACGGGGAGGTGCGCGAACGGCAGGTGGTCGCACTGTGCGACTGGGTGCGGGCACGCCGCCCGGAGAACGGCTTCCCGCCGATCCTCGTCGGCGACTTCAATGCGGAGCCCGAGTCGTCGGAGATCCGCTACGTGTGCGGCCTCCAGTCGCTCGAGGGTGGCAGCGTCCACTTCCGCGATGCCTGGCGCCAGACGGGAAGCGGAGACGACGGGCTCACCTGGTCGCGGCGGAACGACTACGCGAAGCTCTGGTTCGAGCCGGACCGGCGCATCGACTACATCTTCGTGGGGCCGCCGATCGTGCCGAGCGGGATCGGGAACGTCGAGGCCTGCCGCGTGGTCTGTGACGACGCAGTCGACGGCGTCTGGCCGAGCGACCACTTCGGGGTCTTCGCCGAGCTGCGAACCGAGTCGTCTAGAGCTTGAGCTCCCAGCTGGTGGCGCCGACCTGGAGCGCCAGGCGATCGATCGCCTCGTCGAGCGCGCCCATCCGCGTCCGCGTCGCCTTCACACCCGGCTCCCACCACGGGCCTCGCACGACGAGGCAGCCGCGGTCCCGGTGGAGCTTGGGATCGACGCGCCCCACCAGCCGGTCTCCCTCGAGCACGGGCAGCACGTAGTAGCCGTGCGTGCGCTGGCTCGCCGGAACGAAGACCTCGACGCGGTAGTCGAAGTCGAACAGTCGCCGCGTGCGCTTGCGGTCGCGGATCACAGGATCGAACGGACTGAGCAGGCGCACGCGGCCGGGCGCCTCTCGCGCTCGCGCGACGCGCCGTCTCCAGTCGGGGAGCGTCCAGGCGCGACGCGGCTTCGAGCCGTCGGCCGACTCGACGAGCACCTCGACGATCTCGCCGCGCTGCGCCGCGCACCGGCACCACTCGCTCACCGCGTCGGTGTCGACCGCCTCGAAGAACTGCCGCACCTCTACGCGGGTCGCGACGCCCAGGCGCGCGAGCGCCTCCCGGCAGGCCCACTCCAGATGCTCCCGCTCCTCCGGCAGTGCGCGACGCCGGTCCTCCGGAATCACGCGCTCGGTCAGGTCCCACACCTTGTGGAAGTTCACGCGCCGGGCGACTGCGAGCTCGCCGGTCCACCAGAGGTACTCCAGTGCGGTCTTCTGCGGCTTCCAGCCCCACCAGAAGTCCCGCTCGCGCGAGCCCCCATGCTCGAAGTCCCGGCTCATCAGCGGACCCTCCGACCGGATCCGCTCCAGCACATGTCGGATCACGCCCTCGGGGTCGTCGACCCTGCGCCGCTGCCACCAGCCGCGCGCCGCGAGGCGCCGCCGGTAGCGCTCGAAGCGCGGCCTCCAGTGCGGGAACCAGGCGGTGGGAATCACCGACGCGTCGTGCGTCAAGTGCTCGAAGAGCTTGCGATCCCGCGCGAGCAGCTTCTCGAGCATGCGCGGTCGATAGCCGTCGAAGCGCGAGAAGAGAATGTGGTCGTGCGCGCGCGCGACGACGTTGATGGTGTCCATCTGCACGAAGCCCATGCGCTCGATCTGCCGGTACACGGCGGCGGGAGTGACGCGGCGCGCGGGATCGGCGAGGAGGCCCTGTGCCTCGAGCAGCAGCAGGCGGGCGGATGCGGCAGGAACGGTCTCGAGCCGGGCCATGACTCAGGCGGACCGAAAGACCGCGGCCCCGAGCAATACCAGACCGGCCAGCAGCGCGAGCAGGGCCGGTCCCGGACTGCCGAGCAGCAGGGCCCCCGTTCCCAGCAGCAGCGCGTAGATGCCGAAGCTGGCGGCGCCGACCCGGAGCCAGGGGCCCGCGCCGATGCGCCGCGGCTCGAGTCCTGCATCGCGCGCGACCGGCCCCCACCAGCCAGAGGGGCGCACCTGCTCGTAGAAGCGCCGCAGCTGCTCGGGCCGCTCCGGCCGCGTCGCGAATGTGACGGCCAGGGAGAACGGAAGGGCGAGCGCCACGACCAGCGCGAGCGAGAACGGGAACGCGATGTCCGTCGCCCCGAGGATCACCGCGCTGCACGCGAGCGACGCCGCCATGACCGCGATCTCGCTCCACGCGTTGACGCGCCACCAGAGCCAGCGCAAGAGCAGGATCGCCCCGGTTCCCGCGCTGATCTGAGCCAGGAACTTCCAGGCGCCCGCGATCGATGGCAGCAGCAGCGTCGTGAGCGCCCCGATCGCCCCGAGCAGGACCACGCTCGCGCGCGCGACTCGTACCAGGGAGCGCTCGTCTGCGGCGGGCCGGAGGAAGCGATGGTAGAGGTCGTTCGTCAGGTAGGACGCCCCCCAGTTCAGGTGCGTGTCGACCGTCGAGAGGAACGCCGCGAACATCGCGGCCAGCATCGCGCCGCGCAGACCGGCCGGCAAGTCGTCGAGCATGACCCGGACGTAGCCCGCCTCTGGATCCTCGAGTCCCGGATAGCGCACCAGCGCGACGAGTCCGACCACGATCCACGGCCACGGGCGCAGCGCGAAGTGGGCGATGCCGTACCAGATCGCCGCCAGGCGCGCGTCTCGCTCGCTCCGGGTCGCGAGCAGACGCTGCGCCATGTAGCCGCTCCCCTCCGTGTTCCCGCTCGCCCAGCTCTTGACTGCGACGTAGACCACGAACGCCCAGAACGCCTCCCCCTCGGTCGGAATCAGCGCCAGGACGTCGCTCGCGCTCTCGACCCCCACGCGGCTGCGAAGCGTTGCGAGCAGCGCGTCCATTCCGCCAGCGGCGTCGAGGGCGAAGACCGCCAACAGGATCGATGCGAGCATCGCGAGCACGAACTGACCGACGTCGGTCATCACGACCCCCCAGAGGCCCGATGCGAGCGTGTAGACCACCGCGATCGCGAACAGGCCCCCGAGCAGCCAGCCACTCTCCTGGGGTCCGAGCCCGAGCGCGAGCTGCAGCACCTTCCACATGGCCAGGTTGACCCAGCCGAGCACGATCGCGTTGCGCAGGACGCCGAAGTAGAGCACGCGGAACACGCGCAGCGCAGTCGCGGGCCAGCCGCCGTAGCGGATCTCGATCAGCTCCGGGTCGGTGAGCACGCCGCTTCGCTGCCACAGGTGGGCGACGAGAAACGCGCCTAGCATCGTCGGCAGCACGTCGGCCCACCAGAACCAGTTCCCGGCGATGCCGTCGGTGGCGACGAGCCCCGCGATGGCGAGCGGCGTGTCGGCGGCAAACGTCGTCGCCACGATCGAGGTTCCAGCCAGCCACCAGGGAAGCGAGCGCCCGGCGACGAAGAACTCGGCGGTCGAACGTCCCGCGCGGCGAGCGTGCGCGAGGCCGTACCCGAGCATCGCGGTCAGGAAGAACGCGACGACCCAGTAGTCGACGGCGCTGATGTCTACCTCGACACCGGAGCGCTACCCCACAGGTCGCGCCGAGCGCTGGAAGTCTCTCGCCCCACGGCGTCAGGGTACAATAGGAAGGGTCCGAAGCCGAAGGAGGATCGCGTGGTCAAGCTCTCGTTCTGTCTCAGGCGCCTCCCGCACCTCTCGCGAGAGGAGTTCCAGCGATACTGGCGCGAGACGCACGCGCCCCTGGTCCGCAAGCACGCCGAGGTGCTCCGCATCCACCGCTACGTCCAGCTGCACACGGCGGACTCCGGGATCAACGCGGGCATGCGCGCCGGACGCGGGGGCCCCGAGGAGTACGACGGGGTCGCGGAGCTCTGGTGGAAGAGCGCGGACGACCTGGTGGCCGCCGGCGCCACACCGGAGGGGCAGCGGGCCGGCCTGGAGCTTCTCGAGGACGAGCGGAAGTTCATCGACCTGGCGAGCTCGCCGCTCTTCGTGGGCGAAGAGAACGTCGTGGTCGAAGGCTGACCCGTGGCATCGATCCGCTTCATCGTCTACTCGGATTACCTGTGTCCGTGGTGCTTCAACGCCAGCGTGCGCCTGCACCGGCTGCGCGACGAGTTCGCAGGGCGCGTGGAGCTGGAATGGCGGAGCTTTCTGCTCCGGCCCGAGCCCGATCCGAACCGTACGCTCGAGAAGTTCCGCGAGTACACGCGCTCCTGGATGCGCCCGGGTGGCGAGGAGGACGGCGGCAGCTTCCGCGTCTGGGAGACCGACGAGGGCCCGCCCTCTCACAGCGTGCCCCCGCACCTGGTGGCAAAGGCGGCCGCGACGCTGGGGCCCGAGGCCTTCGAGCGCATGCACGACCGCCTGCTGCGCGCCTACTTCACCGAAAACCACGACGTGACTCACCCGGACACGCTCCGCACCCTCTGGAAGGAGCTCGGATTCCCGGACGAGGCATTCGCTCGCGCCGACGACCCGGCGCTGCTGCGCCGCGTCCTCGAGGAGCACAACGAGGCGGTCCAGTACGGGGCGGGTGGGGTTCCCGCGGTGCGGCTCGACGGCAACGAAGCGGTCATCACCGGCGCTCACCCCTACGAGCTCTACGAGCGCTGGGCCGAGCGCGCGCTACGGAGCGCTCAGCCGGACGAGTAGACGGGGAGGCGATCGTGGACGTCCCCGAGCAACGGGGCGGCGCGGTCCCGGTCGGACAGGGTCACGTCTGAGACGGGCCAGGGGATGGCCAGCTCCGGATCGTTCCAGGCGATCGAGAGCTCGTCTTCGGGGTGGTAGACCTCGGTGCACTTGTACTCGATCTGAGCGCGCTCGCTCGTGACCACGAAGCCGTGCGCGAACCCGGGTGGAATGTAGAGCTGAGCCAGATTCTCGGCCGAGAGAACCGCCCCGACGTGCTTGCCGAAGTGAGGGGAGCCCCGGCGGACGTCGACCGCCACGTCCCAGACCTCCCCCTCGATGCAGCGGACCAGCTTGCCCTGGGCGTAGCGGACCTGCAGGTGGAGTCCGCGCAGCGTGCCGTAGCTGGAGAGCGAGTGGTTGTCCTGCACGAAGGGCGCCCGGATGCCCCCCTCGGCGTACTTCTGGACGTGGTAGGTCTCCAGGAAGAACCCCCGCGCGTCGCGGAACACCACGGGCTCGACCAGGACCACTCCTGGAATCTCCGTCTTCGAGAAGTTCAACGCGCTATCTCCATCGGGTCGACCAGCCCTTGACCCTACCGTCCTCGCCCTGTGGCTGGGGGATTTAGCTGAAGCGCAGCCGGAGCGTCAATACGGGGCAGGTTACACTGCCGCCATGCGGGATCTCTTCTCGATCGAGGGCAAGGTGGCGCTGGTGACCGGCGGCTCGGGCGGCATCGGGCGCATGATCGCACGCGGCTACGTGGAGGCGGGCGCCCGGGTGTACATCGCGTCGCGCAAGCAGGAGGCGTGTGACGAGACCGCTGCCGAGCTCTCCGAGCTGGGAACCTGCTTCGGAATCGCCGCGAACCTGGGCAGCGAGGCGGGAGCGCGCGAGCTCGCCGAGGCGATCGCGGCGCGGGAGTCGGCGCTCCACATCCTGGTGAACAATGCGGGCGCCAACTGGGCCGCGCCACTGGCGGACTATCCGGATTCGGGCTGGGACAAGGTGATGAACCTGAACGTGAAGGGCGCCTTCCACCTGACGCGCCTGCTGGTCCCGCTGCTCGAGAAGGCCGCGGCGCCCGGCGATCCGGCGCGCGTCATCAACATAGGCTCGGTCGACGGCCTCAAGGTGTCATCGCTCGAGATCTACGCCTACGGGGCGAGCAAGGCGGCCGTGCACCACCTGAGCCGCATGCTCGCGAAGAAGCTCGCGCCGCGGATCACCGTGAACGCCGTCGCCCCCGGCCCCTTCGAGAGCAAGATGATGGCCGAGACGTTGAGGAACTTCGGCGACGCGATCGCCGCGGGACTCCCCATGGGGCGGATCGGCGAGCCGGAGGACATGGCCGGGGTCGCGATCTTCCTCGCCTCGCGCGCGGGAGCCTGGCTCACCGGCGCGGTCATCCCCGTCGACGGCGGCGAGTCCACGACCAAGTAATCCCATGTGGCGTTCCGGACAGAAGCTCGTTCACCCGTTCAACCCGGAGCTCGGCGTCGGCGAGGTCGTGGAGGTCGACGGCCGCTTCCTGGTGGTCTGGTTTCCCGACGCGGAGCGAGAGCTGCGCCTCTCGACCGAGGGATCCGGCCTCACGCCGCTCGAGCTCGGCCCGGGAACCCGCGCGCGCCTGGCCGACTCCGACCAGGAGGTGCTGATCGCGGAGCGTCTCGAGCGAGGCTACCGCCTGTCGGATGGGCGCAGCGTCGATGAGGCGGACCTCTGGCCCCTGCGCACACTCCACTCACCCCTCGAGCGCCTCGCCGGTCTGCGCCTCGACCCGGCGACCTCGTTTCGCAACCGCCTCGAGGGCGCCCGGCTCGCCGAGCTTCGGGGCGGCGGTGGCTTCGCGAGCCTGCTCGGGGGCCGCATTCAGCTGTTCGCACACCAGCTTCACACCGCGGAGCGGGCACTCAAGGACGACCCGGTGCGCTGGCTGCTCGCCGACGAGGTGGGACTCGGCAAGACGATCGAGGCGTGTCTGATCCTCTCGGCGCTGCTCCGAACCGGCCGCGGGCAGCGCGCACTCGTCGTGGCGCCCCGCACGCTGACCGTACAGTGGCTCGGAGAGCTCTACCGGAAGTTCCACCAGGGGTTCGCCCTGCTCGACCAGGAGCGCATCGACGCCGTCGCCACGATCTACGAGGCCGACGCGAACCCCTTCGAGGTCCACTCGTCCGGCGTGATCTCGCTCGAGCTGCTGACGTCGGATCGACGCGTGGCCCACATGGCGGAGCAGGCGGCGCCCGACCTGATCGTCATCGACGAGGCCCATCGACTGGTGCAGCGGGATCTCGACGAGACGATCGCTCCACTCGTCGCCGGAGCGAAGCACGCGCTGCTGCTGACCGCCGCCCCGCTCGCCGCCGACCGCGAGGGCTTTCATCGGCTCCTCTCGCTGCTCCACCCGGACGCCTACCCGAGCTTCGAGGCGTTCACGAAGGCGGTCGACGCGGGCGAGGCGACGCTCCGCTGCACGAGCGCGGTGCGGCGCAGCGACCTGGGCGGGTTCCAGCCGCGCGTTCCCCGGCCGATCGACCTCCCGGCGCCGTCTGCGACGCTCGCCGACGATCCGCGGACCACCTGGCTCGTCGAGCAGGTGCCGCGCTGGCGCAAGCACCGCGAGAAGGCCCTCGTCTTCGTTCACGACCCGGACGGGGTCGAGGCGTTGAAGACGCTCCTGGAGCGCCGGACCCAGACGCACATCGCCGTCTTCCACGAGGATCTGGCCGTGGCGCGCCGCGACCTCGAGGTCGCGCGCTTCCGCGACACCCGGGCGCCGGTGCTGATCTGCTCCGAGGCTGGAGGCGAGGGCCGCAACTTCCAGTTCTGCGACCGGATGGTCCACTTCGATCTGCCCTCCGACCCGATCCGGCTCGAGCAGCGCATCGGTCGCCTGGACCGCATCGGTCGCGAGATGCCGGTCGAGATCGTCTACTTCCGACACGAGGAGACGCGTCCCGACGTGGCGAGGCTCTTCGAGCGACTCGACCTGTTCGGGCGCCCTTCCGCCGGCCTCGACGTGGCGCTCAGCGGGATCGGCGAGGCGATCCGCCGCGCGCAGGAGACTCGCACGTCGCTCGATCGCGAGGAGATCGCCGCGGAGGTCGAACGGGAGCGCCTGCGTCACCGGCGCGATCTCCCGCGCAGCTTCTATCCCGACGCCTACGACGCGGCGCGCGAAGGCGAGATCCTGGCGCGCGTTCCGCCCGACCTGGAGGAACGCACGCGCCGGTTCTGCATCGCCGCGGCCGACGACCTGGGCTTTCGGGTGGTCGAGAAGGGTGGCGAGGCGAGCTACTACATGGAGCTCGGCGCGCACACGCGAGTCGAGTCGCTCCCGGGAGTCGACGGGGGGAGCCGCTTCCTCGGTACGTTCGATCGCGCGGAGGCGGTTCGCCGCGAGGAGGTCGACTTCTTCGCGAGCGGGCATCCCCTCGTCGAAGGTCTGCTGCTCGAGCTCGAGGACGGCCCGCGCGGGCGGGCCTGCGTGGTCGAGATCCCGGCCCGGGGTCTCGAGGGCGCGGGGCTGCTCGTCGTCGGGGGCCCCGAGTCCGGCTGGCGCACGACGGTGATCGATGCCGCCGGTACGCCGCGGCCGGAGTGGACCGAAGCGGTCATCGAGGGTCTGGCCCGGGCGCGCGACGCGGATCCGGCGGACTGGGGCCTCGCGGATACGTGGGCGGACCACGTCCGCGAGCTCGCCGAGCGGCTCGAGCGGCAAGCCGGCGAGATCTCCGCCGCGGCGTTCTTCAGGTTCTGCTAGCGCGAGTCGACCGCGGGCCGCTCAGAGGTCGCGGGCGCGAGAGATGGGGGCTCCGAACTCGGCGGGCGGCGTGCCGTCGAGGAGCGGGATCTCCCGCTCGGTCTCGACCTCGAGCGAAAGCGGGCCCACCGGCAGGTCGGGATCGACCTCGACCGCGATGCGCATGGACGAGCCCGGCCAGTCGAACAGGAGCACGCCGTTCCGCTCCCGGCAGTCCCCGAGGAAGACCTCCCGCCAGAGCTTGAGCGCTTCCGCCGCGCTCGGCGCCGCCGTCCGCAGGCCGACCAGGGTCACGGGCTCGGGTGCGCGGGCCTGCTGCGGCGGCGGTTCCCACTCGTACCCCTCCGACTCGTGCTCGGGGCTCGAGGACGCAAACTGCACCACGATGCCGCTGGCCTGCTTGGGGTGGAGGAAAGCCTCCTGCCAGCCCGCATCGGAGTCGTTGAATCCGACGATGTCGTAGCCGAACGACTCGGCCCGCTCGCACGCCTCGCGCAGATCCTCGACGTAGAACGTCACGTGGTGGATCCCCGGTCCGCGCGCGCGCAGAAAACGATGCAGGAATCCATCGGACGGACCGGTGGGCACGATCACCTCGAGTGCGCCGCCTCCGCGAAAGCCCCAGGTGCGCCAGTCAAAGCCGGGGCTGGGGCCGCCGCGCCCGGCCCGGCCGCCGAGTGTCTCGACCACGACCGGAACCGCGTCGTCGAAGCTCCACAGACCGACGGCAAAGTGATCGATCCAGGGCTGCTTCATCCTCGCTCCACGTCTCGCATGACAGCGATCATAGACAAGCGGCCGGCGCGACGCGAAGCTTCCGCCCGGCATGTTCTATGGATGGCGCATCGTTGCGGTCGTATTCCTGACGCACTTCATCTCCGTCGGGCTCGTCTTCTACTCGTACGGCGTCTTCTTCAAGGCCCTCACGGCCGATTTCGGCGGGTCGCGTCTCGGGGTGGCCGTGGGTCTCGCGATCCTGAACGTCGTGGTCGGGGTGCTCTCGCCGTTCGTGGGGCGAGCCATCGATCGTGGGCCAATCCGCCTCATCATGTGCGTTGGCGCCGTGCTGATGGCGGTTGGATTCCTGGTCGGATCCCAGATCGAGGCCCTCTGGCAGTTCTATGTGGTGATCGGCACATTCCTGGCCGTCGGCACCGTCCTGCTGGGGGCGCTGTCGGGCTCGACCTTGGTCGCGAACTGGTTTACCGAGCGACGGGGAACCGCGCTCGGAGTCTCGGGCATGGGGATCTCGCTCTCCGGCCTCGCGATGGCCCCGATCGCAACGCTGCTGATCTCGGCGATCGGCTGGCGCAACACGTTCCTGGTGTACGGCGTCGTGACGCTCGTGGCGGTGCTTCCCGCGGTCTGGCTCGTGATCGTGAATCGGCCGGGGGACCTCGGGATGCTGCCCGACGGCGAAGCGGCCCCGCCCGACGCATCCATCGGCGCTGCGGACGACGCGGCGGAACGCCCGCTCGCACCCGAAGCCCCGATTCTCGAAGCGCCCGCCGCCCCCGAGTGGTCCGCGCGGGACGCGCTGCGGAACCGGAACTTCTGGGCGATCGCCTTCGTCGTTTCGCTCAACTTCTGTGCGAACGGCGCGGTGCTCACGCACATCATCCCGCACGGGACCGACATCGGCTTCGAGCCGCTGGCGGCGGCCTGGGTGCTCTCGACGATGGCCGGTCTCGGAGTGGTCGGGAAGGTCCTGTTCGGCTGGATGGTCGACCGCGTACCCGCGCGGGCCGCAGTCTGGGTCGCGACCGGGCTGCAGGCCGCCGGGGTCGCACTGATCCTGAACGTCGAGGCCTACCGCTGGCTGCTGCTGGCCGGGGCGATCTTCGGGCTGGGCATGGGAGGGCTGGTCCCGCTGTGGGGCGCCCTGATCGGCTCGGGCTTCGGTCGGCAGGCCTTCGGCAGTGTGATGGGACTGATGACACCCGTAATGGTTCCGGTCCAGATCTTCGGCATTCCGTACGCGGGCTGGATCTACGACCGGACCGGGAGTTACGACATCGCCTTCACGAGCTTCCTCGGCGTGTACGCGTTCGCTTGCGTCGTCGTCCTGTTCCTCCGGATGCCCGAGGTCGAGCCGGGAACCGCGGTGCGCGCGCTGCCGAGGGCAGAGGGGGCCGAGCTCGCGGCGGGTGCGTGCTCGGCGAGCGACGTGGCGTAGGGGGCGGCGCTATCCTTCTGGGAATGGATCTCGCCGCAGCTGACCGCGATCGTACGACTGCCGCGCTGACCCGGATGCACCCGTGCCCGATGCCATCGCCAGCCTCGTAGCGTCTCCGCAGCTGGCGACGGGCGCGCTCCTCTACGGAGCGTTGGCCCTGTACGCGGCGGCGCTCGCCTTCGCGCTGTTCGCGACCGGGGTCGGCCGCGCGGTGCTCTGGATCGGGATCGCGCTCCATCTCGCCGCGCTGATCGGCCGGAGCTGGATCATCGAGTTCTTCCCGCTGACGAACAAGCTCGAGTCGTTCTCGGCGGCCTCGCTCGCGCTCGCCCTCGTGACCTCGACGACCTGGAGAGATGTGCGGCTCTACGTCGTGCCGCTTCTCGTCCTGGCCTGCATCTCGCTCGGCACGGCGCTGCAGTTTCCGCTCGACCCCAGCTACCCGCCGCCCCTCATGCGTACGATCTGGTACCCGCTCCACGTGCCGCTCTCATTCCTCGCGTACGCCCTCTGGGCGGCGGCGGCCGCCGCCGGCCTCGCGTGGTTTCGCGAGCCCGACCCGGACTGGCTCGGTCGGGTCAACCACCTCGCACTGCAGGGCTTCGCCCTGTGGTCGCTCTCGATGATCTGCGGTGGTGTCTGGGGTGTGCTCGCCTGGGGCGCCTACTTCATGTGGGACGTAAAGATCATCTGGTCGGTGATCCTCTGGTTCCACTACGCGAGCTTCATCCACCTGCGCTTCGCGCCGTCGCTCGACGACCGGCCATGGATTCGTCCGGCCCTGGCGCTCGTGGGCCTGGCGTGGGTGCTCGTCGCCTACGTGGGAACGTCGCTCTTGTTCGGGAGATCGAGCCATGCCTGGTGACCTGCTGCAGCCCGTCGCCAGTGCGCCACCGTCGCGCTGGGCCTGGCTCTGGTCGCAGGGCCTGGGGGTCCTGTGTGGCCAGGCCACGGTTCTGCTCCTGGCGCTGGGCTCGGTCGTGTTCGCGGCGACGCGCGACGGGGCCTCCGCCCGGATCGGCATGGACGACGTGCGCGGCTTCTTTGTCGAGCCCTCCGTCGCGCACGTGTGGTTCTACATCCTGATACCGGTGCTGGGCCTGTATGCGCTGAATACCTGCATCGCGACCTGGCGCAGCGTGCTCAGCAAGTGGCGCAACGGCCTGCGGGCGCCGCGGGACTACGCCGCGCCCGTGATTCACGTGTCCTTCCTGATCGCCCTCTTCGCACACGGCGTCGGCGGTCTCTGGGGTGTCGATGGCGGCCCGATCCAGATCGGCCCGAGCTGGCAGGATCTGGCGGACGGCCGCGAGGCGCGCGTCACGGACCTGAAAATCGACCACCTGCCCGACGGCGGCATCAAGCAGGTTCGGGCGCTGCTCGAGGTCCGCAGCGCGGGCGGCGCCGTCTCCGAGTCGATCGTCAGCTACAACCAGCCGCTCTCCTCCGGGCTCGGCAGCGAGCTGTTCCTGCTGGCGCGTCCGTCCTTCGTCCCCGGCGCGGTCGAGCTCGTGCGCGACGGGGGGAGCCGCTGCCGCGTCGAGCTGAAGGCGAGCTGCGACCTCGACGGGCTGCAGGCCCGGCTGCTCTATCTGCATCCCCCTGCGGGCCAGGGTGGAGGCTCGCTCGCGCGCGTGCACCTGCGAACCTCGCCGAACAGCTCGGGCGAGGACCTCTGGCTGGCGCAGGGGCGTCCGCGCCAGCTGGCCGACGGATCTTCGGTCATGCTCGAGAGCATCGAGCATCTACCCGGCGTCATCCTGCTTCGACGCCACTCCCCGGGCACCCCCTGGGCCCTGCTCGCGAGCATCCTGCTGGTCGCCGGCCTCGCCCTCATGTGGCGCCGCTTCGTCTAGCCCGCAACGGCGAGCACTATTAGCGGATCTCCGCCCGGCACCAGTTGCCTAGATGAGGCGGTCTGCAGAGGGTGCGCCGGTCGCCCACTACTTCGAGACTCGAGTTCACCGTGCTGCGCACACGACCGTTCTGCGCGGACTAAGCGCCCGTCGCACCCTCTGCAGACCGCCCGGGCGTGTCCAGAATCCCTTGACCCGTGCACCGCGTCAGGGCGTTCTGCGGTCCTCCGACGGACACTCGTCCGCGGAACGGTTCGTTCGGAACCCAGATGCCTCACTCGGGGGGTAGTGGGTGTCCGGCGGAGGACCGCAGGACGCCCGCCCCGGGGGCCGTAATGCCAGGCGGGCTTTACCGGCCGATGGCCGGCTCCCCCGCTAGTAGACGATCTTGTTGAGGGGGAACTCGACGATTCCGCTGGCGCCCGCGTCGTGCAGCTCGGGCAGCAGATCCCGAACCAGCCGCTCCTCGATGA
>CAZLBF010000402.1:0-3663 GCA_964557495.1 uncultured Myxococcales bacterium | reverse complement strand
CCTCCTGGGCGGCACCCACGGCGCTGGTCCTGGCGCTCGGGGCCGCTCTGCTCCGGCCGGCCTGGAGCCTTCCGCTCGCGGCTCTCGCCGTGATCCTGGCCGTGGCGGTGTTCGGGGTCTACGACCGGATCCCGGGCCCTCGCCGCGCGCTCCTGGCCGCGGGCGCGCTGCTCGCCTCGGGCTTGGCCGTCTGGCTGTCGGGCGGCGGCGCGGCCGCCCACGTCGCGGCGGCGGTCGCGAGTGTCGCGCTCGTGGGCCTGCTCACGTTCGACTACAGCGGCTCGACGCCCATCGAAGGGGGCAGCCACTTCGAGTCCCGCCTCTGGCAGATCACGCTCGATCGCGAGCGCTGCGTGGGCGTCTTCTCGTGCTGGGAGGTCTGTCCCGAG
This sequence comes from uncultured Myxococcales bacterium, assembly GCA_964557495.1. Taxonomy (GTDB): domain Bacteria; phylum Myxococcota_A; class UBA9160; order SZUA-336; family SZUA-336; genus CAZLBF01. Next base: position 3,274 of record CAZLBF010000402.1, on the reverse strand, counting down.
GCCTGCTTCGAGAAGCGCAGCGACGTGCGCAAGGTGGATCTCGCGCACGCGGAGCGCTGCGTCCAGTGCGGTGCCTGCATCGTTCAGTGTCCCGAGGACGCGCTCTACTTCACCGACGATGCCGGCCGCAGCATCGATCCGCAGGTGATCCGCCGCTACAAGCTGAACCTGCTCGGCAAGCGCGGCGTCGACACGGGAGCGTAGCGAGCCGGTGCCGAAGATCGTCGACGAGGAGCAGCAGCGAGGTCGCATCCGTTCGGCTGCGCGGTCGGTCTTTTCCAGACACGGGCTCTCGACGACGGGGCTCGCCCACGTCGCGGCGGCGGCGGGGATGCGTCGCTCGACTCTCTATCACTACTACCCCGACAAGGCCGCCCTGATTCGCGACCTCGCCGACGACATCCTCGCCGAGGAGGAGTCGGCGTTCCGGGCCGCCCTCGAGGCGGAGGGGAGCGCGCTGGAGCGGATCGCGCGCCTCGCCGACGAGGTGATCGGCCTGTTCGAGTCCCGCGTCGCGCTGGGTCGGATCCTGCTCGAGCTCTGGGCCTCGGAGCCCCGGCGCATTCGGCCGATGCTGCGCCGCGTGCGCGCGGCGCTCGCCGAGTTGGTGCGGATCGGCCAGCAGCAGGGAGAGATCGCCGGTGAGCTCGATCCGGACGCGACGGCCGTCCTGCTCGTGGCCCTCATGGACGGGCTCCTGGTCCAGGTCTTCCTGGACCCGAAGGGCGTCCAGACCGATGCTCGACTCCGGCAGTCGTTCGCTCGCTCGCTGCGTCGAGCGCTCGAGGCGTGAGTTCTCGCGTCAGTCCTCGATCCGTTTGATCGCGAAGTTGACGTCGTTCGAGGAGGCGTAGTTGCGCGCGGCGATCAACATGCTCTCGGTGCGCGAGTCGGACGGGGGTGTCTGGCTGCAGTTAAGCTGGATCCGTACCGGGCGGCCCTCGTACTCCGGGTACTCGCTCACCAGGAAGCCGTCGAGAACGAAGACGAGGTAGGCGTTGATCTTGTCCTCGAGCTGCTTCAGGCGCGCGTAGTCGTCGCTCCATTCGCGCTGCTCGAGCATGATCAGCACGACCTCGCCGGTCTCCGGGTCGGGAGTGATCAGGTCGATCACGCTCGGGTTCTCGACGCCGCGCTGGGGCTGCTCCTCCGCCATGCGCATGAGCCTAGACCGAACGCCCTCCGAGGGCGAGCGTCACCCTCCCGGCTCGTGTGATCCCGGCGGCCGTCACGCGAACAACCCGCTCGGAGAGCAGAGCTACAGCAGGGCGATGGGATTCACGGGGCTCCCCGTGGCGCCCGCGATGCGCAGTGGCGCCAGCTGCAGCTGGAACTCGTGCCGCCCGAGCCGCTGGCACGTCGCCGCGAGCTCCTCGAGGTTGCAGTTGTCGAGCAGCCAGAGGCCCATCGCGACGATCCCGATGGCGTGGACCGGGCTGCGCATGCTGGGATACCCGGAGGGGTGCACGTCCTGGGCCGTGTCGCAGCCGATCAGGGCGACGTCCCGTTCGTGCAGCCACGGGAGGCACGCTGCGTGCCAGCCGGCGCGGCCCACGGCGCGGACGTCGTCCGGCCCCTGCTCGAGCTTTCGCACGCCGTAGCCGGTTCGGAGCAGCACGGCGTCGCCCGCCTCGACCCGCACGCCGGCAAGCTGCTCCGCTGCCTCGAGATCGTCCGGGAACACGCCTTCGCCCGGCTCGAGCCAGCGCACTCCCCGGACGCGCGCGACGTCGAGCAGCACGCCGCGCGTCGTCACACCGTCGGGGAGCGCGGTCATCGCGTGCGCGGTGGCCCCCTGGGCCGACGTGACCTGCGCCGCGGGCCTGCCGTTGTACATCATGCCGTCCCAGAAATAGTGCGAGAGAGAGTCGAGGTGCGTGATGCTGTAGCCGTGAAACACGAGACCGATGAACTCCGAGGCGCCCGCCCAGCGCGGTGCGGTCTCCCTCTCGTCGAGCCCCTGTCCCGTCGCGAGCATGTAGCGCTGCGGCGGACCGAAGGCCTGGTCGCGCGCCGGCCGCGGGTCGATCTCCCAGGCGCACGACACCGGGATCCCATCGCGCACGAGCTCCGCCGCGCGCCGGCGAAGCTCGGGGGTGACGAGGTTGAGCGTGCCGAGCTGGTCGTCGGCGCCCCAGCGGCTCCAGTTCGAGAGCGAGTCGAACCAGGCGAGGACCTCGGCCTCGGAGGGCGCGCGCAGATCGGACATCGGGCGCCAGTATACGGGCTATGATGGCGGCGTGATCGCGAACGTCGGGGCCAGGTCGACGACGAGCCTGAACGGGAAGTGGCGGATCATCGTCGATCCGTACGAGACCGGGTACTACAACTACCGCGGGCAACCCTGGAGCTACGGCTACTTCCGGAACTTCAAGCCGCGCAACCCGGGCGAGCTGGTCGAGTACGACTTCGACACGTCCGATCAGCTCGACGTGCCGGGGGACTGGAACTCCCAGGCCGAGCGCCTCTTCTTCTACGAGGGGACCGTCTGGTATAAGACCGACTTCGAGCGGGTCGCGCGGCCGGAGACGCGCCTGTTCCTGCACTTCGGCGCCGCCAACTATGCGGCGAAGGTGTGGCTGAACGGCGAGCCGGTGGGGGAGCACGAGGGCGGCTTCACGCCGTTTCAGTGCGAGATCACCGACGCGGTGCGGGACGGCGGGAACTTCCTGGTAGTCAAGGTGGACAATCAGCGGCTCCGCGACGCGGTCCCCACGGTCAACACGGACTGGTGGAACTACGGGGGACTCACCCGAGAGGTGCTGCTCGTCGAGGTTCCGAAGACGTTCGTGCGCGACTACTTCATCCAGCTCGAGCCGGGCTCCAGCAGCCGGATCCGGGGCTGGATCAAGCTCGATGGTCCGGACGCCGCGCAATCCGTGGTGGTGCGGATCCCCGAAGCCGGGATCGACACCCGGGTCTCCACCGACACCAACGGCTACGCCGAGGTCGAGCTGGAGGCGGATCTCGAGCTCTGGTCGCCCGACCGCCCGAAGCGCTACGACGTCGAGATCGAGGCGGAGACCGACGCGGTGACCGAGCGGATCGGGTTCCGCCGCATCGAGACGCGGGGCCACGACATCCTGCTGAACGGCGAGCCGATCTTTCTGCGGGGCATCAGCATTCACGAGGAGGCACCTCTGCGCCCCGGTCGTGCGCACAGCGAGGAGGACGCGCGCACGCTCCTCGAGTGGGCGCGCGTCCTCGGCGCGAACTTCCTGCGGCTGGCCCACTATCCACACAACGAGTCGATGGTGCGGCTCGCGGAGGAGAT
>CAZLBF010000401.1:0-2947 GCA_964557495.1 uncultured Myxococcales bacterium | reverse complement strand
GGAAGCGGGGCCGGGGCCGCGGGCCAGCCGAGGCGGGCAGCTCCGAGCACAGCGGCAACGGCTCTCCGCACCGGGGAGACCCGGGAGCTCAACAGCGCTGGAGGGTGGAGGCGGGCTACGACACATCCCGCTGTCCGCGCTGCGGGTAGGACGGCTAGAGGGCCCTCTCGTACACAATACGCTGTTTCGAGGGACCACGATCGGGTGTAGAGTGGGAGCACTTCTCGGCCACACGGGAGATGTGCCCTGGCTTCCTCGGACCCCCCTCCGGAGCAGCTCGAGCCGAGCGTCCTGGTCGTCGATGACGATGAGGACTTCCGGCGGCTCCTGGTTCTCCTTCTGAGCGAAGGAGACGCCCGTCGTATCGACCAGGCCTCGAGCGCCGCCGATGCCAGGGCGAGCCTGGCCCAGCGACGCTACGACGTCGTGATCACGGATCTCAGCATGCCCGAGGAGGGCGGCCTCTCCCTGATGCAGTGGGCGCAGGAGCACTGCCCGGGCTCCGCCTGGATCGTGCTGACCGGCTATGGAACTTTCGACACTGCAGTGAAGGCCCTGCAGTTCGGCGCCTTCGACTTCCTCGAGAAGCCCCTCAACGGCCCCGAGCCCGTCCGGAACTCGGTCCGCAACGCCCTGGCGCATCAGCGACTGCTGGCCGAGCGAGATCGGCTCCACTGGGAGCTCCAGGAGAGCAACGAGCGCCTGCGCGAGCACGTGGAGGATCTCGAGGAGGCATACCGCCTGCTCCGGGAGCAGTCCGACAACCTCCGGGCCGATCTGCACCGGGCGGGCGTCATCCAACGCGCGCTCCTGCCCCAGGTTGCGCCTCAGCTCGCGGGCTTCCGCGTTCACGCCCTCTACCGACCCAGCCGCAGCATCGGCGGCGACCTGTACGACGTCGTGCGTCTGGACGATCGCCGGGCGGTCCTCCTGATCGCGGACGCCGCAGGCCACGGGCTCAGCGCAGCCATGCTGGCGGTGCTGTTTCGCAGCCGGCTGCCGTTCCTCGACTCCGACTCCGGTGCACCCACGCGCCCCTGCGACGCGCTTCAGGCCGCGAACCGCGCGCTGTGCGCCGGCTTCCCGGCGCCCGGCCTGTTCCTGACGGCGGCCTACTGCCTCCTGGATACCGAGAGCCGCAGGGCGACCATCGCCTCGGCAGGTCATCCTCCGCTCCTGGTGCTCCGCAAGAGCGGCGGCGTCGAGCGCGTCTTTCACACCGGTCCGGCTCTCGGCCTGCATGCCGAGGCCGACTTCGCAGAGCAGGAGGTGGCTCTCGAGCCTGGCGACCGGATGCTGTTCTACAGCGACGGCCTGTACGACTGGCTTCCCGGAGACGCCGCATCGCCCTGCGACGAGGTTGCGGCCACGCTCGAGCGGGAGCGAGCACACGCTGCCGAGGGACTGCAGGGTCTCCTCGCGCTCTCGGAGACGCTCGGTGCGCCGGGAGACGAGCCGCCCAAGGACGACGTCACCCTGCTCATGCTCGACGCCTCGCCAGGAGAATCCCAGCTCGACAACGGGACGCTCAGCCCGCTGCCGGCCCCGGCCCCGGAACGCACCAGCTTCGAGATCCTGTTCGGCTCGGATTCCCAGCGCACGAGCTTCAGCGTCCAGGGGCGCGCCGAGTGGGCCCTGACCGCCGCGTTCCACGACGAGTGCGCCGCCGCGATGGAGGCGGGGCGAGACGTGATGATCGACCTGGCCCTCTGCCAGCACCTCGACAGCACCTTCCTGGGCACCATCCACGAGCTGTCGCAGCGCGCCGGGCAGGCGCAGGTCGAGCTCAGCCTGCAGGGGGTCACGCCGACGGTCGAGGAGCTGTTCATGGAGCTCGGCATGCAGCGCGTGATCGAGCGCATCGTGCCGCATACGCTCCCGCTCCCCACGCGCATGGAGCCCCTGGTCGGCAGCGAGGATCCGCGCGCCCGGGCGCTGCAGCTGCTCCGAGCGCACGAGAGCCTGGCGGGGCTCAGCGACCGCAACCGCCAGGAGTTCGATCCGGTCCTGGAGCTGCTCCGACGAGAAGTCGCTGCCGAATCTCAATGAACAGCCACAGCTCGCGGTCGCACGGGAGCACCGTCATGTTCGACCTCAAGGAGTTCACGCTCCGCGACATGACCGAGCTCGGGAGCTCGATCCGCCGACTCGGCGACGGCGCCAGCACGATGGAGGAGGTGGCGAGTCGGGTGGTCCGGGAGCTCTACGATCACTTGATCGAGCGCGACTCCGGCGAGCGCTGCTGCGCGCTGGTGCGGCTCTTCAAGACCCACGCCTACGGCGAGCTCGACGAGCGCCTCCGGATCGTCGCGCAGGGGCTGCTGCACGGCGAGACCCCGAAGCCCGGCATGCGCTGCCTGACCCTGCTCGCCACTGCGGGAGACAAGCCCCAGTGGAACTCGCGGCGTGAGTCCGTCGCCCACCAGGTCATTCCCCTCGTCAGCGCGGAGATGCTGAGCAAGGTTCCGATGATCTCGAACCTGTTGCAGCAGCTCGGGGTCGAGGTCGACGTGCTGCTGAATCCGAACTCGGGTCTGCTCGTGGAATCGGGACCGTCTTCCTTCAACGTCTTCTACGTCCCGGAGGCGCTGCAGAGCCCCAACATCCCGGCCCAGGAGCACTTCGTGAAGCCGCTGGGAATCCGGTCTGTGCTGGGATTCGGCGGGATGCTCCCCTCGGGCGACATCTTCGCCGTGATCCTCTTCTCGAGGGTTCAGATACCGCGCGAGACCGCGGAGCTGTTTCGAACGCTCGCCCTCAACGTCAAGCTCGCCGCCCTCCCTTTCCAGGAAGCCGTATTCCAGAGCGCGTAGCGAGTCGAGAAGGCCACCATGGACGAACGCGACGACATCAGGATCGCTGGGCTGATCGCCCACGTCGGCACGCTGGAGCAGCTGGTCGACGTCTACGAGACCAGCGTCATCGAGCAGTCCGACAAGCTCTACGC
>CAZLBF010000400.1:0-3414 GCA_964557495.1 uncultured Myxococcales bacterium | reverse complement strand
GGCGTCTACTGAGCCCGACCCCGGCGCGGGGCCATCGGCGGTTTCTGCTGTGGGACCACGACGGCGTGCTCGTGGACACCGAGCGCTGGTACTTCGTGGCGACGCGGGACGCGCTGGCCCCGCTGAACGTGGAGCTGTCCCAGCCGCGCTATCTGGAGCTGATGGCCGCGGGCCGCTCGTGCTGGGATCTCGCGCGCGAGCTGGGCGTGCCTGCGGCGCGCATCGAGGTGCAGCGCGACGAGCGCGACGCGCACTACCGGGAGCTGCTCCAGACGCAGCCCATCGAGGTGGCGGGAGTTCCCGAGGTGCTCGCCGAGCTCGCCCCCGAGCATCGCATGGCCGTCATCACGACCTCCCGGCGCCGAGACTTCGATCTGATCCACGCAGGGCGAGATCTGCTCGCGCACTTCGAGTTCGTGCTGACCATCGAGGACTACGCGCGAGCCAAGCCGCACCCGGATCCCTACCTGGCGGGGCTCGCCCGCTTCGGTGCGCCCGCCTCGGACGCACTCGCACTCGAGGACTCGGCGCGTGGACTGGCCTCGGCGCGCGCGGCGGGACTCGACTGCCTCGTCATCCGGAGCGCATTCACCGCCTCGCAGGATTTCAGCGCGGCCTGGCGGGTCGTCGACTCGGTGCTCCAGGTGCCGGAGTTGCTCGCCAGCTGCTGACGGGCGTATCGTCGACCGGCGCGCTGCGGCGCCGGGGGGAGCCGCTCGCTGGCGAAGGAGACGTGTGATGAGTGACTGGGGCTTCCCCGTCGGTGTTCACGACCTCCACCCGGACACGAGCCTGGACTTCCAGCTCAACCGCCTGGCGACGCTCGGAGGTGGGCAGCTCGACGAGGTCCGCGAGGCTGCGGCGCGGATTGCCGACCTGGCCGACTGGAAGCGCGAGTTTCTGGCGCTGGCGGAGCGCGCCCTCTCGGAGCGCAGAACCGAGAACGGCGCCGCCTACCTGCGCGCGGCCGAGTTCTTCATGGCGTCCGACGACCCCGACAAGGCGGCCGCCTACGAGCGGCAGGCCAAGCTGTTCCGCGATCTCGTGGCGGGCGACCTCTCGAGCGGTGCGCTGCGCGAGACCGAGGTGCCCTACGAGACGGGCTACCTGCCGACCTGGCGGCTGTTCGTGCCGGAAGGCGTTCGGCGCAAGGGAGTCGTGGTCATCCACGGCGGCTTCGATTCCTACGCCGAAGAGCTCTACGGGGTCGTGCGGTGCATTCCGCGAGCCGGGTACGAGACGGTGCTGTTCGAGGGCCCCGGTCAGGGGTCGGTGATCCGCCGCCAGGGGATCCCGTTCACGACGGCGTGGGAGCGGCCGGTCGCGGCGGTTCTCGATCACCTCGGTCTGGACGACGTCACGCTGATCGGGCTCTCGCTCGGTGGCTACCTGGCACCGCGAGCCGCCGCCTTCCTGCCGCGCATCAAGCGCGTGGTCGCGTTCGACGTGTGCTGGGACCTGTTCGAGGCGGGCCTCTCCAGCCGCCCTGCGCCCTTGCGCCTCGCGATGCGCGCGCTGATGGCCCTGCGCGCAGGGCGTCTGATCGACGCGCTGACGCTCCGACAGATCGAGCGGGATCCCTTCACGCGCTGGGCGTTCGAGCACGGAACCTACGTCTTCGGCGTGGAGCGCCCGTACGAGTATCTGCGGCGCATGCGGGAGTTCAACATGCGAGCGATCTCCCGACACGTCACGCAGGACTTCCTGCTGCTCGCGGGGACCGACGACCACTACATGCCGCTCGACCACTTTCACCGCCAGGCTCGGGCCCTCACGAACGTCCGATCCCTGACCGGCCGGGTCTTCACCCGAGCGGAGTCCGCCCACACCCACTGCCAGTGCGGCAACCTCGGCCTGGCCCTGGACGTGATCCTCGCCTGGATCGACGAACGCTCGGGCGAGGCTTCAGTTCAGCAGGGGTAGGTCGGCCAGTACAGCATTAGAATCAACGGCCAATGGCGCATCTGTTTCGTGTGGCGACAGGGCCACTCGGAGCAGGTCGAAGTCGTCGACTATCATTAGGGGAGCCTCATGGCGTCCAAGCAATTTCCCCCCACGCACGCTGGAGAAGTGCTCCTTGAGGAGTTTCTCAGACCTCTCGGCATCAGTCAGTACCGACTGGCCAAGGAGATCAGTGTTCCGCCTCGTCGGATCAACGAGATCGTCCATGGAAAGCGGGGAGTGACTGCCGACACTGCGATTCGACTCGGTCGGTACTTCGGGACGAGCGAGCGCTTCTGGCTGAATCTCCAGGCGCAGTACGATCTGGAAGTCGAGCGCGAGAAGCTCAAGGGCCGGCTGTCCCGGGAGGTCTCCGTTCTCAAGAAGGTCGGTTAGGGGGGGGCGGTCTCGCTTTCCACTTCAGTCCAGGTTGCGGATGTCGATGGCGTCGGAGTCGGCGGGTAGCTCGATCAGGAGACCGTCGTCGCCGAGCATCCAGCCCTCCGGGCGTACGTCGGCGACGCCCCGCACGTACACGCGCTCGACGAATCGATTGGGCGGGGGCGGTGTGAGGTGGGAGAAGACGACGAGATCGACGCCCGCCGCGTTGGCCACCTCGGCCGCCTCTACCGGGGTCGTGTGGTAGTCCGGGATGTCGTCCATGATCTTCGCGATGCGGTTGCGGCCGGCCTGGGCGGCGGCGTCGCGGATCGCGGCGACGATGTGGTTCGCCTGTGCCTCGTGGACGAGCACGTCCGCGCCCTGCGCGGCCTCGATCACGTTTGCGAGCTTGACGGTGTCGCCGGTCACGACCGCGGAGCGGCCCCGGTAGTCGAAGCGGTAGCCGAGTGCCGGCGCGACCGGTCGATGATCCACCGCGAACGCGGTGATCCGGAGCCCGCCCTCGTCGTGGACGACGACCGGGCCAGGTGCGACGCCCAGCGCCGTGATCGGGCCAGGCACCGCGCCCAGGATTGCGATCGGGATGGCCTGCATGCGGCTCGCGGCTTCGGGCAGTAGCTCGGCGCCGTGGTGCGCGACGCGGTAGCGCGTGTCGAGCGCGTAGGCCTCCTCGAACCCCGCCACCACTCGGCTCACACCGGGCGGTCCGAACACCCGAAGGGGACCGGGACGCCCCGCGACCCAGGTCTGCAGGTTGAACTCGCCGAGCTCGGCGATGTGGTCGGAGTGGAAGTGCGTGAGAAGTATGGCGCCGATGCGGCCCGCCGGAATGCGCCAGAGCGCGAGGCGGTTCCACGAGCCGGGCCCGGTATCCACGACCCAAAAACGTCCGTCGGCGAACACCGCCGTACAGGACTTGGCGCGCGACGGGTGCGGCAGCGGCGAGGCGGTCCCGCAGAGCAGCACGCGCAGCGCGTCCTCGCGCAGCAGGTCGTCCGCCGACGACCGCACTGCCGCGGCGAGCACGCGCTCGACCACGCGATCCTGCAGCGCGGGAACGCGGATCAGCAG
>CAZLBF010000399.1:0-3235 GCA_964557495.1 uncultured Myxococcales bacterium | reverse complement strand
CCGCCGGCTCGCGGTACGCGGCGGGCAAGGCGTCGAGGTTCGCCACGATCAGCCCGAGGACCGGGCTGACCTGGTCTCCGCAGAACGGCTCGTTCCGGAGACGGATCTGCTCCGCAACGCGCAGCAGTCTCTTCTGTCGCTCGAGCATGAGCTCGAAGCCAGCGGCGCTCATGCGTCGCCGCTCCGCGGCAACCAGCGCGTCTTCCTGTGGCTTGGTTGCGGTTCGACACCCGGAAACCAGCAGCAGGAGCAAGAGGAGTAGGCGTCCAAGCTGGTTCACGATGAGATCTTAGCTCCGCCGGGCTGAGCCCTCCCCTCAGAACCCCAGGTAGTGCACCAGCTCCTTGGTCATGTCGACGAGGTCTTCGACGTAGACGAACTCGTCGACGGCGTGGGCTCGGAGGTCGCTGGCCCGGATCGGGGCGAAGCCGGCGACCTGCACGCGCTCGGGTCGCAGCGCCTCGACGACGAAGCCGAGGTCGGTCGAGCCGCTGACCCCGCCGCGGATGAAGTCGGGGTATCCCTTGACCGCGCGCTTCGCCTCCAGCGCCTTGCGCGTCGCGGGGGTCTCCGGGTCGACCTCGACCGGCGGGTAGGAGTGGACGAAGCGCACCTGTAGATCCTCGAGGCGCGAGCGCGCCCGGCCCCGCGCGATTGCCGCCTCGATCTCGGAGACGACGTCGTCGTAGCGCTCGTCGACGATGTAGCGGCGGTTGATGGTGAGCTCGCACTCGCCCGGCACGATGTTCTCCTTGGTGCCGCCGCGGACGAGGGCGAGGTTGAACATGGGCGTCATCTTGTCGGAGGGGGCACCGGGGAGCGGGAAGGTCGGGATGCGCGACACGCGTTGCTCGACCTCCCGCTTGAGCGTCAGTAGCTCGTCGAGCACCGGCACCAGCTCCTCGATGGCGTTCACGCCCAGGTAGTTCATCCCGGAGTGGCAGCTCCGGCCCACCGCGCGCAGGTCGACCCGGACCGAGCCGGCGGCGCCCACGACGACGATCGGCTCCATGGCGCCGAGCTCCAGCCAGATCAGGTGGCTCGAGAAGTAGCCCTCCTCGGCCAGGTAGCGCGCACCCGGGTAGACTCCGAGCTCCTCGTCGGTGCAGAGCAGGCAGTCCACCGACCAGTGGGGCGGGGCTCCCATCTCGTGGAGCACCTTCACGGCTCCCAGGAAACACGCGATCGAGCCCTTCATGTCGACCGTGCCGCGGCCGTAGAGCTTGCCGTCCACCCGCTCGCCGCCGAAGGGATCGTGCGTCCACTCCCCGTCGGCCGGGACCACGTCCATGTGCGCGTAGGCCGATGCGCGCTCCTCCCCGACCTCGAGACGCGCGACGAGGTTCACGCGGGGACCGGAGAGCTCCCAGGGCATCTCGGCGACCTTGTCCTCGGGAACGGTCACGCGCTCGGTGCTGAATCCGAGCTTGTGGAACTCCGGCTCGACGACGTCGATCAGCTGCGCGTAGCTGTCGCCCGGCGGCACGCTGGTGTCGACGGCGATGATGCGGCGGAGGACGTCGACGAGGTAGTCCTCGCTCTCCTCGACTCGCTTGAAGGCATCCCGGTGGCTCACGGCGGGCTCCCTCTGCTCGTTGGCCTGTCCGTGGATCTTACCCGAGAGCCGCCCCCCGGGGGCGCGAGTCCGGCCGGCCGTGAGATGATGGCTCCGCGGTCCGTGGCAAGCACGGGTCCCATGCAGCCGAGGAGGATCGAGCGCCATGTCGGAGAAGCAGGCAGTTTCGAGCCGCAAGACACAGCGACGCATCACGCGGCGGGCCTTCGTGACGGGGGCCGCGGTGGGCGGGGTCGGGATGTGGGCGGCCGCCACCTTGCCCCGGCAGGCGTTCATCGACGACCCGCACCGGCCGCCCGATCTCTACGAGTACTTCGTCGACAACTTCTGGTTCGAGTCGGTCGGCCTGTACCAGGAGCGGATCAACGCGCCGCTTCGTGGCCAGCAGCGGGCCGACATCGCCATTCTCGGCGGGGGCTTCGCGGGGATGGCGACGGCGTACAACCTGGTCCGGCGCTTTCCAGAGCGGCGCATCGTGCTGCTCGAGGGCGCCTGCTGCGGCTACGGCGCGAGCGGTCGCAACGGCGGCTTCGCGGACGCGGGCATGCCGGGCCTCAGCACCGTCTACGACGAGGCGGGGCCCGAGGCTGCGCGAGCCTACTACGACGCGACGCTGCTCGGCTTGGAGCAGATCCGGGAGTTCGTCGACGCGCACGGGGTGGACTGTGATCTCGAGCAGAATGGCGTCATCACCATGGCCATGGAGGAGAGCCAGGTTCCGATCCTCGAGGCCCAGCAGAGCCGCTACGCCGCCATGGGCCTGGAGGCCGAGCTGCTCGACCGCTCGGCGCTCCGCCGCTCGGTGAGCACGGAGCGCTTCGTCGCCGGACTGCGCGACCCCCTGCACGCGATCCTCAATCCGGCAAAGCTGGCGCGAGGCATGAAGCAGGTGCTCGAACGGCTGGGTGTGGAGATCTTCGAACGCTCCAAGGTGATGCGCCTGGAGCCCGGCACCCCGGTACGGATCGCTACCGAGTTCGGAGAGGTCGAGGCGGCGAGCGCCGTCGTCACCCTGAACGGCTACGCCCCGCAGCTGGGGCTCTTCAGGGAACGGCTGATCCCGCTCTGCAACTACGTCGCGGCCACCGAGCCCCTGAGCGAGCGGCAGCTGCAGGCCATCGGCTGGAGCGGCCGCGAGGGCCTGTCGGACCTTCGGCTCCAGTTCATGTACCTGCGCCTCACGGCCGACAACCGGATCGTGTTCGGGGGCGAGAGCTCGCCCTACTTCTACGACAGCGAGCCCGCCAGCGGGCGCTACCGGCCCGCGCTCGAGCGGCTTCGCGAGAGCCTCCTCGTCACCTTCCCACAGCTGGAAGGCGTGCGCTTCACACATGGCTGGGGTGGCACCATGGGCTTCACTCTCGATTTCATGCCGTCCATCGGGAGCCTCGAAGACTCGGATAACGTCTTCTATGCCGTCGGTTTCAACGGCGAGGGCGTGGTGATGACCCAGCTCGCCGGCAAGATCCTCGCGCGTCTGATCGCCGGCGAGCGCGACGCGCTGACCCGCCTGCCCATCGTGGGGCGACACATGCCGTATCTGGGCAGTGAGCCGTTGCGGTCGATCGGCGTGCGCCTCTACGAGTGGGCGCTGCGGTCGCTCGGGAGCAACCCCGTCCGCTGAAGCCGGCCCGCCGGGCTTCGACCACCGCGTCGGCG
>CAZLBF010000398.1:0-4195 GCA_964557495.1 uncultured Myxococcales bacterium | reverse complement strand
GGGGGCGGGCTCGGGCTGGCGCTGGTGTGCGACGTGCGGGTCGCGAATCGCGACTCCAAGTACGGCGCCAACTTCGTCAAGCTGGGCCTGCACCCCGGCATGGCGACGACCTACTTCCTGCCGCGCTTCGTCGGGATCCCGCGCGCCGCCGAGCTGCTCTTCACGGGCCGCCTGATCAGCGGCGCCGAGGCCGCCGAGCTCGGGTTCGCGAACTACGCCGTGGCGCCGGACGAGGTGCTGCCGAAGGCGCAGGAGCTCGCGCGCGAGGTCGCCAGCTGCGCTCCCATCGCGGTGCGCTGGACCAAGCGCTCGCTGTACCGGAACGTCTCCTGGGATCCGACCACGGCGGCCGAGATCGAGGCGGGCATCCAGTCGCGGACGGTCGAGACCGAGGACTTCCGCGAGGGGGTCGCGGCGCTGCTCGAGAAGCGCGACCCGGAATTCAAGGGGCGCTGACCCAGTATGGACGACTCCTCCCCTCCCGAGCTCGCACCCCGGCCGGCCAGGCGCGCTCCGTCCAGAGACGGGCGGGCACCGCGTCGGCGCGAGTCGCGCGTTCCGCAGGGTCGCGGCGAGCGCATCGCGCGCCTCGGCGGCATGCTCGCGGGCATCGCCGGCGAGACCGCACTCGAGGCGCTGCGTCGCCTGGGCGGCGGCGGCGAGGAGGGGAGCGTGGTGCTCACGCGGGCGAACGCCCAGCGGGTGACCGACACGCTCTCGAACCTGCGCGGCGCCGCCATGAAGCTCGGGCAGATGCTCTCTCTCCACGGCGACGACCTGCTTCCCCCCGATTTCGTCCAGATCCTGTCGGCCGTGCGCAACCAGGCGCACTTCATGCCCGAGGATCAGGTCCGGGCGGTGCTGGTCCGCGAGCTCGGCGCCGACTGGGAGTCCAAGTTCGCGGAGTTCGACTTCGAGCCTCTCGCCGCCGCCTCGATCGGCCAGGTTCACGACGCGCGCGGGCCGGATGGAGCCGAGCTGGCGCTCAAGATCCAGTACCCGGGCGTGGACCGGAGCATCGGAAGCGACGTCGACAACCTGGCCGTGCTGCTGCGCGTGACCCGCCTGCTGCCGTCGGAGCTCGAGCTCGACCCGCTCCTCGACGAGGTCAAGAAGGAGCTCAAGCGCGAGGCGGACTACCGTCGCGAGGCGGACAACACGGAACGCTACGGCGAGCTCTGCCGCGACGAGCCGGCTGTGCTCGTTCCCAGGGTACACCGATCGCTGTCATCGCGACGCGTGCTCGCGACCGACCGCGTGTTCGGGCTTCCGATCGAGGACCTCCGCTCACCCGAGCACTCCCAGGAGCGGCGCGATCGCGTCGGCGAGCGGCTGCTCGGCCTGGTGCTGCGCGAGCTGTTCGAGTTCCACTTCATGCAGACGGACCCGAACTTTGCCAACTACCTGTTCGACCCGAACAGCGAACGCATCGCGCTGCTCGACTTCGGTGCGGCGCGGCGCTTCACGCGCAAGTTCACCGATGCCTACCGTCGGCTGCTCGTGGCGTCGGTCGACGAAGATCGTCCGGCGCTCTTCGAGGTTTCGCGTGAGCTCGGATTCCTCAACGGGGACGAAGCTCCGGAAGCGCTCGACATCTACGTCGAGCTGCTGAGGCTGCTGACGGAGCCGCTGCGCGGCGAGCAGCCTTACGACTTCCGCAACTCCGACCTCGCGCGGCGCGCGCGCGAGACCAGCCTCGAGGCGCTCGCGCACCACCGCCTGCCCAACCCTCCCTCCGAGACGCTGTTCCTGCACCGCAAGCTCGGGGGAAGCTTCTTGCTCGCGGCCCACATCGGTGCGGTTGTCGACACCCGGGCGCTCTACCGCCGCTTCGTGCTCCGCGCGTAGTCGTCGCGCCGCGGGAACCGGGCCGGTGTGTGACGGGGCGCACTGACTTCGCGCGGAGGCTCGTCGATGCTTTGAAGGGCATTCGAGGGGGCACAATGGCGGATCGCCAATTCACGATCATCACCCTGGTCATCACGGCGCTGCTGGGGTTCGGGATCGTGATCACGACCTTCGCACCGTAGGGCGCGAACGTCGCATTTCTGCCGGCCCGGGGGGCTTCGCCAGCAGATCGCCGGCGAGATGGTCGGATGCAAGCTCCACGGCAGGCTCCATTCTGATAGCTAATTAGCTATCATAGGCTCATGCTACCTCGCCTGGACCCGGCGCTGCTGGTTCGCGAGGCCCGGTCGCGGGCCGGGCTCAGTCAGCGCGAGCTGGCCCTGCGAGCCGGCACCTCGCAGTCCGTCGTCGCCCGGATCGAGGCGGGCCAGACCCGACCGGGGAGCGACACGCTGAGCCGACTCCTCGGAGCGGCGGGCTTCGAGCTGCGAGCCGAGCTGGTTCCCCTTCCCGTCGTCGAGACCCACATGCTCGATGACGTCTCGCGGATCCTGGCCCTGACGCCGGAGCAGCGGCTGCGCGAGGTCGGCAACGTGAGTCGCTTCGAGTCGGCGGCTCGCCGTGCCTGAGAGTGCCCCGCTCGATCCGGAGAAGATCGTCCAGACTCTCGGCCGACACGACGTCGCCTACGTCCTGATCGGCGCGCTGGCGGCGCGTCTCCACGGGTTCCCGCGTCTGACGGCCGACGCCGACATCACTCCGTCCCGCGATGCAGGGAACCTCGAGAAGCTCGCCGCGGCGCTACGCGAGCTCGATGCGCGCGTGTACACCGAGAGCGTCCCCGAGGGACTGGCGTTCTACTGCAGCGCGGCGGCGCTGGGCCGCGCCGAGCTGTGGAACCTCGTCACCTCCGCGGGGCGAGTCGACATCGCCTTCACACCGTCGGGGACCGACGGCTTCGACGATCTGGCGAACGGCGCCGTGCACTTCGACGTCTTCGGCGTCGAGCTCCTCGTCGCGGATCTTCCCGACATCATCCGCTCGAAGGAGGCCGCCGACCGCCCCCAAGACCGCCAGGACGTGATCGTTCTCCGAGAGATCCTGCGCCGACGCGACGCCGGCCAGTAGCGAGCTAGATCCCGGAGCCCTGTCCCTCGTATGCGACGTGCAGGCCGCACTCGCGGTTCTCGGGGTTCTCCCACCACCAGCGACCGGCGCGCGCGTCTTCGCCCTCCTCGATCGCCCGCGTGCACGGAGCGCAGCCCACCGACGGGTAGCCCTGGCCGTGCAGTGCGTTGACGGGAACCTCGTGGCTGCGCACGTAGCTCCAGACGTCCTCGTGGGACCAGCTGGCGAGCGGATTCAGCTTGATGCGGCCGCCGTGGATCTCGTCGATCTCGACGCTCTGCACGTCCGCCCGCGTCACGCCCTGATCGGGCCGCAGTCCCGCGATCCAGGCGTCGAGATCGGCGAGCGCGCGGTCGAGCGGCTCGACCTTGCGGACCTGGCAGCAGAGGCGGCGGTTCTCGGTCGACTCGTAGAAGAGGTTCATCCCCCACTCGCGCACCATCTTCTGCACGCGCTCGGGATCGGGGAAGTAGATCTCGACCTCGATGTCGTAGCGGTCGCGCACGCGGTCGATCAGGTTGTAGGTCTGCTGGTACAGCCGCCCGGTGTCGATCGTGAAGACCCGCGTCCGGCCCGGATCGATCCGGTGCATCATGTCGAGGATCACCAGGCCTTCGGGGGAGCCGAAGCTGGCGGAGAGCGCGATCCGCGGCGCGAAGCGCTCGAATCCCCACTCGATGATCTTCTCGGCCCCCGCGTTCTCCAGCGCTCCCGAGCGGATCTCGTCGAGCACGGAGGAGGGGACCCCGGGGGTCTCAACGGCTGAAGCCGGCACCATCTAGCCTCCCATGCTGAGCTCGCGAGCTTAATCTACAGTACGAAACTGTTGATTCCCTCAGCAATATCATCGTATTCACCTCGGGAATTCCTGTCAAATTTACGCATGTGTCACTGTAGAATTGGACGCCCGCCAGTGCGCTCAGGTTTCGCCGAGCAGTGACCGCTCGGAGCAGACGAGATGCGGGCCGCTGCGCTCTCGATTCTACTCCTCTGTATCCCCCCGCCGGTGCTGGCTCGCGACGGGGGCTCGACCCCCAGGGACTCGACCCGCGCCCTGTATCACCCGCACCGGGGCGAGGCGCTCGACGCCGTCGACGGCGGAGTGCCCCGCGCAGTGCGGATCCTGCCTCCCGGGGGACCGGACGCCTGGCCCGAGGCCGCCAGGGCGGAGCTCGAGGAGCGCGTTCGGGCAGCCTGGCGCCCAGGCACTCTGCTGGGC
>CAZLBF010000397.1:0-3761 GCA_964557495.1 uncultured Myxococcales bacterium | reverse complement strand
GGATCCGTACATCCGGGAGCGCTCGAGCGACGTCAGCTACAGCCTGCGGCGCGTGCTGCACGCGCTCCTGGGTCACGAGCCCGAAGGGCTCAAGAATGCGCCGCCCGGCGTCATCGTCGTGACCGAGGACCTCTCGCCCGCCGAGGTGGCTCAGGTGACCCGCGCCGACATCGCGGGCCTGGTGACCGAGGCCGGCTCGCGGACCTCGCACGTGACCATCATGGCGCGCAGCCTCCGGTTGCCGGCCATCGTCGGCGGCGGGCCCGGCCTGGCCGCCGAGATCTCGGACGGAGTGCTGCTGATCCTCGACGGCGGGACCGGCCGGCTGATCATCGCTCCCGACGAGCGCACGGTCGCCGACTACGAGCGGCAGCAGGGCGAGCTCCGGGTGATCTCGGAGCAGCTGCTGCGCTACGCGGACCTGCCCGCCGAGACGGTCGACGGGGTGGCGATCAAGCTGATGGCGAACGTGGATCTGCCCGAGGAGATCCCCGACGCGCTGCGCTACGGGGCGGAGGGGATCGGCCTCTACCGCACCGAGTTCCTCTTTCTCAACCGGGCCACGCTTCCGAGCGAGGACGAGCAGGAGGTCGCCTATCGCGAGATCCTGCAGGCGGTCGCGCCGCGCCGGGCGGTGATCCGGACCCTGGATCTGGGGGCGGACAAGGTGCCGGGCGGGGTCGAGGTCGGGGAGGAGCCCAATCCGGCGCTCGGCCTGCGGGGCCTGCGCCTGTCGATTCACCGCCCCGAGCTCTTCCGGGCCCAGCTCCGGGCGCTGTTTCGCGCGAGCCGGTTCGGCCAGCTGCGGATCCTGCTGCCGATGGTCTCGAACCTGGCCGAGCTCGACTTCGCCCACGAGGAGTTGCTCAAGGCTCACGAGGAGGTGCGGCGCGAGGCGGGCGTTCCCGAGGGCGTCGAGGTCGGGGTCATGATCGAGACGCCGGCCGCGGCGATGATCGCGGAGCTGATTGCTGCGCGCGTCGACTTCCTGTCGATCGGGACCAACGACCTTCTGCAGTACACGCTGGCCGTGGATCGGGCCAACGAGCAGGTCTCCTACCTGTACGAGCCGCTCCATCCGGCCCATCTCCGGATGATCCAGCGCACCACCCAGGCCGCTCGCCGCGCGGGCATCGTGGTCGGGATGTGCGGCGAGATGGCCTCGGACCCGGCTCACGCCTGGATCCTGATGGCGCTCGGCGTCGACGAGCTCTCGATGGCGCCGTTCGCCATCCCGCTGCTCAAGAAGATCATCCGGGAGTCCACTCTGGCCGAGGCCCGCGAGCTTCTCTCCGACGTGCTCCGGCTGGGCAACGCGGGCGAGATCCGGGAGCGGATCGAGGACGTGATGTCGGGACGCTTCCCGGCCGAGTTTGAGCGATTGACGGACGGCGGCTAAGCTCCCGCCGCGACTTCCGAACCGCCAGGATCACCCAGAAGGACCCGCGCAATGGCCAGATCGCTGTTCACCTCCGAGTCGGTCTCGATGGGCCACCCGGACAAGCTCTCGGACCAGATTTCGGACGGGATTCTCGACGCCTTCATCACGTCGGACCCCCAGAGCCACGTGGCCTGCGAGACGCTGGTGAAGACCGGGTTCGTTGTGGTCGCCGGCGAGGTCACGAGCGAGGCGTTCGTCGATATCCCGACCATCGTCCGGGAGACGATCCTCGACGTGGGCTACGACAGCTCCGCGGTCGGCCTGGACGGCGCCTCCTGCGGCGTGCTCGTCGCGATCGAGGAGCAGTCGCCCGACATCGCCCAGGGCGTGTCGGAGGGAGAGGGGCTCTTCAAGGAGCAGGGTGCGGGTGACCAGGGCATGATGTTCGGCTACGCGTGCGAGGAGACCGAGGAGCTCATGCCGCTGCCGATCACGCTCGCGCACCGGCTGATGCGGCAGCACGCCGACCTGCGCTACTCGGGCGAGCTCGAGTTCCTGCGGCCAGACGCGAAGTCGCAGGTGACGGTGGAGTACGCGGGTGACCAGCCCGCCCGCATCGACGCGCTGGTGGTCTCGACGCAGCACTCCCCCGACATCCGGCACGAGGACCTCAAGGCCCGGGTCGTCGAGCACCTGATCCGTCCCTGCATCCCGGCGGAGCTGATGGACGAGAACACCCGCATCTGGGTCAACCCCACCGGCCGCTTCGTGGTCGGAGGGCCCGCGGGAGACGCCGGACTGACCGGGCGCAAGATCATCGTCGATACCTACGGTGGCATGGGTCGGCACGGCGGCGGTGCCTTCTCGGGCAAGGATCCCAGCAAGGTCGACCGCTCTGCGGCCTATGCCGCGCGCTGGGTCGCCAAGAACCTGGTTGCGGCCGGAGCCGCGGCACACGCGGAGGTCCAGCTCTCCTACGCGATCGGCGTGGCGGATCCGGTCTCGATCCGCGTGGATACATTCGGCAGCGGGCGCGTCGACGAAGACGCGATGATTCGCGCCATCCGCAAGCGCTTCAACCTGACCCCCGCCGGAATCATCGAATCCCTGGACCTGCTGCGCCCCATCTACCGGAAGACCGCCTGTCACGGTCACTTCGGGCGCTCCGAGCCCGAGTTCACCTGGGAAAGCACGGACCTGGCGGACAAGCTGCGCCGGGACCTCGGGCTGTAGGGGAGAGGGATCGTGGACGAGTCGAGCTGGTACAAGGTCGCCGATCTCGGTCTCGCCGAGTTCGGCCGCAAGGAGATTCGGCTGGCCGAGGGGGAGATGCCCGGCCTGATGGCGCTGCGTGAGCGCTACTCGAGCAGCAAGCCGCTCCGCGGCGCGAAGGTGATGGGCAGCCTGCACATGACCGTGCAGACCGCCGTGCTGATCGAGACCCTGGCGGAGATCGGTGCCGACGTCCGCTGGGTGAGCTGCAACATCTTCTCCACGCAGGACCATGCGGCCGCGGCCGTGGTGCTCGGCAAGGACGGCACGCCCAAGGATCCGAAGGGTACGCCCGTCTTCGCGTGGAAGGGAGAGACGCTCGAGCAGTACTGGGCGTGCACGGCCCGCTCGCTGGAGTGGCCCGACGGCTCCGGGCCCGACCTGCTGGTCGACGACGGCGGCGACGCGACGCTCCTGATCCACAAGGGGGTCGAGTACGAGGCCGACGGCAAGGTGCCGGAGTACGATCCGGAGAGCGACTCGGAGGAGTGGGGCGTCGTGCTCGACTTGCTCACCGAGCAACGGAAGCGGGACAAGCAGCACTGGACGAAGCTCAGCAGCGCGATCGGCGGCGTGAGCGAGGAGACGACCACCGGCGTCCACCGCCTGTACCAGATGGCGCGAGAGGGCAAGCTCCAGTTTCCAGCCATCAACGTCAACGACTCGGTCACCAAGAGCAAGTTCGACAACCTCTACGGCTGCAGGCACTCGCTCGTCGACGGAATCAACCGCGCCACCGACGTCGTTCTCGGTGGCAAGGTGGCGCTCGTGTGCGGCTTCGGCGAGGTCGGCAAGGGCTGCGCGCAGTCGCTTCGCGGACAGGGTTGCCGGGTGTTGATCTCCGAGGTCGACCCGATCTGTGCGCTGCAGGCCGCGATGGAAGGCTATCAGGTCGTGCGGCTCGAGGATGCGGTGGAGACGGCCGACGTCTTCGTCACGTCAACCGGGAACCTGAGCGTGATCCGCGTCGAGCACATGGCGCGCATGAAGGACAAGGCGATCGTCGGGAACATCGGTCACTTCGACAACGAGATCGACATGGCCGGGCTCAAGAAGTTTCCGGGGATCGAGCGGATCAACATCAAGCCGCAGTACGACGAGTGGGTCT
>CAZLBF010000396.1:0-8855 GCA_964557495.1 uncultured Myxococcales bacterium | reverse complement strand
CGGAAGTCCTTGCCCGGTACCCGCTCGACGGTCTTGGCCATGTGGTTCGTGATGGCTTGCGCCGAGAAGACGCAGAGATTCGGAATGCGGTCTCCCAACAGCCCCAGAGCGTCGCAGTTGCCGTCGCCGTCGCACGTGGTCTGTAGATGGACCAGCTTCGGCGTCTGACGGAACTCGTCGATGCCGTCCGGGGTAATGACGTGCACGAGGCCATGGTTCCGGAGCAGACTCTGATCCTCGTCGAGTCCCGGGAAGAAGAACGGATGCTCGTCGGGGAGAGTGGCGATGCGCTGCACCGATATTCCGAAGTTGTCCCCCGGAACATGACAATCGCCGCAGGCCCGGCCGTTGCCCCCAAACGGCTCCGGCTCTCGGTCACCGTCGCAGACGAACATTCCGGTTCGCAGGGACTCCTGGTCGTCCACCTTGTCGCGACACCCGGCGAAGAGCCGCTGTCCGTTCCGCGCCGGGGACGTTGCGCAGCCCACGACGATTGCGACAGAGATCAGAAGGAACACGGCCCGTATCCCGTGTTTCATGGGTACTCCCTTGGCTGAGGGGCAGTAGGGCGGGGCGTGGGGGATCGCCCGATAGCATACCGTCTTGTCATGAGAGGTGGGGACGACATCGGATAGAATGGGGATCGGATGAATCGCCCGACGTCTACGTTTGTGCTCTCGGTCTGGCTCCTCGCCATTGGGACGACGCCGCTACCGGCCGACGCGGAGGAGTACCCCGTGTACTCGTCCGAGGTCTCCCGCGACGTGGCCGAGCGCGTTGGCCGTGTCCCGGACAGCGGACGCAGAGCCTACGACCTGTTTGCCTTGCGACCACTCGGTCTCGTGCAGGTCGTAGTGGGCGCGGCCGTGTTCGTCCCCGCCTACCCCGTCTCGGTGCTGGTGGACGCCGAGGACGAGGTCCGGGACATCTGCATCACCGGCCCGGTCGATCAGACGTTCCGCCGTCCACTCGGACGGCTCTGACCTACTGCAGGGCGCTCGGGGCCGGCGGGACGGTCTCGGCGCTCTGCGTGCCCGCCGTTCCCTTCATCACGAGCACCGATGCGGTCGTGCCGACGCGGAGCTTCACGCCGTCCGGGACCTGGGAGATGTGGATGCGCACCGGAACGCGCTGCGCCAGGCGGATCCACTCGAAGGTCGGGCTGATCTGCGGCAGGAGGTCCTCGCCGGCGCTGCCGTCCGACTGGGCGATCCCCCAGCCGATGCTGTCGACCGTGCCTTCGAGGGGTCGATCCGGGTAGGTCATCAGGGTCACGATGGCGCGGTCCCCCTCGCGGATGTCCCCCACGACGGTCTCGCGGAAGAAGCCGTGGATCCAGAACGAGCTCGTGTCGACGAGGGCGAGCGCCGCCTGGTTGGCGACCGCCTGGTCCCCCTTGCGCAGGCTCAGGTTGGTCACGTAGCCGTCCACCGGGGCCAGGACCTTGGTGAACTCGAGATCCAGGCGCGCCTCCTCCAGCGCGGCCTGCGCCTGCTGAACCTCGGCGGCCGATGCCTCGACCGTGTCCTCCTTCAGCTGGAGCTCCTCGGCGGAGACGGCGCCCGGACTGTCCGCTTGCGCCGCGCGGTACCGCTGGGCCTCGGACTTCGCGTTGCTCACCTTCACCTTGGCTACGTTGAGCTGGGCCTTGGCCTGATCGAGCTCGGCATTGAACGTACGGGGATCGATCTCGAACAGCAGGTCGCCCGCGTGGACGAACTGGTTGTCGGTCACGGACAGGTGGATGATGGGGCCACTCACGCGCGGATTGATCTGTACGACCTGGGCGCGCACCTGCCCGTCCCGAGTCCATGGGTTGGCGAGGTAGTGCCAGTACTTGACCGCGACGATGGCGACCGCGATCAGGACCACCGCACTGGTCAGCAGGGATTTCACCAGGTTGCTCATGCCGTCAGACCGGGATGATAAAGGTCCCGATCAGGCCGGTATAGATCGTCGCGAGGGCCAGGAAGACCACGGGCGGGAACCTGAAGAAGCGCGAGAGGCGATAGCGGTTGAGCAGCCGCGCCGTGAGCGTAGCGGCGACGACGCCGAGCACGGAGGCCGGCAGCAGGGGCGGCAGGTAGATGCCGGCGATGGCGAATTCGATCGGTATGTAGGGCATGGTTGGCTCTCCGCTGCGTCGAACTTGCTTCAGAACCTGACCTCCTGCCAGGGAGCCCAGCGTATGTCAGAGGCGAGCTGCCAGTATGCGAGCGCTGCCTCCGACATGCCCCGGAAGCTCCCTAGCAGGCGGTAGAAGGTCTCGTAGTCCGCCGGCGTCGCCCCTCCCTGGCGTGCGACGCCGACCGTCTCGTCGACCCGCGCCTCGAGCTTCTCCAGTCGCGCGTCCAGTCGGGCCCGAAGCGTCGCAGGCGGGTCCAGGGGCCGCGTCGGATCGTCTCCGAGCCGCGCGAACTGCCTCGCGACGACGTCGCGCCAGGCCCGCACCTCCTCGGACAGCTCGCGCACGAGCTCGTTCTCGAGAGCCTCAGGCCGCACCTCGTCCAGCTCCTGCAGGCGATAGGCGAGCGCTTGCAGACTCGTCACGAGCTCTTGTACCTGCCCCGGCGAGCTGCCCTGCAGCGCCGAGTAGTCCAGGCGCGGGCTCAGGGCCGCGAGCTTCTGGGGGAGCGCCTGCAGGTCACCGCCGTACAGCGCTTCCTGCCACCGCCGCCCGACTCCCGGCCGCTGCCCGTGTTCCGGCGCGAGACGCCACATCAGGACCTCGGTGTGGCGGAAGAAGCGCGCGAGCAGGCGCAGGAACTGCTTCTCCGGCCGCGGTGAGCGCGGGATCCAGGCCGTGACGATGACGAGCGACACGCTCCCCATGAGCATGACCGCGGAGTTCGCGTACGCGGCAAAGCTGTAGCTCTGCTCGTTCTGGATCGGGATCAGGGAGACGAAGCAGACGCCCGCGGCCAGCTTCATCAAAGCCTGTTGCGGCTGCCAGAACACGTAGTAGACCAGGAAGATCGCGCCGAACATCGCCGGGCCCAGCTCCATGAAGCCCGAGAGCTGGGGCATCACGAAGACGTAGAACAGGGCGCAGGCGACGGACCCGAAGGCGAACGGCACGAGCATGCTCTGCGCGCGAGCGCCGGTCATCACGACCGCCATGGCGATCGTGCCGGCCATCTGGACGAAGCCGGCGTGGCCCGGCGGATCCACGTAGACCCAGATCAAGAAAGCGAGCGAGACAGTCGCGCCGACCGAGAGGGCCGCGTCGAAGCGCTCGGGATCGATGCGGAAGCCGCTCGCTGGGGATGTTGCGGGTCGGGTCTTCGCGGCCGGTGTCGGCTCCAGTAGCTCTCGCGTCGTCTCGAACAGAGCTTCGCTCACCGCACTGAGCGCATGCAGCTGCGTCAGGGCCATGGCCAGAGCAGCCTTCTCGAAGTGCGTCAGTCGGTCCAGGCTGGCGGCGTCCGTGCTCGGGGTGATGGGCGCTGGCTCTCGCGTAGGCTCCGCCCCGGCGAGCATGCTCTCGATCTGAGTGAAGCGCGCGTCGATCTCCGCGAACACGTCCCCCAGGTTGGGCAGGCACGCCTCTACGTCGATCCGTTCGAGCTCCGGCAGGCTCTCGCGCCAACGCGAGAGGATCTCGCGGAGCTGCGTGCACTCTGCGCTGAACCTACGCCACGTGCTGCGGACCTCCCACACCTCGAACGTGTCGGACTCGGCCCCCGTGAGCGCGGGTGCGAGCTGCGCGAGTTGCTGGACCTGCTGCTTCTCCAGGGGGCGTGCGTCCTCGAGCGATCCCTGCCCCCGGCTGAGCTCGCGGTACACCTGGTAGAGCCCGCGCTGGGTGGCGAGCAGCGCGCGGCTGGTCCGCTCGAGCTCGGGCCCGCTCCGGCGGGGCCACAGGAGGGCAGCGATCACCGAGTAGAGCGCGATGCCCAGGGCGGTCTCCTGGGTGCGGGCCACGGCGGCCTCGAAGGCGTTCTCAGGGCTGCTGGCGCCGGCGACCATGATGATCAGGCAGACGAAGCCCGCGCAGAACCAGAAGTACGAGCGCTCCGGCCCGGCGAGCATGTAGGCGCAGAAGCCCAGGTAGAGGGAGAGAGAGACCAGGAACCCCCAGCGGTCCTGGGGGAACAGCGCGAGGAGGGTCAGCGCGACGACGGCCGCCAGCAGCGTGCCGAGCATGCGCAGACCGGCCTTGTTCAGGGACTGGCCGGCCGTCGACAGACTGATCATCAGCACCGCAATCCCGGCCCAGGAGGGATGGTCCCAGCCGAGGTAGAACGCCGTCCCGTAGGCAAGCGTCATCGCAAGCGCGGTCTTGATCGCTTCTTTTGCGCGGACGGACAGCATCACCTCGACCCGCAAGCTCTGGACAAGCCTCGTCGCAAACTCGGACCATAGGGACCGGCAGCTGTGGCACCGTATACCCCTGCAGCCGATCCGGAGGACCGACAGCATGATACTTCACACGCGAGGCGGCTTGTTGCTGGCCGCCGGGGGGTTAGCCGCACTGCTCGCAGCTGCGGGCTGCGCTGTGGGGCCAGATTACGCACAACCCCGCCCGGACGTGCCCGACGCCTGGCACGTGGAGATCACGCGCGGCCTCGAGCAAGGGGAGTCGAGCTTCCAGACGTGGTGGACGACCCTCGACGACCCGGTACTGACGAGCTTGATCGAGCGGGCGACGCGGGACAGCCTAGACATTCGCCAGGCGGTGGCCCGCATCGAGGAGGCGGCCGCGCGACGCGGCATCTCCGTAGGGGACCTGTTCCCCGCCATCGACGGCACGGGCGAGTTCTCGCGAAACCGCGAGAGCACCAACGAATCCACGGGCGTGCCGCCGCCGCGCAGCCGCGTCGACGGGCTCTACTCCGCGGGGCTCAGCAGCTCCTGGGAAGTCGACCTGTTCGGGCGGATCCGCCGCTCCGTGGAGTCGGCATCGGCGGATCTCGATGCCGCGGTCGAAGACCTGCGCGACACGCTCGTGGTCCTCTACGCGAACATAGGCCTGACCTACGCCGAGGTGCGCACGCTCCAGGAGCGCATCCGCTACAACCAGGAGAACGTGCGCACGCAGCGCGAGACTCTGGGCGTGGTGCAGGCGCGCAACAAGGCCGGTCTAGTCGGCGATCTCGACGTGCGGCAGGCCGAGGAGAACCTCGCGGCCACGGAGGCCGCCCTGCCGCCGTTGCGCCAGCAGCTGGTGCAGGCGATCAACCGCCTCGGCGTGCTGCTCGGACTGCCCCCGACCGCGCTCCACGCCGAGCTGACGGAGGAGGCTCCCATCCCTCAGCCCCCGGCACAGGTCGTGGTCGGCCTTCCGCGCGAGCTCCTGCGTCAGCGCCCCGACATCCGTGCGGCCGAGCGCCAGCTGGCGGCGCAGACCGCCCAGATCGGCGTCGCCACCGCGGACCTCTATCCGCGCCTGAGCCTGCTCGGGAGCTTCAGCCTCTCGAGCTTCGACTCCTCCGACTGGAGCGACTCCGACAGCCGAGGCTACAGCTTCGGCCCTTCCTTCACGTGGGCCCTGTTCTCGGGGGGCGCGATCCGCGCCAACATCCGCGTCCAGGAGGCGCTGACCGAGCAGGCGCTCACGAGCTACCAGCAGACTATTCTCGACGGTCTCGAGGACGTGGAGAGCTCGCTGGTGGCGTTCGTCCAGGAGCAGGACCGGCGCGACGCCCTCGAGCGCTCGGCCCGAGCCCTGAACCAGGCGCTCGACCTCGTGAACACCCAGTACCGCCGCGGCCTCACCGACTTCCAGAACGTGCTCGACACGGAGCGCTCGTTGTTCACACGCGAGGACGACCTCGCGACCAGTCGGGGCCAGGTCACGCAGAACCTGATCAACGTCTACCGCGCGCTCGGCGGCGGGTGGACGCCTTAGGCTCGAGGGCCCTGTTCGGCTCCGGATCGCCCGCTATCTTCTCACCAACCCCCCGAGGAGAATCATATGCATAAGCTCGTTCTCTCGGTGGGCGCGATCGCCCTCTTCGCGCTCGGCTGTGCGCCCGGGCGCATGGCCGACCTTCAAGACAGCATGTCGCTCAGCATGGGGATCGGCGTGGGCATCGCGGCCGACGCCAAGGCGGGGATGATCACGCACCCGACGTTCGGAAGCGTGACCGCATCGGCAATGGTGGGCTCGGACTCGCGCGACGTCGCAGGCTCCTTCTATCAGATCAGCTCGAGCTTCCCCCATTCGATGTTCTGGGCGGGCAAGGAGGGCATGCCGGCCGGCCAGGTGATGAACTCGACGGGCTGGCGCGCCGCCTTCGAGGTGAAGGAGTTTACGGCCGCCTTCGTGGCCATCGGACATCCGACCGCCAACACCACCGAGGTGGTCTCGGGCATGGTGGAAGGCGTCGAGGCCGAGGGAACGCTGGACGACGCGCGCTGGCTGCCGCTTCCTCCTGAGGTTTCCTTCAACGAGGCGACCGACCTGCAGGTAGGGGCAACGCTGCTGCTCGTGTCGGCGCGGGCGGGCCTGAATCCGCTCGAGTTCCTCGACTTCCTGTTCGGCTTCGCCGGGGTCGACATGGCGGGCGACGACCCGAAGTAGGACGCGCGCGTCTCGAACGACTCAGTGCGAGAAGCTCGGCGCCGGACTCTTGGGCGCCGGGGGTGGGACCTTCTGGAGCTGCTCCATCGCGGAGCGCAGGTCGTCGAGGAACATCCCGGCAAGGTCGCGGCTGAAGCCCTCGCGTACCACGACCCGCAGGACCGCCACGTCCGTGGCGTCGTCGGGCATCGTGTACGCGGGCACCTGCCAGCCTCGCTCGCGCATCCGATCCGAGAGGTCGAAGACGCTGAACGGCGTCCCTTGCTTCGCCTGGAAGGCGAACACGGGGATGGCGCTGCCGTCCGAGAGCAGCTCGAAGGGCCCCAGCTTCGCGATCTCGCCGGAGAGCCAGGTCGCGGTGTCGCGCAGCGCCTCCATGATGGCGGTGTAGCCCTTCCGGCCGAGCCTCAGGAAGTTGTAGTACTGGCCGATCACCTGGTTCCCGGCCCGCGAGAAGTTGAGTGTGAAGGTCGGCATGTCGCCGCCCAGGTAGTTCACGTGGAAGACCAGGTCCTCGGGCAGGTCCTCGTGGCTGCGCCACGTCACCCAGCCCACGCCGGGATACACGAGCCCGTACTTGTGGCCCGAGGCGTTGATCGACTTGACGAGGGGCAGCCGGAAGTCCCAGGCCAGATCCGGGTGCAGGAAGGGCGCCACGAAGGCGCCGCTCGCGCCGTCCACGTGCAGCGGAACCTCCCAGCCCTTCTTCGCGTTCAGCTGCACGAGCGCGTCGTGGATCTCCTGGATGGGCTCGAACTCGCCGGTGTAGGTCGAGCCGAGGATGGCCACGACGCCGATGGTGTTCTCGTCGGCGGCGTTCACGACCTGCTCGGGCGTGATCGCGTAGCGGCCGCGCTCCATGGGCAGGTACTTGGCTTCCACGTCCCAGTAGCGGCAGAACTTCTCCCAGACCACCTGGACGTTGGAGCCCATGATCATGTTGGGGCGGTCGGTCGACTTGCCCTTCGCGCGCATGCGGTCGCGCCAGCGCCACTTGAGCGCGAGGCCGGCCAGCATCACGGCCTCGCTCGAGCCGATGGTGGAGACGCCCACGCCCTCCTCGGGTGCGTGGAAGAGACGCGAGACGATGTTGATGCAGCGGTTCTCGATCTCGGCCGTCTGCGGATACTCGTCCTTGTCGATCATGTTCTTGGGGAAGCACTCGGCCATGAGCTTGTCGGCCTGGGGCTCCATCCAGGTGGTCACGAAGGTGGCGAGGTTGAGGCGAGCGCTGCCGTCGAGGAGCAGCTCGTCGTGGATGAGCTGGTAGGCCAGGTCCGCCTCCATGCCCTCCTCGGCGAGCTCGTACTTCGGGACGGGCTGCGTCATCGCGCGCTGGGCGTAGCTCGGGGTGATCGCGGCCTCTTCCGGGCTCAGCTCGTCGGTCTTCACGATCTTGCGCATGGCTTCTCCTGTTCATGACTGGAGAACGAAGACTCGAAAACGAGGATTCGAGAACGCTAGCTAAACACGGATGACGCGGCATCGACAAGCGCGCCTCGTCACCCCTCCGCCCGCTGCTCCTCGAAGAGCTCCGGAACCAGCAGGTAGGCACCCAGCAGGAAGCACGCGCCCCCCACGAATGTGTAGAAGCCGGCCAGCCAGAGCTCGTGGGGATCGGGAGCCCCGGGTCGGACGAAGCTGTGAAGCGCCGAGAGCTGGAACGCCACGGAGCCGATCAGGTTGGCCGCGACGATCCACCACGAGGCGCTGCGCGGGGCGAAGGACCAGGCGCCGTGGGAGAGCTCCACCCAGGCCAGCCCGCTCGAGAGCAGGAAGCAGGCGCAGCCCAGCATGTTCGGCGTCCAGATCAGCAGGTCTTCCTCGCGCCACGAGAGACCGCCGATCAGGGCGTCGGCGGTGTTGAAGTTGAAGAGGATCGTTCCCAGAAGCTGGGCCGTGCACGCCAGGTAGCCGAGGTTGCGGGGGAGCCACCCGATCCAACGCCACGGGCGTGGTGTCTCCTCCAGGGCCGTGGCCACGTCCCCGTTGACGGCCTCGAGCCACTGGAGCCAGGCGGCGCCGGTGAAGAAGAGCGAGCCTGGCGGATAGGAACCCCAAGCTGCGTTCGGACGGCACGTCCGGGTACGGGAACTATGTCAAATCCCAGGGGGGCCCCGATCCGGGAGAGGTCGGCATGTTGCTAGCCAAAAACGTGGAGGAGATCGATGCGTAATTTAATGGGAACGATCGGGTTGATAAGCCTGTATCTCTTGCTGAGCGGCTGTTCCGACCCTGACATTGTGCCGGAAACGCATATATCAACGCCCCCTGTGAAAAAGGTAACAGCCGAGGTAGAGCGGTTTCCACTTCGAACCGCGCTGTTCGG
>CAZLBF010000395.1:0-10956 GCA_964557495.1 uncultured Myxococcales bacterium | reverse complement strand
TCGTATTCCGATCCCGCCGTTAAGCCTGCGATATCAAACTCAAGGATGCCGAACTCACTCTGGCTATAGAGGCCCTGAACATTCAGTTTGAACCGCCCCGGGATTCTCGGAGTCTCCGGAGAACCCAGGGCGGTTCACTCGGCGCTCTCCTCTTCCGGTAGACGGTCTCATCCGAAGCAGGCCCCTGATCGGGTACTCGTTGCCCTATCGGGGGCGTCGTGTATCCGGCTCCACGCACTCCGAGAACGGTTCAATCACTACTCGCACACTTCGGAGCCGAACGGGAAGAGCGGGGGTAGAGAAGGCCGGCTGCAGCTCCCCGACATCATTGGAGTACATCACGCATCACCCTCCCGAACAGCTTCGTGTAGGGCTGCTTGACCATCAGCAGGTCGGCGACGATGCGGCGCATGCGGCTGCTCCGGTGGGCCAGGCCGAGCACGCGGTCGACCAGCCAGGGATGGTAGTAGTGCGCGGCCCAGTGGGCCGAGCGCGCGATCTGGCGGCCAGGACCCGCGCGCCAGCGCGCGCGGTACAGGCGATGGGCCTCGCGCGGGCCGGCCTCGTGAAGCGCGTCGGACAGGAAGGCGGCGGAGTCGATCGCGTAGTGGATGCCCTCGCCGGTGATGGAGTCGACCAGGTTCGCGGCGTCGCCGATCAGGGCGAAGTGCGCTCCCCCGAGGCGCGGCCACTTGCCCTGCCGTGGCGACGGTGACGGGATGCTCATGCCGTAGGGCTCGCGCGGCAGCGAGAGGCTCCCCGGGTAGCGCGCCTCGAGCATCTCGAGCACGCGCTGGCGCAGCTTGGCGCCGCTCTCGCGGCCGATGGGTGCGACGACGCCGACCGAGCCGTGGTCCGGGCGCGGGAAGTTCCAGATGTAGCCCTTCACGTCGCTCAGGAACTCGATGTAGATGCCCGGCTCCTCGAGGCCCTCCACGTAGAAGCCCGCCGCGGCCCAGCCGCCGCGGCCGCCCGGCATCTCGCCCAGCAGCGAGCGGCGCACGATGCTCGACGCCCCGTCTGCGCCCACCGCGAAGTCGAACTCCGCCGTGCCGGCGTCGCTCTCGACTCTCACTCCCCCGTCTTGCAGAGCCACGCGGCGCACGCGCTCGGCGCGGTGCAGGGCGCCGACGGCGAGGGCGCGCTCGAGCATCATCCCGTCGAGCGTGCGGCGCGAGAAGATGTCGATCGGCTCGGGCATGTCGACCGAGAGCACGCGGCCGTCGGGAGTGCGAAGACGCGCGCAGGAGGCGGGCCGGCCAGCACTGCGAAGCTCGCGCAGCTCGGGGTACCGTTCGAAGACGATCGGCGTCACCCCGCCCCCGCAGGCCTTCTCGCGCGGGTGGGAGGCGTCGTAGACCGTCACGCTGTGACCGGCGCGGCTCAGGCGCTCGGCGCAGAACGCGCCTCCGGGTCCGGCTCCGACGACGGCGACCTCCATGGCTCCGACCCTAGCGCGCCCGCCGGGCGCCTGCTCACTCAGCCGGCGACGAGCGCGCGGAGGTCGCGCTCGAAGCGCTCCGCCAGGCTGGACAGCGGGCTTCCCGTCTCGGCCAGCTTGGTCCGAGCGACTTCACACCAGCCGAGCAGGTAGCGGCTGCAGAGCTCGACGACGAGCACCTGCTCTTCGGCCTCGATCGCGCAGGCGAGGATCTCGCAGGCCGGGCCGAGGTGGTCCGGCTGCAGGTGCCGGCCATCCCAGCGCAGACCGAGGTGCGCCATCACGCGCATCCAGTCCTCGCGCGCCGCGTCGCCCCCGATGCCCAACGCCGCGTGGAGGAGCAGCGGCACGGGCGGCGCGGGCACGCCCATCTGAAAGGTCGACCAGAACTCCGTCTCCAGCTCCTGCCAGCTGCCAGGCAGCTCGAGCGCATCCCACGCCTCCCGACGCAGGTCCTCGGGCACCAGCGGGCTCCAGATGCGCGACCAGGCGATGAAGCGAAGCCCGGGCGCGGACGCCTCCGCAACCTGTTGCACGTTCTAGGCCTCGGCGCGCACCTGCACGCGCGTGTCCTGCACGTGTGTGCCGGGCTCGAAGTGGCCAAAGAACCAGCCGAGCTGTCCCTCCCCGCCGGCGAAGTGGAGCGGCTTGATGGGGCCCGGGATGAGGAACTTGTAGCTCCGGTGGTCGGGGAACTGGTGCGGCTCCCAGGCGTGAAAGTAGTAGGCGACGCGGGGCCGCACCATGGTCGAGTACTTGGTGCGCATGCGCATCTCGCCGTAGTCGTTGGAGAGCACGGCGAACTCGCCGTCGCCGATGCCGAGCGCCTCGGCGTCGGCCGGGTTCAGGTAGACCACCGGCTCGCCCCGCTGCAGCCGCAGCAGCATGGGCGTGTCGCGCCAGACGCTGTGGATGCTCCAGCGCGAGTGGCACGAGATCAGCCGGAAGGGATGGTCGCCACCCGCCTTCGGCCCGTCGACGTGGCCGGCCAGCGCCTCGCCCGCCTCGAGGAACCACGGGTGGTCGACGTAGAACTGCTGCCGCCCGGTCAGCGTCGGCCAGCTCCACTTGTCCTCGAGCATGTCGGTGAGCGCCTGCATCAGCCCCTCTCCCTTCCACTTGGAGTTGAAGAGGTTCTCCTGGATCCCCATTCCGCCCACGTTCGCGTACTTGGCGATGCCGGTCTGCTTGAGGCCCTCGAGCGTCATTCCCTCGGCCGCCGAGCTCTGCTCGAGCACGCCGCGGTTGATCTGCTCGACGTCGCCCGGACCGTACTCGCCCCCGTACGAGTAGCGCTCCGATACCTCCTGCAGCTCGACCTCCTTGCCGCCACAGCTGCTGAGGGTCTGGATGTCGCGCTCCCGCGCCACCCGCTGCACCTCCTGCGCGAGCAGCCAGTAGATCTCCCACTCGTCCTTGGCCTCGCCCACCGGCGCCACTGCAGCGTCGCAGTATTGCAGGTAGGGCACGTAGGCCACGGGGTACTTGATACCGGGCTTCTCGTAGTAGCCCGCCGCCGGCAGCAGATAGTCGGCGTGCATGCCGGTGAAGGTGTGCTTCTGGTTGACGTCGACCACCAGCTTGAGGTCGGGCCACATCGTGTCGAGCATGCGCTGGGGCAGGTTGGAGCGGCGCAGCACGTTGCTGCCTCCCGTCACCCACGCGCGCGGCTTCACCTTGTCGGGGCTCACGGGCATCCAGCCCTTCTCCCGCGCCTCGCGCACGTACTCCTCCATGGTCCGCGGATAGTGCGGGTCGACCTCCTTCGCCATGTCCTGCTTGATGCCCTGGTACTCGTAGTTCTGGCTGGCGGAGTTGGTGAGGCAAGCTTCCTGATTGGTGAGGTGGCGCGCTAGCTGGTGCTCGAACTGCGCGTTCGACTTCCTGCCGGCGATCAGGTCTACCAGCATGCCGAAGGTGTGGCCGTCGGTGAAGATCTCGCCCATCAGCTTGATTCGCCCGAAGAGACCGCCACCGGGGTCCTGGGCCATGCGTCCCATGCCGTCGAGCCCCACCCAGCCGGTGGAGTGATAGCCCGCACCCCGCTTGCCCACGGCTCCCTTGAGCGACAGGCACAGGATCTTGGTGCGGTTGATCTGGTCGGACTGGAAGTAGCGATTGGATCCCCAGCTCGAGAGCACCATCGGGCGCCCGGCGGCGGCGAAGCCCTCGGCAAAGCGGCGCACGACCTCGACACTGAGACCGGTCTTCTCGGCCGCCGCCTCGAAGGTCCAGGGCTCGAGGTGCTCGCGTAGGAGCGACCCCACCGGCACGACGCTCACCTCCTGGCCGTCCGCCAGCGCGACGCTGAAGCGACCCTCGATGGCGGGCTCGAGACCTTCCAGCGAGAGCTTCACCCGATCGTCGTTGCCCTGGCAGCCCGGCGCCGGCACCGCGGCGTCCTGCATCGGATCCCACATGTAGAGCAGGTCGCTTCGGCCGCCCTCGTGCAGGTCCTCCTCGCGCAGGAAGCGGCCCGTGTCCAGTCGCACCAGGATGGGCAGGTCGGTCTGCTCCCGCACGTAGTCGAGGTCGATGCGGCCGCTGTCCCAGATGTGACGCGCCGTCGCCAGTCCCAGGGCGGCGTCACTCGCGGGCCGAATGGGAACCCACTGATCGGCGTGGATCGCACTCGCGCTCTGCACGGGATCGACCACCACGACCTGCCCACCCCTGTAGCGCGCCTCGCACATGAAGTGTGCATCGGGGATTTGGGTGACGGCCGGGTTCATCATCCAGACCACGAGGTAGTCGGACAGGAACCACTCGTCGCTCGAGCCGCCCACGTGCGGGAAGCCGAAGGTGAGCGTGGCACCCATGTTCAGGTCGCCGATCTCCGCCCAGTCGTCGGGCATCGACGCACCCATCAGGCTCCAGAAGCGGTTGCGCGCCACGGTGGTGGCGCCCATGTCGAAGTGGGGGCCGAGGTCCTGGACGATCGAGTCCGGCCCGTGCTCCACGCAGACGTCGACCACCTTCTCGGCGATCTCGCTCAACGCCTGCTCCCAGCTGACGCGCTGCCACTTCCCCGAGCCGCGCTCCCCTACCCGCTTCATCGGTACGGTCAGGCGGGTGGGGCCGTACATCAATGCCGTGTAGCAGCCGCCCTTCTGGCAGCCGCGCGGATTGAAGTCGGGCAGGCCCGGCTCCGACGCGCCGTAGTTGCCCGCCTGCTCCTCGCGAACCACGATGCCGTCCTTGACGTAGAGGTCCCAGTTGCAGGTGCTGCGGCAGTTGACCCAGCCGTGGGACCCGCGCGCGAGGCTATCCCAGGTCCACCGCTCGCGGTGTAGATCGCTCCAGCTCCGGAGCTTGGGTCGCGCGGGGACGTCGGCCACCGATGGCGCGGCCCCGGTCACGCGTGCGAAGTGGAAGAGCGGCAGCGTGGCGGCGGCCGTCGCGCCGAGCTTGAGCAGCGTGCGGCGACTCAGGTGGGTCGGGCGCTGCGGTGAGGAGGTCTGGTCGTGCTGCATCGTCTTCCTCTCTGGCTCAGCCAGCTCGGCGGCGCGGAGTCCGCTGGCGGTGGTCGCGCTGGGTCTGCTCGGCCTCCGGTGCGAGACCGGCCGAGAACACGGCGATGAGATCCTGCAGGTAATCGGCGTCGACGGCCGGGTCGTCGGGGTCGCGCCCCGAGAGCGAGCAGAACAGCGGCTTCGACTGCAGCCAGCCGGAGATGCACTGCGAGATCAGCAGCTGGGCGTGGGCGGGATCCACGTCGCCGCGAATGCGCCCGTCGCTCTGGGCTGCGCGAAACATCCCCTCCACCGACTCGGACAGGGTGCGCATGCGCTCCGGAAGCTCGCCGTCGGCGTCCAGGTGGGCCCAGGCGATCAGTCGCACCAGCTCGGGGTTCGCGCGCAGGAACGAGAACTGCCGCTCGGCCCAGGCGCCGACCGGATCGTCCCGCTCCATCTCGACTGGACCTCCGTGCTCGAGGTACTCCTGCGCGTAGACCTCCTTGAGGTGGTTCCAGAGCTCGCGCTTGGATCCGAAGTGGTGGTGGATCAGGCTCTGGGTGATGCCGGTCTCGCGGGCCAGGAGAGACATCGAGGTGCCGGCAAAGCCGCGCTCGGCGAAGACGCGCCGGGCCACGGCCAGGATCTGCGCGCGGGTCGCCTCGGGATCGAGTCTGCGCGGAGCCGTCGTCTCGCCGCCCACCGGATGGAACTCTCCCGTGACGCCGCCCGCCCCGAGCTACTGCATTAGAACTTTGACTGATCGATCAATCTTTTGCAACTGAGCCGCAGTTCCGACTAGGCTCGCCCAGCCCGGGCCCCATCACCTTCCCTCTGATTCCCGCGCCCGGGCATCGAACCCTCACGCAGAGGAGCGGACTGATGACCGGGACTTCGATCCAGTCTCTCGCCTTCGCCTTTGCAGCCATGTCGCTCTCGCTCTCGATTGCCTCCGCGGAGTCGAACGACGCGACGCCCTCCACCCAGGCAGCCAACGAGGCGGTGCTCACGGAGCTTCCGTTCGACGATACGACCGACTTCGAGCTCACCCAGAAGGGCCTGATCCCGCGACCCGAGAGCCTCGTCATCCGCAACGAGGCGGGACGCGTCGTCTGGGATCTCGAGGCCTACGCGTTTCTCACCGATGGCTCCGAGCGACCCGACACGGTGAACCCGAGCCAGTGGCGACAGGCCCAGCTCAACATGACCTACGGCCTGTACCGGGTCGTCGACGGCATCTACCAGGTCCGGGGCTACGACCTGGCCAACATCACCTTCATCGAGGGCGAAACGGGCTGGATCGTGATCGATCCCCTCACGACCCGCGAGACCTCGCGAGCGGCCCTCGACCTCGTCGAGGAGCACCTGGGCAAGCGGCCCATCAAGGCGGTGATCTACAGCCACAGTCACGCGGACCACTGGGGCGGCGTGAAGGGGGTGATCTCCGACGAAGACGTGCGGGCCGGCAGAGTGCGCGTGATCGCCCCGGAGGCGTTCATGCACTCCGCGATCAGCGAGAACGTCATGGCGGGCAACGCCATGTCCCGGCGCGTCACCTACCAATACGGCTCGCTGCTCGCGAAGAGCCCCAGAGGCCAGCTGGACTCCGCCATCGGCAAGGGCATCCCCAGCGGTACGGTGACGCTGATCGCACCCACCGACATCGTCGACGAGACGCCGACCGAGATCACGATCGACGGTGTGCAGATGATCTTCCAGAACACGCCTGGCACCGAGGCGCCCTCCGAGATGAACACCTACCTGCCGGAGCTCAAGGCACTCTGGATGGCCGAGAACTGCACGGCGACCCTGCACAACCTGTACACCCTCCGCGGGGCAGAGGTGCGCGACGCCAGCGCCTGGTCCCACTTCATCAACGAGGCCATCGAGCTCTTCGCCGGCGAGGCCGACGTGGTCTTCGCCAGCCACGGCTGACCCCGCTGGGGGAATGCCGAGGTCGTCCAGTACCTGAAGAAGCAGCGCGACCTGTACGGCTACCTCCACGACCAGACTCTCAGGCTGGCCAACCACGGATACACCATGATCGAGATCGCCGAGATGCTCGAGGTTCCGCCCGCGCTGTCCCACCGCTGGTACAACCGCGGCTACCACGGCACCTACAACCACAACATCAAGGCCGTGTACCAGAAGTACCTGGGCTGGTACGACGGCAACCCCGCCAACCTGCATCCGCTTCCGCCCGAGGAGGCGGCTCGAAAGTACGTCGAGATCATGGGCGGGCCCGAGAAGATCCTCGACGAGGCGCGCGAGGCCTACGCGAGGGGGGAGTACCGGTGGGTCGCACAGCTGGTGAACCACGTCGTCTTTGCGGATCCCGAGAACCAGGCGGCGCGCATGCTGCAGGCGGACACGCTCGAGCAACTCGGCTACCGATCCGAGGGCGCGGGCTGGCGCAACTCCTACCTGATGGCCACCAAGGAGCTTCGCGAGGGCGTGGCCGGCGGTCCGGCCGCGAGGACTGCGAACCCCGACACGATGAGCGCCATGAGCATCGGGATGATCCTGGACTTCATGGGCGTGCGGCTGAACGGTCCGAAGGCGGCCGGCAGGACCATCGTGGTCAACCTGGTGTTTCCCGACGTCGGCGAGAGGTACGTGCTGAATCTGGAGAACTCGCACCTGAGCCACCTGAAGGACAAGCAGGTGGCCGGCGCCGACGTCACCCTCACGCTGGATCGCGCGACGCTGGACGAGCTCATGCTCGGCTTGAAGACGCTCGACGGGGAGATCGAAGCGGGAGACATCGCGGTCGAGGGCAACCTGGATCGCTTCAAGGAGCTGCTCGGTCTGCTCGACGCCTTCGAGTTCTGGTTCGCCATCGTGACGCCCTGAGCGGACCTCCGGCTGGAGCTTCAAGTGCGGCGCGCACGGCGCCGATGTCTCCGGCATGGAGCGACGTGCGCGTGTCATCCAGCTCTGGGTGCTGCTGGGCCTCCTCGTCGCGGTGGTCGTCGGCGTCGCGGCCCGGCCCCTCGCGGTGGCGTGGCGCTGCTACGTGCTGAACGCGAGTGGCGAGCACGCCCGCGCCGAGGTCGTCGAGAAGCTCGAGGGCTCCCTGCTCCTGCTCCGGCTCGCTTCGGGGACCCGCGCGGGCCAGTCCTGCACGGCGAAGACGTCGTGGGCGCACCACGAGCGAGCTCAGCCCGGCGAAACGCTCGGCGTCGTGCACCGAGCGGAGCGACCGGGAGAGTGCGTCCTCGAGTCCACGCTCGAGAACTCCGCCTTCGTCCTCTGGTCGATCACCGGGGGGTTCGCCTTCCTCGTCGCGGTGATCGTCGGAGGCGGCATCGCCGTGCACCGGAGCTACGTCGCCACGCCGCTGCTCACGTCGTACCTGGAAGCCGACCCGAAGGACGCGACCTGTCCGGAGTGCGGCGCCGAGATGGCCGAGGGCTACCTGGCGGTGCTGGCCGGGCTCCACTGGCGCGAGATCGGCGAGCCGATCGGCGTGCCACACGCACTCAGCGGACTGCCGGGAACCGTGGGCTGGCGGGGCCGCCCGCGCCTGCACGCCTTCCGCTGCGAGACCTGCAGCATCGTCACCTTCAAGTATGGCGGCCAACCGGTGCCGACCGGATCGCGCACGCGCCTCAGCGGAACTGGCGAACGCGTGTGAACAGGAGCGTCCCCGCGATGACGGCCGTCATCGCGGTCGAGTGGATCGCCAGCGTGGTCAACGTGCCGACGCGGCCGGCCAGAAAGCCGCTGAGCAGAGCACCCAGGGGCCCCGTGCCCAGGATCGACAGCGCGTAGACCGACAGCACGCGACCCCGATTCACGTCCGACGCGTGCTCCTGGAACAGCGTGCGACTCGCGTTGATCGCGAAGGCTGCTCCCATGCCCCACCCCAGCGTCGAGAGCACCGCTCCCCAGAACGGCAGGCCCAGCGCCATGCCGCCGAGGCTCAGCCCGGCGAAGCCCTGCCCCAGCAGCAGCGCTCGCCCCTGCCGATCGACGCCGCCGCGCGCCACGATGCCGAGGTTCACCGCGATCGAGCCGACCGGCAGCGCGGCGGCCAGCATCCCCATCTTGTCGGCTCCGCCTCCGTAGAGGTCCCGCACCAGCAGCGGCAGCAGTACGAGGTAGGTGCCGACGAAGACCACGCCGACGCTGAAGTTGAGCAGCATCAAGGCGCGTAGAACCGGCGACTGCAGCACCTCGACGAGACCGGCGCGAACCTCGCGCAGGTGGAGCGGAGGCCGGCTGTCGTGCGGCCCGCGCTCGGAGCGCGGCAGGCGCTGCAGCGCCAGCGATCCCGACAGCACCACGACCGACTGGAGACCCAGGACCGGCGGTGCACCCAGCAGGCTCGCGAGCCCCGCGGCCAGGGCTCCGAGCCCCTGTCCGCCGTGCTGGACCATCGTGAGGCCGGCGACGGCCCGACTCATGCCGGCGCGCACGACGTCGGAGAGCTGGGCGTCGCGCGTCGGGATCACGAACGACTGCAGGGTGCCCGCGACCAGCGCGTAGCCGATCAGCAGGGGATACGAGAGGTGTCCCGACGCAACGAGTACGCCGAGACCGGCGCACGCGACCCCGGTCAGCAGGTGGAGCCGGATCAGCGCGCGCCGCCGGTCGACGCGGTCCGCGACCGTGCCGCCGATCAGCAGGAATAGCAGCGAGGGGAGCAGCAGGGCCATCTGCGCCGTCCCGACGCGCGTCGCGCTCGCGCCGAGCTCTTCGACCACGAGCCACTGGAACAGCACGTTCTGCATACCCCAGGCGCCGAACCAGCTCCCCATGCCCGCGAGGAACAGCGGGTAGGCCGTGCGCGGGGGCGCCGGGCTCGAGCGGGCTTCGGTCCTGGCGGGGTCCATGGTCTGTCTCGGACGAGCGGGCGCGTCGCGGGTAGCCCGGGCGCTCACGGCGCCGATGTACGAATACGCCAGACCGACGTAGGATGCGATTCACTCGCGGACGACACCGCTGGAAGTAGCACAGCCCGCCGCGTGCGGGCAGGTGATCGCGCGATCAATTCTCCCTGGAGGTCCGGCGTGACCAAGAAGCTCGACGAGCTCGCGAAACGAGACCCCTTCGACCTGAAGCACCGGGAGGCGCTGCGGTACTACGCGGAGGATGCGCAGCGCGGGGGAGTCGCGGCGCAGCCTCCCTATGCGGAGCTTCCGACCCTGCTGCGCGCACCGTACCGGCCGGATCTCTCGGAGGTCGACATCGCGCTGCTCGGCGTGCCCTTCGACCTGGGCGTGACCAACCGGGCGGGCGCGCGCCACGGACCTCGCGAGGTCCGCAATGCCTCCGCGATGGCGGCGGGCGCGATGCACCACCAGACCAAGGTGGTTCCCTTCAACCTGTGCCGCGTGGCCGACGGGGGCGACGTGCGGTTCGCCACGCGCTACGGACTCGACGCGGCGATCGAGGAGATCGCGGCTCGCTACGGAGAGATCGTGGGACAAGGGGTGACGCCCCTCTCCGTGGGCGGGGACCACTCGATCAGCTTCCCGATTCTCCAGGCGGTCGGCGCGCGCGAGCCCGTGGGTCTGGTCCACGTCGACGCGCACTGCGACACCATGGGCCCGCTGCACGAGGGCAAGTTCCACCACGGCGGACCCTTCCGGAACGCCGCGCTCGCGGGCGTGCTCGATCCCGAACGCACCATCCAGATCGGGATCCGGGGCTACTCCGAGCCGTTCTGGGACTTCTCGTACGACTCCGGAATGCGCGTCATCCACATCGAGGAGTTCCACGAGGTGGGCGTCGAGGCGGTCGTCGAAGAGGCCCGGCGGGTGGTCGGCGACGGGCCCACCTACGTCAGCTTCGACGTCGACGGGCTCGATCCGGCGTTCGCCCCCGGCACGGGGACGCCGGTGGTCGGCGGACTCACGCCGCTCGAGGCCCAGCTGATCCTGCGAGGATTGCGCGGATTGAATCTGGTGGGCGGCGACGTGGTCGAGGTGGCCCCGCCCTTCGACCCCAGCGGGATCACGGCCCTGGTCGGGGCGACGATGCTCTTCGAGATCCTGTGCCTGGTCTCGGAGTCGCTGGCCGAGCGGCGCGCGGGCGCGAGCTGAACGGTCTCCA
>CAZLBF010000394.1:0-10612 GCA_964557495.1 uncultured Myxococcales bacterium | reverse complement strand
AAGTGAGAAGAATACTTGACTCACGTGGAGTACTATTTTCTCACGCGTGGGAGGTCGCCGCGAGCGGAACAATGCGCGAATCCGGCGAGATTGCAGGAACTCCTGCGGTCGCAGGGCGAAGGACGGAAGGACGGCTCAGCGCAGGGAGCGCTCGTTGCGGGCGGCGCCGCGCTGGATGTGCTGGTTGACGCGGTCGCGGACCTGCTCGGTGATGGGGACGCGGCGCCGGACGGGCGACGGGTCCTCGGTGGGATGCAGCTTGACGTCGTCCGCGAGCGCGGAGGTCCTGGACTCGCCCCCGGTGTGGGAGTCGATCGGCGCGAAGATGCCTCCCCACGCCTGCTCGAGGCCCTGAGTGTAGATCGTCATCCCGACGTACATCGCGGCGAGCATCATGATGAGGCCGAAGGCCTTGGCCATGCTGGCGCTCCTATCCCCTGCGAGTCTTGTCGGCGCAGCCCGACGGCGGCCTGAGCTGAACCTGCAGCAGAGACGCAGGATCGGCTCCAAGCACCGGCCGCAGCGAGGCTTTCGAAGCGCCGCGGGCTCGCCCGGCGGCTGACGTTGAGCCGAGCCGCGGGATTCTGCATAGACTCCGAAGCCCGCGGCGACTCCCTGCGGTCGCTCTCAGGCGAAGGGGCATGATCGAGATTCGCGCGCTCGACTTCCGGTACCGTGAGGGGGACTTCCGCCTGCGCGTCCCGGAGCTGCGCATCGAGCGGGGCTCCAAGGTCGCGCTGATCGGGCCGAGCGGCTCGGGGAAGACCACGCTGCTCCACCTGGTCGCCGGGATCCTGGTCCCCTCGGCCGGCCAGGTCGCCGTGAACGACATGCGCGTCGACGGGCTGGGGGACTCAGCGCGACGGAGCTTCCGGATTGCCAACGTGGGCTTCGTGTTCCAGGACTTCGAGCTGGTCGAGTACCTGAACGTGCTCGACAACATCGTGCATCCGTACCGGTTGAACGGCGCCCTGCGGCTGACCGACGAGGTGCGCGCCCGCGCGCTCGCGCTCGCTCGCGAGGTCGGGATCGAAGACAAGCTCGCGCGCTCGGTGACCCGCCTCTCCCAGGGCGAGAAGCAGCGCGTCGCGATCTGCCGGGCGCTGTTGACGCGCCCGCCGGTCCTGCTGGCGGACGAGGCCACGGGCAACCTGGATCCCGCGAACAAGTCGGTCGTGCTCCGCATCCTGCTCGACTACGTGGAGCGCGCCGGCGCGGCGCTGCTCGCGGCCACGCACGACCACGAGCTTCTCGGCGACTTCGACCGGGTCATCGACTTCCGGGACTTCGCCCGCGGGGGGGCAGCGTGAGGGACAGCCTCTACGTCGCCTGGAAGTACGTGAGCTACAACCGCTGGAAGACGGTCGTGCTGGTCGCGTGCATCGGGCTGATCACCTCGCTCCCGCTCGCGCTCCAGATCGTGGTCGACGAGAGCGAGCGGCAGCTGATGTCGCGGGCGACCGGCTCGCCCCTGGTCGTCGGCGCGAAGGGGAGCGCGCTCGACCTGGTGATGAGCACGCTCTACTTCGCGGGCCGGCCCCCGGAAGAGATCGACATGCAGGAGTCCGCGAGGATCGACGACTCGGGGCTCGCTCTCTCGATTCCAGTGTTCGTCCGCTTCGAGACCCGGGGCAGCCCGATCGTCGGGACCACCCTGGACTACCTCGACTTCCGCGGGCTCCGCATCCGCGAGGGTCGCTCGCTCGCCCTCCTCGGCGACTGCGTGCTGGGCGCGTCGGTCGCCGAGCGCCTGGGGCTCGGGCCGGGGGACGCCCTCGTCTCGTCGCCCGAGAACCTGTTCGACCTGGCCGGCGCCTACCCGCTCAAGATGACCGTTGCGGGGGTGCTCGAGCCGTCGCACTCGCCCGACGACCTCGCGGTGTTCGTCGACCTCAAGTCCGCCTGGATCATGGCCGGCCTCGGCCACGGACACCAGGACCTGGCGCGGACCCGGGACCCGACGCTGATCCTCGAGCGGAGCGACAGCAACGTGACGGCGAACGCGAAGGTTCGGGAGTTCACCGAGATCGACCCGACCAACCTGGACGCGTTCCACTTCCACGGCGACCGCTCGAGCTACCCGATCACGGCCGTGATCGCCGTGCCGCGCGACCCGAAGTCCCGGGTGCTGCTGATGGGTCGCTTCGAGTCGGCATCCGCGGCGAGTCAGATCGTGAGGCCGACCGGCGTGATCGAAGAGCTGCTGGCCGACATCTTCGAGGTCGAGCGCGTCATGGAGGCGGGCTTCCTGATCGTCGGCCTGGCCACGGCCCTCTCGATCGTGCTGGTATTCGTGCTCTCGCTGCGTCTGCGTCAGCGAGAGATCGCGACCATGTTCGCC
This sequence comes from uncultured Myxococcales bacterium, assembly GCA_964557495.1. Classification (GTDB taxonomy): domain Bacteria; phylum Myxococcota_A; class UBA9160; order SZUA-336; family SZUA-336; genus CAZLBF01. The sequence continues at coordinate 8,271 of CAZLBF010000394.1, read as the reverse complement.
CTCGGCTGCAGCCGCATGATGATCGGCCGGCTCATGGCCGCGGAGATCGTCATCATCCTGCTCCTGGCCGCAGGGTTCACGCTGGGCTCGGTGGCGACGGTGAGCGCGTTCGGCGACCGGTTCGTGCGCCTGGTGATCACGCGCTAGGCTGCGCTCGAACGTCGCACGAGGGAGGGCATCCCGAATGAACTCGATCGCGGCTCGGCTTCCCGGAGCGCTCGCAGTGCTGCTCGCGCTGACGCTCGCCGCGGAGTCCGCAGCGAAGCCCGTCGTGTACGTCGTCCACTACCCGCTCCAGTACTTCGCGGAGCGGATCGCCGAAGGTGCCGTCGAGGTGGTGTTCCCGGCCCCGCCCGGCGAGGACCCGGCCTTCTGGATGCCCGGCGCCGCGGGCGTGGCGGGCCTTCAGGAGGCGGACCTGGTGCTGCTGAACGGCGCCGGGTACGCGCACTGGCTCGACCGGGTCACGCTGCGCGCGTCGCGTCTGGTGGACACCTCGCGGAGCTTCCGGGACGAGTACCTCCCCGTCGAGGGCGTAGTGACGCACAGCCACGGGCCTGCGGGTGAGCACTCGCACGCGGGCACGGCCTTCACCACATGGCTGGACCTGCGCCTGGCCGCGCGTCAGGCGCGCGCCGTGGAAGAGGCGCTGAGCCGCCTGCTGCCCGAGCGGGCCGACTCGTTTCGGGACAATGCCGGGGCTCTCGAGCGCGACCTGCTGGCGCTCGACGTGCGACTCGAGGCACTGGCGGCGCGACACCCGGATCGGCCGCTGCTCGCGTCGCACCCGGTCTACGCCTACCTGGCCCGACGCTACGGACTGAACCTCGAGAGCGTGATGTGGGAGCCGGACGAGGTACCGGCAGAGGCGGCGTGGAGCGCGCTCGAGACCCGCCTTCGGGAGCGGCCCGCCGCGTGGATGATCTGGGAGGCCGAGCCCGCCGCCGAGAGCGTCGAGCGCCTGGAGTCGCTGGGCGTCGGGAGCCTGGTCTTCGAGCCGACCGCGAGCAGACCGGCCGAGGGCGACTTCCTGAGCGCGATGGAGCGGAACCTCCGGAATCTCGAAGCCGCATTCCGCTGACCGGCCCCGCGCCAGCGAGCGGGTCGCCCGCTGGGCTCCAGCGTCGTCCACTGTCAGCGGCCGAGTGAGACGGGTTGGCTGCTCGGATGCGCGAGCCTGCAGTGCCGAAGCGGGTGCGCCCCGTCGCGCTCAGGGTCGCGAGCCAGGCTCCGATACACGCCGGAGGAGGCCTGCGTGGGTGCAGCAATCTTTCCGGCCGGAATCCTCGAACTGATTGCTCCGAACGGCGTCAGTCTCGCCTTCAACCTGGGCCTGGCGGTGATCTTTCTCCTGGCGCTGGGAGCTCGGCTGAAGCCCATCGATCCGCGCCTGGTGGACTTCGCGCGCAGCGCTCCGAGCAGCCTGGTCGGCGTCGGACTGCTCGGCGTTCTGATCGGCGCCCTCATCGGCCTGCGGCACTTCGACGCCCCCGCGCTCGGCGAGACCGCTCCGCCCCTGATCGGAGCACTGGAGTCGGCCTGCTTTACCGGCATCCTGGGATTGACGCTGGCGGCGGCCTTCCGGGTCTTGCAGGGCGCCTTGGCGACTCCCGAGACCGAACCGGGCACCGGCTCGAGCGGGGAGCGCAGCGAGCCCCGAAGTGAAGCGAGCGAAGCGAACCTGCACGCGCGGCTCGCCGGCGAGGTCGAGACCCGGCTCGTTCCCCACCTCGACAAGCTGGCGCGCTCGCTCGCAGACCCCCTGGAGGAGATCCGGCGCGAGCTGGGCGAGCGCCTCGAGGGAGTCGAGACGGCGCCCGGACCGGCCGCGTCGCCGGCCGTCGAGGACGTAGAGGTCGCAGAGGCGCAGCCCGAAGCTCCGGTCGAGACACCCGCCGCCGAGCCGCCCGGAGAGTCGGACAACCTCCCGGCGCGCCGCTTCCGACTCAAGATTCCCGTCGATTTCATGGCCGACCGCGTGGGCGGCCAGGGCACCATCGTCAATCTCTCGTCGACCGGAGCCCTGGTCCGCGAGGCCAGCTCCAAGCCGAGGATCGGCGCCCTGATCAAGCTGAGCTACAGCTGCGAGGGGCCGGAAGATCAGACGACGATCCTGGGTGAGGTCGTCCGCTACGCCGGCACGGGCTTCGCGGTGCAGTTCGACAACGCGGACACCTGCTGAGGTGCGAGGAGATCCGATGCTGCCCACGCTTCCCTCGGCTCTGCTGCTCGACGACGGTGAGCTCGACGACGTCCGGGCCCTGCTCGATGGGCTCGAGGCGCAGGTGGACCACTTCCGCAGCAAGGAGGTCGCCACCGAGCGGGTGCACTCCTACGACGTCGTGGTGAGCACGGTCGGACGCGCGCGTGCGCTGGCCGACTGCATCGACGCGAGGGGTCCAGCCGGCAGGCCGATCTGGATCGTCATTCACGGTCAGGACTTCCTGCCGCTGCGCGCCCGGCTGAGGGAGCTCGGCGTCAACTTCCTGGTCCGCTCCAGCGCGGATCCCGAGGTGCTGCGTCTGCTGCTGCTCCACGCGCTCTACCGCGGACCCGAGAGGCGGAGCGCGCCGCGCCTGCCGATCGGGGCGAGCGTCTCCTGCCACGTCGACGGCGACTGGCAATCCGTCACGCTCGTGGACCTCACGCCGGAGGGATGCAGGCTGACTTCGCCTCACCCGGTAGCGCCCGGGAGTCCGATCCTTGTCGTGCTGCCCGCCGACCTCGCGGGCGGGGCGCCCCTGGAGCTCGGCGGCCGCGCGGTTCGAGTGGAGTGCGACGGGGGCGACGCTGCGGCGGACGCGCGCCAGGTCGCCGTCGAGTTCGACGAGGTGTACCCCGAGTGCGCGCGGCGTCTGCAGGCCATCGTCGAAGGGAAGGCCATCGGAACGGCGGTCACACGCCTGGCGGAGCACTCCCGTCCGCTCGCGGGACTGCGCGGGCCGAATGCCCCCACCGAAGCACAGGTTGAAGAGATCCTGCTCGATGTCGATGCCGCCGAGCGACGCCGCTCCGCCCGCGTCGCCTACGAGCGGAGGGTGACGGCGCTCGCCGGCGAGGCCACCAAGGTGATCCTGGGTCGCGACCTCTCGGTGGACGGAATGCGGGTGGAGCCCGAATCGGGTCTCAAGCTCGGCACCCAGTTCCGGCTCGGAATCTACGGCAGGGCTCGCGAGGAGCCGATCATCGTGAGCGCGTTCGTCGCGCGCGACGACGGCCGAGGCGGTCTGGCGATTCGCTTCCACCCGGGTGAGGCGGAGCGGCAGCGGCTCGAAGAGCTCGTCTCCGCACTTCCTGCGATCGAGTCGCCCACGTCGGGGCCAGGGGAGCCCGGCCCGGTGGTCGTCTCGAAGACGGTCGCGGGAGAGCCGACCGCGGCCTGAAGCCAGGGCACCGCACCCCGGGCCGAGACCCGGCTGCGCCCGGCCTCAGGCGTGTCCCAGGATCGGGTGGGGCCGGTAGGGCTCCTCGAGCGACTTGCACTCCGCCTCGTCGAGCTCGATGTCGAGCGCGCCGATCGCCTCGTCGAGCTGCGGCAGCTTGCTCGCTCCGAGGATCGGCGCGCTGACGCCCGGTCGCTGGAGCAGCCAGGCGAGCGCGATCTGCGCGGGGCTCACGCCGCGCTTGCGCGCCAGCTCGACCACGCGCTCCACCACGTCGAAGTCGCAGTCCTGGTAGTACATGCGCTGCGCCATCGGGTCCGTCTTGGCGCGCGTGGTGTCGCCGAAGCTCTCGCGCACCCGGTTCCCGGCCAGGAAGCCGCGCGCGAGCGGGCTCCAGGGGATCAGCCCGACGCCCTGGTCGATACAGAGCGGGTTCATCTCCCGCTCCTCCTCGCGGTAGATCAGGTTGTAGTGGTTCTGCATGGCGACGAAGCGGGTCCACCCGTTTCGCTCCGCCACCTGCTGCGCCTTCGCGAACTGCCAGGCGAACATGCTCGAGGCGCCGATGTAGCGCGCCTTACCGGCTTTGACGACGTCGTGGAGCACCTCCATGGTCTCCTCGATCGGCGTGTTGTAGTGCCAGCGGTGGATCTGATAGAGGTCGACGTAGTCGGTGTCGAGCCGGCGCAGCGAGGCGTCGATCGCGTCGAGCACGTGCTTGCGCGAGAGGCCGCCGTCGTTGGGTCCGTCTCCCAGCTTCATGAAGACCTTGGTCGCGATGACCATCTGATCGCGGCGCGCCAGCTCCCCAAGTGCGCGGCCGGTGATCTCCTCGGAGACGCCCACCGAGTAGGCGTCGGCGGTGTCGAAGAAGTTGATGCCCGCCTCGAGCGCGCGTTCGAAGAAGGGACGCGCCTCCTTCTCCTCGAGCACCCAGTCGCGCCACTGCTTCGACCCGTAGGTCATGGTGCCGAGACAGATGCGCGAGACCCGGAGACCGGTGTTGCCGAGTCGGACGTACTTCATGGCGTTCCTCGAGGAGAGCGGCTCGCCTCGAACCACTCCCAGGTTCGTTCGAGACCCTCCTGCAGCGAGATCTTCGGGGCGAAGTCGAGCAGGCGTCGGGCCTTGGCATTGTCGCAGAAGGTGACCGGGGGCTCCGAGAGCGGCGTCGGGACGTCCTTGCGGCGCGCCTCGCGACCGGCGAGCCGCTCGATGGTCTCGATGAACTCGTTCAGCGAGACGGGACGCCCGAGTCCCAGGTTGATGATCTCGTATCCCATCGGGCGCTCCAGCGCCGCCACGATCCCGTCGAGCGTGTCGTCGATGTAGGTCCAGTCGCGCTCGAGCGTGCCCTGGCTGAAGATCGGGATCTCGGCTCCCTCGACGATCGCCTGCATCACGCGGAGCGGCATCATGTCGGGCCGGCCCGCCGGGCCGTACACGTTGAAGAAGCGGAGCGACGTGACTGGAAGCTCGAAGAGGTGCGTGTACGCGTGCGCGATCAGCTCCGAGCTGCGCTTGCTCGCCGGGTAGGCGGCCAGCGGGCGATCGGCGTGGTCGTCCTCGGTGAACGGCAGTCGCTCGGTCCGAGCGTAGACGGACGAGGTCGACCCGAACACGAACACCTCGACGGCGTGCCGCCGCGAGGCCTCGAGCACGGTCGTCGTTCCCAGGGTGTTGACCGAGAGGTAGCGCTCCGACTCCTCGATGCTGGCTCGAACACCGGGGAGCGCAGCGAGATGCGCGACGCGGCGCACGCCGTGCTCCGAGAAGATGCGTTCGACGAGGGTGCCGTCGCGAACGTCCCCCTCGACGATGGTCGCTCCCCCTCGCACGCCGTCTCGCGCACCGATTCGCGCGGCGTTCGCGCGCTTCAGAGACGGATCGTAGGAGTCATTGAAGTCGTCGAGCACGATCACGCGCTCTCCCCGTTCGAGGAGCCGGGCGGCGAGGTGACTTCCGATGAAGCCGGCGCCGCCCGTCACGAGCGTGGTCACAGGCGCGAGCTCTCGATGTCCTGCGGGTGTACGCTCGGGTCGCGGTCCCAGCCCTGCAGCTGCGCGGCCGCGCCGCGCAGCTGCTCCGGACCCCCGAGGAGCTGGCGGTCGAGGCCGATGCGCTTGAACCAGAGGTGCAGGGGGTGCTCGTCGGTGAAGCCGATTCCGCCGTGCACCTCCGTCGAGGTCTTGGCTACCTCGGTGCCGACCTCCGAGAGGTGCGCCTTGGCGAGCAGCGCCACGAGCTGCGCCTCGTCCGGAACCTGGTCGAAGGCGTGCGCGGCGTACCAGAGCAGAGACCGGGCAGGCTCGAGCTCGGCGGCCATCTCGGCGCACATGTGCTTGACCGCCTGGAACGACCCGATCACGCGGCCGAACTGCTTGCGCTCCTTCGCGTACTCGACGGACATCTCGAACATACGGTCGCAGGCGCCAAGCGTGTCGGCGGCGAGGGCGATCCGGCCCGCGTCGAGCATGCGCCCGATCGCCGTGGCCGAGCCCCGCGGACCGCCGATCGCCTCGGCCGGCTCGACGCCGTCGAGCTCGAGCTCCGCCACGCGCCGGGTCCGGTCGACCGTGGCCAGCTGCGAGATCGCGAGTCCCTGGGCCTCGCGCGGGACCAGGTGGAGGCTGCGCTCCCCCGCCGCCACCAGGAACAGGTCTGCGGCCCCGGAGTCGAGTGCGAAGTAGGCCTTGCCGAACAGGCGACCGTCGCGAAGCGAGACGCCCGCATCCTCGCGCCGCGCGACCACCTCGCCGACTGCGACGCCAAAGCAGACCTGACCGGCCGCGAGCTTCGGGAGCCACTCGCTCCGCTGCTCCGGCGTTCCAGTCGTCAGGAACGCGACGGCGGCCATCACGCTCGTGGCGAGGAACGGAGTCGGAGCGGCCGCCCGGCCGAGCTCCTGCGCGACGAGCGCCGCATCAAGGAGCGAGAGGCCGCTGCCGCCGAACTCCTCCGGCACGATCACCCCGACCGCCCCGAGCTCGGCGAGCTCCGACCAGAGTGCCGGGTCGTGCGCGGTCTCCCCGGCCATCAGCTCGCGGACCCGAGCGACGGGGAGGCTCTCCTCCAGGTACCGGCGCAGCGAGTCGGAGAACAGGCCCTGCTCCTCGGAGAGTCCGAAGTCCATCAGCGCTTCTCCGGAGCGCGCGGCTCGCGCGGCAGGCCGAGGCCCCGCTCGGCGATGATGTTCTTCTGGATCTGCGCGGTTCCGCCTCCGATGATCAGTCCGAGCGAGAACATGTACTGGAACTGCCACATGCCGCCGAGCCGCTGGTGCTTGGATCCGTGATAGAGGACGCCGAGCTCTCCCATCGCGTCGATCGCCAGCTTCGAGATGTCGTGGTTGAGCTGGCAGCCGTCGAGCTTGGTGACGAGTGCGGCGGCGCCCGGCCACTCCCCCTTGAGCTGGCACGTGAGCAGGCGGTACGAGTGGTACTTCATCGCGAGTGCCCGGGCCTGGAGTCGCACCAGCCGGTCGGATAGCACCGGGTCCCGCAGCACGGGCTCACCGTCGCGCCGCTCCGAGCGAAGCTGCTCGACGGCCATGAGGAACACGCGCTCGCTTCCGCTCGCGCTCCCGAGCATGTTGCGCTCGTGCTTGAGGGTGGTGTTGGCGATCTTCCAGCCCTCGCCGCGGCTGCCGACCACGTTGGCCTTCGGCACCCGGACGTCCTTGAAGAAGACCTGGCTGAACTCCTCGCCGCCGGTCATGGTTCGCAGCGGCTGGATCTCGATGCCCGGTGTCTCCATCGGAAGCAGCAGGTAGCTGATCCCGGCGTGCCTGGACTCGTCCGGCTCGGTGCGGACGAGCACGAACATCATCTCCGCCTCCTTGGCCGTCGAAGTCCAGATCTTCTGCCCGTTGATGATGAAGTCGTCGCCGTCCTCGACGGCCGAGGTCTGCAGGCTCGCGAGGTCGCTCCCGGCACCCGGCTCGGAGTAGCCCTGGCACCAGATGACGCGACCCTGGATCGTGGGCGAGACCCACCTGCGCTTTTGCTCCTCGCTCCCGTGCTCGAGCAGCGTCGGAACGAGCATGCTGATGCCCTGGCCGGACAGGCCGCGCGCGATGCCCGCCTTGTTGAACTCGTCGTCCAGGATGATCGTCTCGAGGATGTCCGGCTCGGCGCCGTAGCCACCGTACTCCTTCGGGATCGTGCGCGCGGTGTAGCCCCGTTCGATCAGGGTCTGCTGCCAGGCGATCGCCTTCTCGTCGCTCACGAGAAGCATGGCGAGCGAGGGTGCCTCCTTGCCGCGCTCGGCGAGGAACTCGACGATCTCCCGGCGAAACGCCTCGTACCTCTCGTCGAAGGCCAGGTCCATTCGCTACTTGCCCTTCCAGTTCGGCTTGCGCTTCTCGGCGAACGCGCGGGGACCCTCGATGAAGTCCTCGCTCCGGGTCAAGGTCGCGATGCCCTCGTAGCGGCCGCCCATCGCCTCCTCGAGCGAGGCGGCGCGGAGCCCCTGCATCGCGGCCCCCTTGCTCGCGCGGACCGAGAGCGGGGCACACTCCAGGATCTGGTCGGCCCAGCGGCGCGCGGCCGACAGCAGGTCGTCGTGCGGCACCACCTCGCTGGCGATACCGAGGCGAAGCGCCTCCTGCGCGTCGATGCGGCGCCCGGTGAGCAGGATGCTCATGGCGGGCTTGAGCCCGATCTGGCGCGGCAGCCGGTGGATCCCGCCGGCGAGCGCTGCGAGACCGACGCGCGGCTCCGGCAGCGCGAACACCGCGCGGTCCGAGGCCAGGACGATGTCACAGGCGAGGACGATCTCGAAGCCGCCTCCCATCGCCACGCCGTTCACCGCGGCGATTACCGGCTTGTCGAGGTCGAAGCGCGAGGTGAGCCCGCCGAAGCCGTGCTCGGGCGCGCCCATCTTGCCG
>CAZLBF010000393.1:0-3108 GCA_964557495.1 uncultured Myxococcales bacterium | reverse complement strand
CCGCGTAGTCCTCGCGCCCTGGATCGCTGCGCGGCAACATCGGCTCGGTCGAGGAGTCGACGCCGATCCGCAGCCCCCAGGGATCGGTGCGAACCAATGCGAGCCCGGCGGCGAGCGTGATCGCGACCAGGATCGAGAGGACGACCCACGGGTACGCGACGATCCAGCGCGGGCGCACGACCGCGACCGCGACCCCCGCGAGGATCACCAGGCTCGTTCCCACGGCGAACTGCACCGCATCGACCACCCGAGCTGCTCTCCTCCGTTTCGGGCGCGGCGAGGATAGCAGGTCGTCCCATCGCTCCGTCGTGGCGGCCCGAGTTGCCCTCGCGTCGGTGGTATGCTCGAGTCGACATGGACTTCCGCTTCAGCCCGGACGAGGAGGTGTATCGCCGCCAGGTGCGGGACTGGCTGGAGGCGAACGTCCCGCACTGGCGCCACGAGACGCCGTGGAGTGACCCGGCCGACGACGACGAGAGCTTCGCGCGGCAGCGCGTCTGGCAGGGGGAGCTCTACCGCGCCGGGTACGTGGGCATCACCTGGCCCGTCGAGTACGGCGGCCACGGACGCACGCTGGTGGAGAACGCGATTCTCCAGGAGGAGATGGTGCGCGCCGACGCTTCGGCGCCGATCAACTCGCTCGGAATCGGCCTCTGTGGACCGGCCATCCTCCACCACGGCAGCGAGGACCAGAAGCGCCGCTACCTCGAGCCGATGCTCTCCGGTGACGAGATCTGGTGTCAGGGCTACTCGGAGCCGGGTGCGGGCTCCGACCTGGCGAGCCTCGCCACGCGCGCCGAGCGGCGCGGCGATCGGTACGTCCTGAACGGCCAGAAGATCTGGACCTCGCTGGCGCGTCGCGCCGATTGGTGCTTCGCGCTGGTGCGCACCGACCCCGACGCCCCGCGCAAGCACGACGGCATCGGCTTCCTGCTGATCGACATGCGCACTCCCGGCATCCAGGTACGCCCTATCGCGATGATCACCGGGCAGACCGAGTTCACCGAGGTCTTCTTCCAGGACGTCGAGGTTCCCGTCGCGAACATCGTCGGGGAGCCGACTCAGGGCTGGCGCATCGCGAACACCGTGCTCGGGTACGAGCGCGGTGCGAATACGCTCTCGCTGTACGCCTCCTACCGGAAGCGCTTCGGCCAGCTGGCCGAGCGGGTCCGCGGGCGTTCGGGCCCGGCCGCCGGCGTGCTGCGCCAGCGCCTGGCCCAGGTCGCCATCGACGTCGAGGTCCTGCGCCTGAGCTCGCTGCGTCAGCTCACCGCTCTGGCCCGCGGCGAGCCGCCCGGAACGGAGGCGAGCATCCAGAAGCTCTACTGGTCCGAGCTCGACCAGCGCTTCAATCGCCTGGGTCTCGATCTCCTGGGTGCCTCGGGTCAGCTCGCCCAGGAGAGCCCCCGGGCCCCGGACGACGGCCGCTGGCACTTCGGGGAGGTCAACTCGCTCCGTTTCACCATCGCGCGCGGAACCAGCGAGATCCAGCGAAACATCATTTCGGAGCGCGTCCTCGGGCTGCCGCGGGCCTGAATCCGATTGCGCGGAGCCCGGGGCTCGGCAGCGCGTCCCAGGAGTATGATCGCGACATGAGAGACTTCACCCGTGTCACGGCCTGCATGCTCCTGGCACTGGGACTCGCCACAGGCGGGGCTCAGGGCGCCGAGGACAGCGTCGACGAGCGGATCGCGAAGGAGCACGAGGGGGATGCACCCGTGGCCAGCGGCGCCGCCGACGCTGAGCCCGCCATTCCCGTCATCGCCGAGACCGTAAGCTATGGGACCGTCGATGGACGCGAGGTCCGGGGCTACTTCGCGCGCCCGGAGCACTCGGCTGGCCCGCTGCCGGGCTTGATCGTGATCCACGAGTGGTGGGGCCTGAACGACAACGTTCGCAAGATGACGGAACGCCTCGCGGGGGAGGGCTACGCGGCCCTGGCGGTCGACCTCTACGAGGGGGAGGTGGCCGAGAGTCCCGACCGGGCGCGGCAGCTCGCCGTCGCCTCCAAGGACCGCGTGCCGGAGATCCAGCAGAATCTCAGCCAGGCGCGCGATTACCTGGCGCGCGAGGTCGGAGCTCCGAAGATCGGGACGATCGGCTGGTGCTTCGGCGGAGGGTGGTCCCTCGTCGCCGCCGAGCAGCTGGGCGATCGGATCCAAGCCACGGTCATCTACTACGGGCGTCTGACGAGCGATCCGCAGCGGCTGGTCCGCGTCGAGGCGCCGATCCTCGGCATCTTCGGCTCGGAGGACCGGGGAATCCCGGTCTCGAGCGTACGCGAATTCGAGGCGGCGCTGACCGCGCTCGACCACCCGGCGGAGATTCACGTCTACAAGGGCGCCGACCACGCCTTCGCGAATCCCTCCGGCACCCGCTACGACCCGGAGGCGGCCGCCGACGCCTGGGAGAAGACCCGGGTGTTCCTGCAGAAGTACCTGCGCCAGTAGCGGCGCGCTCCGCTCCGGCCGCGCCTACGGCGCTCGCCGGCGGTGCAGGCGGTGGCCCCAGCGCAGCCACTCGATCGCACCTGCGCCGTCGCGGATGAAGGTGCCACGCGCGCCCTTCTGGAAGCCGTCCAGGACGATCGCGCGGTCGGGCTCGACGAACCCGAGTGGGGCGGGCGGCAGCTGGACGACCGGCTCCCATCCCGCGGGCGGCGTGCGGGGCTCGACGTCGAGCGCGAGCGTCGAGCCCTCGCGCCGGACCTCGAGCACGAACATCTCCCGCTCGTAGGTCCCCGCATACTCGTCGAGCGCCGCGCTGGGCAGCTCGAGCGCCTCCGGCTCGGGCGCGGTCAGCCCCAGAACCCGCTCGAGCAGGAAGCTCGTGAGCTGTGGGTTCAGGATCGTGCCGGAGTCCGCGTTCGTGAGCAGGGCGAGCGCGAAGTCGTGCTCGGGAAGCATCTGGAAGGCCGAGATCTGCCCGTTCGTCGCTCCGCCGTGTCCGACGCTGCGAGCGCCAGCATGGCTCCCCAGGATCCACGAGATGCCGATCGCGCCCCAGTCCTCGCCCACCTCGGCCTGTGGAGACTGCATGCGCGCCATGCTCTCGGCCTGGAGCAGGAGCTCGCCGCTCGGCGCCTTGCCGTCGCCGAGGTGGAAGCGC
>CAZLBF010000392.1:0-4327 GCA_964557495.1 uncultured Myxococcales bacterium | reverse complement strand
CTGTGCTTTGACCGAGATGGACCAGCCCGGCGGCCCCCCTCAGCAGGAGCTGGTCCGGACCTTCGAGCTGGCCGACGTCGCAGGCTTCTACAAGGCGTTCGGCGTCGAGGTAGACCCGGAAGGCCTGCGCGTGGATCACATTGTCACCGAGCTCGACTTCATGAACCTGCTGGCGGTCAAGGAGTCGATCGCGCTTCGGGAGGACGGCGAGGGCGAGCACGCGCAGATCTGTCACGACGCCTCGCGCGTGTTCCTGCGCGACCATCTCTTGCGCTGGGCTCCCGCTCTGGGAGAGCTTCTGGCCGGAGGTGACGGCCACCCGGTCTACAGGGCCGCGGGCCGAGTGCTGCGGGACTTCGTCAGGTTCGATGCGACCCGGATCGACGCCGACGGCGCACCGGTTCAGCTCATCGACCCCACCAAGCAGAGCGAGCGGACACCGTCACCCTGACGACGGAGCCAGCGACCGCGCGGGCGCCGCTCAACTCTCCGGAGGAATTTGGAAGCGCTCGCAGTAGGTCTGGTAGCGCTCGCGCTGGTCCGCCGCAGAGAGACCGAACTGCTCGAGCGAATAGCTGTGGACGCGATCGCCCGCTCGGGGATGGCGGTCGAGATAGACGCGCATCGCCGCTCGGGTCGACTCGCTGAGGTCGAGCCCGAAGTAGCCATAGATCTCCTCCATGGAGCGGATGGGGTCTTTCATGAAGTCCGCGTAGCGGAGGTCGAAGAAGTTCTGCTCCGGGAGTCGCTTCCTGGCTTCGAGGGCGACGTCGAGCGCCTCGGGCCAGATGCCTCCGGCTACGTAGGCGCCGAGCTCCCCGGGGTCCACTTTGTCGCTGGATATGATTCGCGAGTGCGCGTAGAGGCTGCAGTTCGAAGGCAGGGACTTCAGTGGGTCGCGATGGGTCTGAACCACGCAGGCATCCGGGAAGAGCTCGAGTATGTGATCCAGTCCGAGAAGGTGCGCGGGGTCCTTGAGGAGCCAGCGCGCCGGGCTCTGCGAAGACGACGCGGGCCGATCCTGCCACTGCAGCAGGCGGAGCTGATCTCGATAGCGTCGATACGCGTCTCCCAGACCTCTCTCGCGCAACCACTCCAGATAGCCGGGCACCCGGTACTGGAAGTCGAACTGGGGACTCGAGAACATGGGCATGAAGAGCAGAACGCACTCCTCCGGGAGGTCTGCGCCCATGGGGTGGATGGACTGATAGTTGGGCGAGAAGTAGTCGAATGCGCGAATCATGCCGCGCGCCCGCTCGAGCCTTCGATCCGGACCTCGCTTCGGCGGCACCGGATTGAGGCCCTCCCACAGCAGCAGCGGTCGGTGGGCGGGATCCTGCGAGAGCAGGGCGAGCAGGATGGTGGTTCCCGTGCGCGGCAGACCGACGACGAAGACCGGACGACGAATCTCCTGATCGCACACTTCAGGGTGTTGATCCAGCTCCTTCAGGATGCGGACCTGGCTCCGAATCAGACGGAGCGTGTCCTGCTGAGCGACGATCCGACCGAGAAAGCTGAGGCGCGCCTCTCGTTCGAAGGAGGCGGTGAGGGCGCGCAGTCCGTCGTGAAATTCCAGGCGCTCCGCGGGGAAGTCGGGATGTCGGCGCAGCGCCCGGTCCACGAGGTACGACTCGTCGAGATTCACGAATCTCTCGAGGGGGCGCCCGAGTCGGTTCGCCCAACGAACCAGAGCGGGAGGGCCGCTCTTCGGTCCCCGCCAGGTGGCGACGGCGTCACCGCGGGGGCCGGTGGTCATGCTCCCTCCTCATACCCGGGCGAGGAGCCTACCGTCGCTTCGTCGCTCGGGTCAATCTGAAGTGGGGGACGCTCCGTTCAGTCGGGCTCTTCGCGGGGATATTGGCTGCTCTTGGCTGATGTGCCAAAGTCGCGGCAGTGCTCGAGCAAGCTCCGGCGCTCATACTCGGGCTCGCACCGGTGCTCTATGCCCCGGTCATGCGGGTTCCCTCTCCGTCGCCCGGAGCGAGCGCGAGCGAGTAGCAGGCAGAAGGGTATCCAGAGCCTCCCCGAAATCAGCTCGGCGCTAGACCGAGCGCGGTGAGCACCCGCTCTTCGACGAAGGAGTAGAAGGGGTTCCAGCGCAGGCGCATCAGGTCGGCGGGGGTCACGATGAGCACGCCGCGTTCTCCGCGCAGCTCCGCGGTGCCGAGCTGGATGCCGGGACTCGGGAGCGCGTCCGGCCCTCCGTAGAGCGGATCGGTTGGCGAAATCGGGAGGGCGATGTGCGAGAGCGAGTAGACGCCCCTCGGCCACTCGAGACCCAGTGGCTCCTCAACGACCTCGGTCCGTCCCGCGCGCTTGCGCTGGAGGACGACGACGGGGCTCGTCTCGCTCTCGTTCGTGACGAAGCTCAGCGTGAAGGGAAGGGCAGTGCCGGCAAGGTCCGCCTTGATCGGGTCCTTCGGGTCGGAGCGGAGCAGGTCCTCCGCCGCCGCCCAGCGGTTGAGGTCGAACAGCACCAGCTCGTGTCCACCCTCGGGCAGCCGCAGAAAGAGCCCGTCGATGACGGCGCGAGTCGAGACGGTGGCGTCGGTCAGGGACTGGAAGGCCAGTACCGGCGGAAAGGCTTCTACGCGCTGATCGCGCTGCAGGCGGTCGAGCCCCGCACGGATCTCAGCGGTCAGCCGGTGGACCTGATTGCCGGCGTTCACAGCGAAGGACCCGTACTTGAATGGGTCGAACTCCGGAAGGATGTTGGCCCACGCGAGCTTCGGCAGTCCGAGCAGGACGCCGAGCCGCGCCTGCCACACGGCGAACGCCGCGAGCGGCGTGATGCCGATCGAGGGGGAGACCAGCACGATTCCCTGCACCGGAGTGCGCGCGGGGTCCTCGAGCGCGCGGATCGCCTGCTGCACGGCGATCGCGGCCCCGGTCGAGTAGCCCACGACGAAGAGCGGCGCGTCCCCGATTCGTTCGCGCAGATGGCGGAGCGCGATTTCCGCGGCCTCGGCCATGTCCTGCCAGCGCACCGAGACCAGCCCTGAAGGCGCGGTGCCGTGGCCGGGGATCCGCAGACCGACGACCCAGGCGCCGCGCGCATGCAGCGCCTGGCCGAGCGTGCGGAGGCTGTAGGGCGAGTCCGACATGCCGTGCAGCAGCAGCACCCCGGCCTTTGGCGCGTCCGTCGCGAGCTCGAAGCTGCGGTTCCAGTCGACGGGCCAGCGCGCCGGGTCCGCGAGGCTTCCGCGGTGGTAGCGGTTGAGCCGGGTCTTGTCCTCGGGTCGCAGCTCGCGCTCGAGGTGCGCCTCGAGCGCGGCGAACAGGCGCCGTTCGAGCTCGAGGTACTCGGCGAAGCTGTCGATCGGGCTCTCGGCCGTGAACTCCTCGTCGAGATCCACGGTGTGCCACGCCTGGAGGTCGGGGCGCGCGTTCAGGAAACGCACCCCGACGACGAGGACCGCGAGCAGCGCGCCAAGCGCTCCGTACACCAGCGCTCGCGCCGCGCGGCGCAGCAGCCCCACGGCGAGTCGCGTCGGAGCGGAGCGGGTCGAGGGGGTTGCCAACGAGGTCATCTCCTGGAGGCGGGTATTGCGTCCGCCCGCGCAGCCGCAAACATAGCAGTGCGATGATGAGAAAGCTGACCCTCCTGGTCCTGGCTGCGGGGCTCGTATGCTGCGCCACGCCGGTCGGCGTGCGCCGGGTCGACGAGCGAACCGTCCAGCGCACCCTTACCGCCAACGCGCTCTCGGTCGGTCAGCCGAGCGCCCCGTCGCGGCAGGTGCTCTCGCGACTCGGTCTGTCGGACTTTCGAGGGGACCCCGAGGGAACTCTCGCCGCGCTCCACGAGGCCACGCTCCAGGAGATGACCCCCGATCGACTGTTCGCGCTCGCCGAGTACTCCTTTCTGCACGCCGAGCGCAGGCGGAGCCGGGAGTACTTCGTTGCGGCCTCGATCTACGCGTTCGCCTTCCTGTACCCGGAGGACGGCAGCGCCCCGCCCGATCCCTTCGACCCCCGGCTGCGCACGGCCGTGGATCTCTACAACCGCTCCGTCGCCAGGGCCCTGGTGACGGACGGAGCGGGCATTCTTCCCGAGGGCGAATTTCCCCTTCACCTGGGCACCCTCGAGCTGAGCGTCGACGAGCGCGGTCTCGAGTGGGGTGACCGCCGCCTTCACCGCTTCGTGCCGGCCGCCGAGCTCGAGGTGCGCGGGCTCCGCAACCGCTTTCGGCGCGCGGGGATCGGCGCGCCCTTTGTGGCCGAGGTGGCCTCCATTCCCGGTCGCACTCTGGACGCGAAGAGCGCGCGCGTGCTCGACGGCGTGAAGGTCCCGGTCACCTTCGTCATCCGCTACGAGGACGCGCGGGCC
>CAZLBF010000391.1:0-5389 GCA_964557495.1 uncultured Myxococcales bacterium | reverse complement strand
CGCGGCCCCCCCGGGGTGGTCGATGACCATGACCGACTGGGTGCTCGAGAACGGCTACCCGCAGGAGCTCACGCACTTCCTACAGTGCTTCGCCGAGGGGCGCACGCCCGACGAGTCGGGCGAGGACGGCCTGCGGATCCTCGAGGTGCTCTACGCCGCCTACGCATCCGCGCGCGAGGAGCGCGTGGTCTCCCTCCCCTTCCAGCCGCTCGGGATCGAGCGCGCCGTGGACCTGTGGCTGACGCCGACCTCGAGCTGACCTGGAACGACCGACTGTTCGAGTCGATTCCGCTCGCGCCCGCCCGCATCGGCGTCGCGCTGGCGATCGGACTCCTCACGCTCTACGCCGCGCTCATGGCCTGGCTCGGCTACGTTGACGAGCTGCAGGCCCGGGGTGTGCAGGTCTGGGAGAGTCGCGACGCCCGCTTCGGGGTCCTGCTCGTGCTCCTCGCCGTCTACACTCCGATCGCGCGCCGCTACGCCTCGCTCGGGGCGCGCGCCAACCTGGCCGAGCTCGCCCCGCTGCTCGCGTCTCGCTCCGACGTAACGGGACCGGCCGCTCCTCTGCGCATGTCGAGGAGTCGTCGGCGCGGCCGCGTCGGAGGCTGGCTGGGCATGGCCGTCGTTCCCGTGATGGCCCTGCTGATCGACCGCGAGCCGACGCTCTACTTCCAGAGGGCCTACTGGGGGGCGCCCCAGCTCTGGACGTTCACCTTCGGCTTCTTCATGGCCTGGCAGATGGGTCGCTTCCTGACCGAGCAGGCCGAGGACGCGCGCTACTTCTCCGGGCTCGCGGAGCGGCTTCCGGCGATCGACCTCTTCGACCCCCGGGCCCTGGCGCCCTTCACCCGCCAGTCGCTCCGCGGGGGCCTGCTCTGGATCGTGTTCGTGTCGCTCTACTCCTTCAACCTGGTCGACACCGGCGCGCTCGCCTCTGTCGCGCTGATGTGGCTTCTCGGCCTCGCATTCTCCCTCCCGCCCGCGCTGCTGCCGCTGCTCGGCGTGCACCGACGGATCCGCGCGGCCAAGCGGGCGGAGCTCGAACGCGTCGGTGCAGCCCTGCGCGGTGACCCCGATGCCCTCGCCGGCTCCGCGCTCGAACGCCGTGCGGGCGGCGTGAGCGTGGCGGACCTCGTCGCCTACCGGGGCCTCGTGAGCTCGGTGCGCGAGTGGCCATTCGACGCCGACGCGCGCTGGCGCATCCTGCTCTACCTGTCGATTCCCGTCGGCTCCTGGCTCGGGGGCGCGTTCGTAGAGCGCATTCTCAGCTCGGCGTTGGACTGAGCCGGCGTTTACCCCCTCTTCCGGCGTCCCTCCCCGACTTCGAGCATCAAGCTGCTCCTGGAGAGGGACGATAAGTCCGCTGTTCCATGGGTCTTTCCCGTCCCGAGAGGCTCATGCGGGAGGGCGATTCGAGGTGGGTGATGAGTGACGTCCGCGGCCAGACGAGGAGACCTCGCGCCCTGATCGTCGACGACGATCCCGTCGAATGTCAGCTGGCGAGCCAGGCTCTCGCCGCGGTCGGATTCGAGGTGGAAGCGGCGGAGAGCGGCGAACGAGCCCTGCTCGCGGCCGACCGCGCGTACCCCGACCTGGTGCTGCTGGACGTCGAGATGCCCGGCCTGAACGGCTTCGAGACCTGCGTCGAGCTGCGCCGACGCAGTCCGGACCGCGAAGTCCCGATCCTGATCGTGACGAGCAGCACCGACCCCGCGACCATCGAGCGCGCCTTCGAAGCCGGCGCCACGGACTTCGTCAGCAAGCCCGTCGACTGGCAGCTGCTGCAGCACCGGGTGCGCTTCGTGATGCGCGCCAGCAACGCGTTCTCGGGCGTCCAGCACACCCTGTCCGAGCTCCGCGTCAGCGAGGAGCGGCTCGCGAAGGCGCAGCGCCTGGCCCACATCGGGAGCTGGGAGTGGACCCCGGGAAGCATCGACATGCTCTGGTCGGAAGAGGTGTATCGCATCCTCGGAATCGAGCTCCGCGCCGGGGCTTCGACCTACGAGGCCTTCATGTGCGTCATCCATCCCGACGACCGGACGATCGTGGACAAGGCGATGCGGGACCTGATCCACGAGGCCCAGCCCCTGCATCTCGATCACCGCATCGTCTTGCCCGGCGGGGCTCAACGCGTCATCCACCAGCAGGCCGAGCTCGTCGGCGGACCGGCGGGTGCTGCGGAGCTCGTCTCGGGAACGATCCAGGACATCACCGATCGCGCGCGTGCGGCCGAGCAGATCCGCCTGCTCGCCTACTACGACAGCCTCACCGGACTGCCGAACCGCAAGATGCTGAGCCAGACCCTGAATCGGGCGCTCGAGTCAGCCCGGCGGCGCGAGTCCACGATCGCTCTGCTGTTCCTGGGCCTGGACCGCTTCAAGCGCATCAACGACACCCTGGGCCTCATGGTGGGAGACGAGCTGCTCAAAGCGGTAGCCGCTCGGACGATGGCTTGCGTGCGTCAGACGGACAGCGTGGGACGCGCTCACCAGGAGGACGATGCCGCCGTGTCCCGCCTCGGAGGCGACGAGTTCACGGTGGTGCTGAACGACCTGGGCTCGTCGGAGCAGGCCGCCTACGTGGCCCGCCGGATCCTCGAGTCGCTGAGGAGCCCGCTCTCGCTGAACGGGCAGGAGCTCGTGATGAGCGCGAGCATCGGCATCGCCATCTATCCCACCGACGGCGCGGACGCGGAGACGCTGCTCCGGAAGGCGGACACGGCACTGCACCATGCAAAGGTCGCGGGCGGAGGCGTGTATCAGTTCTTCAGCGAGTCGATGAACGAGCGGGCCACGCGGAACCTGCGCCTCGAGACCGGTCTGCGCGCAGCGCTCAAGCGCGACGAGCTCATGCTCCACTACCAGCCGCTGCTGGACGTCCGCACGAACGCGGTCACCGGGGTGGAAGCCCTGGCCCGCTGGACCTCCGAGGAGTGCGGTACGGTGCCGCCGAACGAGTTCATTCCCCTGGCCGAGGAGACCGGCCTGATCGAGACCCTGGGCACGTGGGCCCTGCGCACCGCCTGTAGCCAGGGCCGAGCGTGGGACCAGGCCGGACTCCACCCGTTGCGTGTGAGCGTCAACATCTCGAGCCAGCAGGTGCGCAAGCCCGGCACGGTCGAGATCGTGGAACGCGTGCTGCGCGAGTCGCACCTCGACCCGAGCCGCCTCGAGCTCGAGATCACCGAGAGCGCGCTGATCGGTGACGAGCCGGGCGTGAGCGAGACGCTGGTCGGCCTGAAGCGGCTGGGAATCCGGCTGGCGCTCGACGACTTCGGCACCGGCTACTCCTCTTTGAGCTACCTCGTCCGCTTCCCGATCGACACGCTCAAGATCGATCGCTCGTTCGTGAGCCGGATCGGTACCGACGAGCAGTCTCAGGCGATCGTCGCCGCGGTGGTGGCGATGGCGCACGGCCTGAACCTCAGCGTCACCGCCGAGGGTGTGGAGACCCCGGAGCAGGAGGCGTTCCTGCGCGCCGAGGGCTGCGACGTGCTCCAGGGGTACCTCTTCAGCCGGCCGATCGAGCCGGACGCGCTCTTCACCCTGCTCCAGCCCGCCGAGGCGCTCTGACCGGAGCTGCCCGGAGTCAAGCTCATCCCGCTTTGCGCCGATTTTCCGCTGGGTGGGCCGTCTTCCTGCACTCTGGCTGCGACTTCCCGTAGCGCTCCTGCTGGCGCTGAGCAGCGCCTGTGACGCTCCCGAGCCGGGCCGACCGGACGTCCTGCTGGTGGTGCTCGACACGGTCCGCGCCGATCGCCTCTCGGCATACGGACACTCCCGCCAGACCAGCCGCGCGCTCGATGCGCTGTTCGAGGAGCGGGGCGTCCTGTTCGAGGACGTGACGGCGCCCGCGTCCTGGACCTGGCCGAGTCACGCCTCGCTCTTCACCGGCGAGTACCCGTGGGTCCACGGCGCCCACTATGCCGAATCCGTCGCGGAGCGCGGGCGCTTCGAGAAGTGGGACACCCCGGTGACGCCGATGCGCACGGATCTGCCGACGCTGGCCGAGCGCTTCGCCGACGCGGGCTACCACACCGTCTCGCTGGCCGGGAACGCCTGGTTGAACCCGGAGCTCGGTCTGGTTCGCGGCTTTCAGGATGCGCGGACCTTCGAGGACGAGCGCAATGCGGTTCGAGCGGTCGCCGAGCTTCTCGAGCGGCGCGACCGCCGACCGCTGTTCCTGTTCCTCAACTTCACGCAAGCCCACGGTCCCTACGCCGAGACGCGCTTCCCCTGGCTGCGTCGACACCGCGGGTCGCTCGATCGCGCGACGGCTCCCGGCTGGGTGCGGCCCTACCTGGACGGGCGCGACACGCGCATGATCGATCTCGCGATCCACGCCGACGGCCAGTCGTTCAGCGGCTATCAGCGCTACCTCATGGGCCAGCTCGAGATTCCGGCCGACGGCTTCGAGCTGCTGCTCGACGTCTACGACGGGGAGATCGGCCACGACGACCTCCTGCTCGGCGCGGCGCTCGAGATCTGGACCGAGGCCACGGCGCACGACAGCGTCGTTGCGGTGACCTCGGACCACGGCGAGGCCTTCGGCGAGCACGGTCTCATCGAGCATGGGGGCAGCGTGTACCCCGAGGTCCTGCAGGTGCCGCTCGTGATCGCGGCGCCCGGACGCCTGCCGGCCGGAGTGCGCATCGCGGAGCCGGTCCAGATGCACGACCTCTACCCCACCCTGCTCGATCTCGCCGGCATCGACTCGCCCTCCGGCTCCCTGCTGGCAGTCGCGCGCGGCGAGAGGCGAACGCGTCCCATCCTGGCCGCCGCCTGGCCCCGGCGGGAGTGGGCGCGCAGCGCGGGAGGGCGGCTCGGGGAGCGCTGGCGCTACTACCGCAGCGACGGCTACGCCGTCATCAGCCGGAGCGACGGCTCGGCGGAGCTGTATCACGTCGCCCGCGATCCCTCGCTGCAGCGCGACCTCTCCGCCGAGCAGCCCGAGCTCGCCGCGAAGCTGCTGCGGGCCGCGGAGCCCCTGTTCCGCTCGAGCGGCTCGGAGAGCGCTGCGCCGCTCCGCCCGTCGCCGGAGACGCTCGAGCGCCTCCGGGGCCTCGGCTACGTGGAGTGATCCCGGCGCGAGCCACATCGGCCGCCGCCCGTTGTATGATTACCCGGCCGCGGGGAGCGGTGCGGCTCGAGCGATTCCGGGAGCCGGCGCTCCCGGCGGGACCACTGAGCGAGGAGAATCCGGAAATGCGTCGAACGGTCACGATCCTAGCCCTGCTCGCCACGCTCTCGGTCGCAGGACCGGCCAGGGCCGGCGGATTCCACAACCTGCTGATCGGCCTCAACGGCATCCTGGCCTTCCCCGCCGACCCGGTGATGCAGGCCGTCCACCCGCCCGAGCTGCTGGAGGACATGCCGCTCTTCCCGGTGAC
>CAZLBF010000390.1:0-11444 GCA_964557495.1 uncultured Myxococcales bacterium | reverse complement strand
AAGATGCACGGCGCGGGGAATGACTTCGTGGTGGTGGACTGCCTCGACGGAGACCCGGTCGACGACTGGGCCGGCTTCGCGCGCTTCGCGCTCGACCGGCACTTCGGCGTGGGCGGAGATCAGCTGCTGCTGGTTCAGCCGTCGCGAGACGCGGACTTCTTCATGGGCATCCGGAACGCCGACGGCAGCGCGCCCGAGATGTGCGGGAACGGGATCCGCGCGTTTCACAAGTACGTTCGCGACCGCGGGCTCTCGAACGCCGACGAGCTCCGCGTCGAGACCCTCGGAGGCATCGTGACGCCCCGCTGGCTCGGTCGAGACCGGGTCGAGATCGAGATGCTGCGGCCGATCCTGGCACCGGAGAAGATCCCGACGACGCTGCGCGGAACGCCCCCGCTGGTCGACGTGCCGCTCGAGGTGGACGGCGAGGAGCTCGAGGTCACGGCGGTGTCGATCGGAAATCCGCACTGCGTGATCTTTGTCGACGACCCCGAGACGTTTCCCGTCGAGCAGCTCGGCCCCTGCATCGAGCGGCACGCGGCGTTTCCCGAGGGCGCGAACGTCGAGTTCGTGAGCCTCCTCGGACCGCGCGAGCTTCGCCAGCGCACCTGGGAGCGGGGCGTCGGCGAGACGCTCGCCTGCGGAAGCGGCGCCTGCGCGGTCTGTGTCGCGGGGGTGCTGTCGGGTCGCGCTCCGCGCGACGTCACGATCCAGCTCCGGGGAGGCACCCTGGAGCTGCGCTGGCCGGCCGATGACGGACCCGTCTGGCTCGCCGGTCCGGCCGCCCACGTCTTCGACGGGGAGATGGAGTACCCATGAGCTTCGAGGGAACCTACACCGCGGTGATCACGCCCTTCCGCGCCGACGGCTCGCTGGACCTCGCCGCGCTGGCCGACCTGATCGAGTGGCAGATCGACGCCGGAATCGACGGGCTGGTGCCCTGTGGCAGCACCGGCGAGTCCGCCACGCTCTCGGCGGCGGAGCACGTCGAGGTGATCCGTCGCGTGACCGACGTCGTCGCGGGGCGGGTCGCCGTGATCGCCGGTACGGGGTCCAACAGCACCCGCGAGGCGATCGAGTTCACGATCGCGGCCCGCGACGCGGGCGCGGACGGGGCTCTGCTGATCTCTCCCTACTACAACAAGCCGACGCAGGAGGGGGTCTTCCTGCACTACCGCGCGGTGGCCGAGGAGTCCGGTCTGCCGATCGTGCCCTACAACATCCCGGGGCGGACCGCGTCGCGCATCGCACCCGAGACGCTCGCGCGGCTCTCCCGGGTCGACGGCGTCGTCGCGCTCAAGGAGGCGGGGGCCGATCTCACCGACACGGCGAATACGATCCGGCTGTCGGACGAGAGCTTCCGCGTCCTCTCGGGCAACGACAGCGAGACGCTGCCGATCCTGGCGATCGGCGGACACGGGGTGATCTCGACCTGCGCCAACGTGGCGCCTCGCGAGATGGGGGAGCTCACCCGGGCGTACCGGCGCGGCGACGGCGAGGCCGCGCGGCGCATGCACTACCGGCTGCTCCCCCTGATGGACGCACTGTTCATCGAGTCGAACCCGATCCCGGTCAAGGCGGCCCTGCACCTGCTCGGGCGCATTCCCGAGCCCACACTGCGGCTCCCCCTCACGCCGATGGAGAAGCGCAACCGCGACCGACTCGAGGCGGCGCTCGAAGGCATCGAGCGCGCATGACCCGGGTCCTGGTCACCGGCGCGGCCGGGCGCATGGGCGGCCACGTCCTGCGTGCGGTGGCGGCCGATCCGGACCTCGCGCTCAGCGCGGCGCTCGAGGCGCCGGGGCACCCGCGACTGGGCGAGGAGGTGGCACCGGGGATCGCTCTCAGCGACGACCTCGACGCCGCCTGCGCGCGGGCGGAGCTGGCGATCGACTTCTCGCTGCCGAAGGGAACGCTGGCGCTGATCGAGGCGGGGGTGCCGCGCGGACTTCCGCTCGTGATCGCGACGACCGGCTTCAGCGACGACGAGCTCGAACGGATCGACGAGGCGGCTACCCGCGTCCCGATCGTGCGGGCGAGCAACTTCTCGCTCGGCATCAACCTGATGCTCGAGCTGGTGGCGCGCGCGGTGCAGAGCCTGCCCGACTACGACGTCGAGGTGCTGGAGCTGCACCACGCCCAGAAGCGGGACGCGCCGAGCGGCACCGCACTCTGGATCGCCGCGACCGCGGCCGCGGCGCGGAGCCAGCGCCTCGAGGATCGCGCCGTCTACCACCGAGAGGGCGAGACCGGGCCGCGCGAGCGGGGCTCGATCGGGATGCAGAGCCTGCGGGCGGGAGACAGCGTCGGAGAGCACACGCTGTATCTGGCGGGACCCGGCGAGCGGCTCGAGATCAGCCACCGCGCACTCTCGCGGGACAACTTCGCAGCCGGCGCCCTGCGCGCCGCTCACTGGGCCCTCGGCAAGCCTCCCGGCCTCTACTCGATGCGCGAGGTCATGGCTAGCGGGGAGGCCTGAAGCGTGTACGGCCCGGAGCCTGGGGCCCCGGGCCGTACGGTCGCTGCGGCTCGCGCCGCCTGCCCCGTTTGATCAGATGTCGAAGTAGAGCTCGAACTCGTGCGGGTGAGGTCGCAGCGCGACCTCCTGGCACTCGTGCTCCCGCTTGTACTCGAGCCAGGTCTCCAGCGCGTCCTCGGTGAAGACGTCCCCCTTGAGCAGGAAGTCGTGGTCCTCGTGGAGGCACTGCAGCGCATCCTCGAGCGACGCGGGCATCGTCGGCACCTCGGAGAGCTCCTCGGGCGAGAGTGCGTAGATGTCCCGATCGAGCGGCTCACCGGGGTCGATCTTGTTCTCGATGCCGTCGAGGCCGGCCATCAGCATCGCGGAGAACGTCAGGTAGGGATTGCACGACGGATCGGGAAACCGGACCTCGATGCGCTTCGACTTGGGACTCGGCGAGTACATCGGGATCCGGATCGCGGCGGAGCGGTTGCGGCTCGAGTAGGCCAGGTTCACCGGCGCCTCGAAGCCCGGCACCAGCCGCTTGTAGGAGTTCGTGGTCGGGTTCGTGAACGCCGCCAGCGCGCGCGCGTGCTTGATCAGGCCGCCGATGTAGTAGAGGCAGAGCTCCGACACACCGGCGTACTGGTTGCCCGCGAAGAGCGGCTTGCCGTCCTTCCAGAGCGACTGGTGCGTGTGCATCCCCGACCCGTTGTCCTGAAACACCGGCTTCGGCATGAACGTCACGGTCTTTCCCGCGCGCAGCGCGACGTTCTTGCAGACGTACTTGTACATCATGAGCTGGTCGGCCATGTCCTTGAGCGGGCCGTAGCGCATGTCGATCTCGGCCTGACCGGCGGTCCCGACCTCGTGATGCTGGCACTCGATCACCAATCCGAGCTTCTCCATCTCGAGAACCATCTCGCTGCGCAGATCCTGGAGCGAGTCGCTCGGGGGCACCGGAAAGTAGCCCTCCTTGTAGCGAGGCTTGTAGCCGAGGTTCGGGTTCTCCTCGCGGCCGCTGTTCCAGCGTCCCTCCGCCGAGTCGATGAAGTAGTAGCCGGAGTGCTGGTTGGTCATGAAGCGGATGTCGTCGAGGATGAAGAACTCGGCCTCGGGCCCGATGTAGGCGGTGTCCGCGATCCCGGTCAGATTCAGGTAGTTGAGGGCCTTCTGTGCGATGTGTCGCGGGTCGCGCGAGTAGGACTCGCGCGTGATCGGGTCGACGACGTTGCAGATCATCGAGAGCGTGGGATGCTTGCAGAAGGGATCCATGAACGCGGTGCCCGGATCCGGGATGATCAGCATGTCGCTGCTCTCGATCGTCTGCCAGCCGCGAATGCTCGAGCCGTCGAAGCCGAGCCCTTCCTCGAAAGTCGACTCGTCGATCTCGTGCAGCGGGTAGGTGACGTGCTGCCACATGCCGGGCCAGTCGATGAACTTCATGTCGACGAGCTGCGCGCCCTCGCGCGTGGCCATCTCCATGACCTGCTTGGGAGTTCGTTCTTGGTGCATTCGGGGGTTCCTCCTTCGGGCCGGGCCTGCAGCCCCCGCGCCTCGGCGCGCCGGCCCGCCCGTTCATTCAGCCCGGTTGTCTCTGGGCCTAGATCGCGTCTCCGCCGCGCTCGCCCGTCCGGATGCGGACGGCCTCCGCGATCGGGATGATGAAGATCTTGCCGTCGCCGATGCGGCCCGTGTTGGCGGACGTCTGGATCGCATCGGTCACCTTCTCGACCATCTCGTCCTGGACCACGACCTCGACCTTGATCTTCGGCAGGAAGTCGACCACGTACTCCGCGCCTCGATACAGCTCCGTGTGGCCCTTCTGGCGGCCGAAGCCCTTCACCTCGGATACGGTGATCCCCTGGATCCCGATCTGGTTCAGGGCCTCCTTCACCTCGTCGAGCTTGAACGGCTTGATGATGGCTTCAATCTTTTGCATTTGGGGTTTGACCTCGCAGAAGACGTTCTCGCGCCGGGCCGCGCCGCATGTTCAGCGACCCACCCCTGCGGCGCGAGTCAGCCCGTGCTTTAGCAATCCTCATACCACAGAAGCCGGCGGCGGGCCGCCCCGACAAGCCGCGAGACGCCGGTCGGCCCCTCTCGGGGCGGGGTGTATGCCTAGCCCCTAGGCACCCCCTGCCGAGGATCTCGGCAGGGGGCGCGGCCCGGATCACTCGAACATGTAGTAGAACTCCACGATTCCGACGTTCTGATCGCTGGTCGTGCCGTCTTTGTGCTTCAGGAAGACCCGGTCGCTCTCTCCCTTGGCGCTGACCCAGTCGCGTCGGTACTCGACCCGGCCCTTCAGCTTTTCGGTCAGCTGGTAGCCGAGCGTGGCCGTCACGCTGTGATAGCGGGTCTTGCCGCCCGGCACGCCGCCGAGCCGGAAGTTCCCCTGATCCTTGAACCAGCCGTAGCGCAGCGCCAGGTCGGTCTTCTCGTTCCAGTCGTAGACGGCCCCCGTCGCGACCGCCCACCAGCGCGGATCCCGAGCGTTGATGCCATTCGCACCGACCGGCGCCATGAGGGCGACCTGCACGTCGTCGTCGAGCTCCTGCTGTCCGTAGACACCGTCGAACCAGAGCGAGAGCTTCTCCACGGGATCGAGAGTCGCGAGGATCTCGAAGATCTTCGTCGGGTTGTCGGTGTCACCGTAACACTCCGTGTTCGGCGAGGCGGGCGTTCCGCCGGTGGCCGGAACCTGCCCACCGACCGTCGCATCGCAGTCGAACGTGGTGCCGAAGGACCCGCGGTCCGACGTGCTGAAGCGCAGACCCTCGTCGCCGATGAACGTGTTGGCCGTGACCGACGCGTTCTCGCCCGCCCAGCCGAGCGTCCCGAGGATGCCCTTGTTGTCGTTGTAGTCCTTGGAGTTGTTGAACCCGTTCACGACGCCGAGCTTCCACGACAGGCCCGATTCACCGATGTCGCCGCTGGCGAGGAGGCCAGTGTGGAACAGCGGGATCGCACCGAAGAAGAGCTCGCTCTGCGTGATGTGCGGGTTGTAGGGTGCGTCGATCAGCTCGTAGCCCAGGGTGGTGACGAACTTGCCGAAGTTGAAGACCACCCCGTTCCAGTTGTAGGAGACGTAGGCCTGCTGGATGAAGAACTGATCGTCCCCGAAGAGGCTTCCACCGTCGTCGTCGTAGAAGGCGGCGAGTCCGTTGTTGAGCACCGCCGCGTTGTCCCCGAACAGGAGGTCGAACTGGAAGCCCGCGGTTCCCGGCTCACTCGCCGGCTTGCCGAGCTCGAGCTTTACGGCGTTCAGCTGGAAGCTGTCGTGCTCGTTGTTGAACTGGTACGTCCCCTGCGTTCCGATGTGGGCGTCCGGGTTCTCGAAGTTGTAGATGTAGGACGCCTCGACGTATCCGCCGATCACGAGGTCGTTGAGGAAGCCCGGGAGTGCGCCGTCACTGGCGCCCACGGGCCGCGTCTGCTCCAGCAGCTGGCGCTGGGCGTCGATGGTCGCCTCGCTCGCCGCCAGCTTGTCCTCGAGTGCCATCAGTCGAGTCTCCATCGCCTCGAGCCGCGACAGCGATTCGCCCTCGGCCAGCGCGCCCGCCGGCAGCAGCCACAGCGTCGCCAGAACGAGCCCGACCTGGATTCGGTTCAGGTACTTCATGTCCTCTCCCTGTATTGCGGACCGCCATCTGGGGTCCGCGAGAATTCAGCGGGGTCCTCGAGATGAGGCTCGTTTGCACGAAGCGTGCCCGCTCGGGGTCCCGTGCCACGCGCGGATCATACGCGCGGCATTGTGGGATCGGGAGAAGCTTCCGAGGCGGCGATCTCGTCGCTGCTCAGAGGTACGAGCCGATGGGACGGACCTCTTCGCTCTCCAGGTCACCCTCGGCGTCGCGATCGGGGAAGAACACGATCGAGCGGACGTTGCCCCAGGGGATCAGGATGTGCGCGAGGTAGGTCTCGCGCTGGCGCTGGTCGGGCGGGATGAGCACGCCGGCGTCATCGCGCAGGGGGGTCTCCTCGTAGGAGGGGTTCTCGATCCAGAGGCCGACCTGGTCGTAGCCCGCGATCCGGCAGTACTTGCTGAGATCGTCGATGCCGAGCGACTCGAGCCCCTTCGACGAGTGGAACAGCACCATGACCTTCCGGCCGACCGCGTCGCCGATGTTCATGGCGCCACCTTATCACGCCGATTCTCGAGCCAGCGTCGCGTGCGCGGCGTCCGCTCGACGTCGACGTCCGCCGCCAGCTGCTCCAGGTCGGCTGCCGTGTCCACGTCGTAGCAGGGCGCGAGCAGCTCGGTCCGGAGCCCCTCCCGCTGGGCCCGCGCGAGCGTCTCCCGCAGCACGCTCTGCGTGCTCAGCTCGAGCTCGAAGAGCGACCGGCACGCGCGCCTCAGGCCGACCAGGTTGTACCCGCCGTCTCGATCCGGGCAGAGCACCAGGTCGCAGCTCTCCAGGCCCGCGAACGCCTCCGAGACGCGGTCGGCGGGAAGCGTGGGGCTGTCGGTGCCGCGCAGTACGATCCGGTCGAAGCCCTCGGCCGCGTGGACCTCGAACAGGTGCGCCATGCGCGCGGCGAGGTCGATGCCGACCTGGGCGCGGATCGCGTAGCGCGGCGGGGCGTGGCGGCGGAACCAGTCCGTCGCCTCCGGCGGCGCGTACCAGAGGGCGAGGTCGACGGGCTCATCGGCGTGCTGATCGAGGATGTCGAGCAGCATCGCCTCGTAGAGCGCGGCGGCCTCCTCGTGGACGAGCGGCGGGACCAGGCGGGTCTTCACCTGCCCGGGGATCGGGGCCTTCGCGAACAGGGCGAGCACGCACCGGGACACGACGGGATTATATTCTGCCGCGATGGCTCGACTCGCACGCATGGCCCTCTGCGCAGCGGCGCTCTGGCTCGGGTCGGGCTGCGGCGACGGGAAGACTCCCACGCCGGAGGAGCAGCTCGCAGAGACCGTGCGGAGCATGCTGCGGGCCATCCCCGAGCGGGACTCGCAGGGGATCCTCGACCACGTGGGCTTCGACTTCGTCGCGGACGACGGCCTCGACTACGCCGCCGTCCAGTCCCTGGTCCACGAGTTCCTCGGCCGCGACGAGCTCTACTCCGCCGAGCTCGAAGAGCTGCGCATCGAGCCGGGCTCGACGGATCGCGAGCTCAGCGTCCACGCGCGGGTGCGATTCTCTCCGGTGCAGCGCCTCGCTCGCTTCGCGCGCTACCGCTTCGCCCTGCGCTTCACGAAGCTGGCGGGGCGCTGGTCCGCGCGCGGCGGGAGCTACGCCAGGATCGCGCCCCGAGACGGCTAGGGGTTGAGCGGCTCCGGGATCTCCAGGACGACCGCGGAGCTGCCGTCGACCTCGAGCTTCGCCCCGGACTCCGCGACCTCTCGCTTGACGTAGCCGAGCGCGAGGGGCCCGCTCCGAGGCGAGAAGACCGCGCTCGTCACGACTCCGACCGGCGCGCCCTCGGCCGTGATCGCGCTGCCCGGAGAGAGCGGCTCCGCGCTGCCGAGCTTCACGAGGAGCCGATTCACACCCCCCCGCGAGTCGACACGGGCCACGATCTCCTGGCCGATGTAGCAGCCCTTGGTGAAGGAGACCGCGCCGCGGTACGGCCCCTCGGCGGGAAAGCTCCGCTCGGTCGCATCGACGCCGTATGCGGGCCGGTAGGCCTCGACCCGCAGGATCTCGAGCTGCTCCCGGGAGAGCGAGCCAAGCTCGAGCGCGGACCGGAACGACTCGACGTCGTTCCGCGGCGCGAGCAGGCGCACCCCCTCCGCGCCGACGGCACCGCCCCCGATCCAGATCCGCTCCCCCTGGCCGCGCGCCTCGCCCGGCGCAGGCGCCTCACCTCCGGCCGCGAGCGCGGCGTCGCGCGCCCCGGGGCCCTCGACCGCGAGCTCGGACCAGCTCTGGCTCAGGTCCTCGATCTCGACGTCGTCCGCGATGATGTGGCGCTCGAGAGCCGCGCCGACCCCGGCCCCGGTGCCCTCGGCCGTCTCGATCCAGTGCGCGGCGTCGAGGCAGATCAGCTCGAGGTCGGAGAGGATCCTCCCCTTGCGATCCAGCAGCAGCGCACGACAGCTCTGCCCGTCGGCGAGCGCCTCGACGGAGTTCGTGAGCATGCCGTCGAGGAACCGGACCCGGTCCCTGCCGGTCGCCCGGATCCGCCCCCGCGGCGTCAGATCCACCACGCCGGCGGCGGCTCCGGCTACCTGCTCGAAGAGACTCGCCACGCCGAGAGCCTAACCCAGCCCGGAACCGCCCCCCAGGAGCCGGGTTTAGGACTGCGCCCCGGGGCGGGCCGGTTGGCGGCGTCCGGAGTCAGGCGGCGCGAGAGAGGCGCGCCTGCATCTCCTTCCAGCGGTGGAACATCTTCTCGGCCGCGTCCAGGTCGACCTCGTTGTCGATGTCGACAGCCGCACCGCCCAGCAGCGTGAGTGCCGTGCGGAAGCGCGTCTTGAGCATGCCGCTCGCACCGCGCTCGATCCGGGCGAGCCCCAGCCGGGCCCGAGCCCAGCGTGCGAGCCGCGCGTAGCCGCGCCGGTCGGCCACCGAGGCGACATGCAGGAGCGCGTAGAGCAGCAACACCCAGAGGTGCCGGTACTCGCGCCGCAGGATCCGCAGCCCCAGGCGGATCATGTTCCCGATCTCCTTCTGGTAGCGGTGCTCGTACATGTCCTGCACGTAGTGGCGATTGCCGAAGCGGAGCGGCCGCACCAGGTGGAGGTTGTTCTGCCGGAAGCGCCCCTCCGCCAGATTGAAGTAGGCCATCGAGATGCCGGGCTCGCCGTCGCGCGACCCGAAGCGCTCCATGGCGAAGTCGGGCGTCAGGCCCACGACGTAGTCCGCTTCCATGGCCATGGACTCCCGCACGAAGCCGGAGATCTCCTCGGGCACTACGAGCGGGATGTCGGAGGGGACCACGAGGATCGGATGATCCTCCGGCGGCTCTCCCTCGGGGAGCGTGCGCAGAAACGTGTGCCAGATGTTCTGGTAGAGCGTCTCCCGCTGCGGAACGATGTGCACCGGGCGGGAGCGGGCCGCAGCCAGCTGGGGGCAGCCGTGCTCCGCCAGCGCGGCCTCGAGCCGCAGGGAATCTCCGACCAGGTAGACCTCGGAGACCTCGGGCGTGTGGAGCAGCGCCTCGAGGACGTGCACCACCATGGGCTTGCCGGCGACCTCGATGAACGCCTTGCTCTGGCCCCGCACGGCCCGGCTTGCGCCGCGGTCCCCGGCTAGCAAAACGGCTTGTACTCGCATCGAGATGTCCACGTGGCCCTATCTTAGAGGTAACGGTGCGAGGTGTGGCGTGACGTCACGTGCCGGCGGCCGGGCGGCATCCGCTGCGCAGAAGCAGAGGCACGTTGCGGTCGAAGCATCGTTTCCGGCAGACTAGGCGCCGTTCACTCGAGCCAACCGTGGCGGCGCGAGGCGCCGCCCCTCCGGCAGACGGCCTGCCCGTCCTAGCCGGCCCAACCTGGAGCCCCCCATGCCGAGCGTGATCGCGACGATTCGTGTGAAGGAAGACAAGATCGAGGAGGCCAAGGCGCTGTTTGCGGACCTGGCGAAGGGCGTTCAGGCGGACGAGCCCGGGACCCTGTCCTACGTCGCGCACCAGCGCAAGGACGATCCGGCGACCTTCGTCTTCTACGAGAAGTACGAGAGCGACGACGCCTTCAAGACCCACGGCGCGAATCTGGCCAAGCACGGCGCCAAGTTCGGGGCCGTGCTCGCCGGCGCCCCGGACATCATCTTCCTCGAGGAGGTCTGAGCCGGCAGGCCGCGCGGTCGAGCGCCGGTCCTCGTCCGGGACCACCGCAGCGGACGCTGCGAGGTCCGGGAGCCAGGAACCCGTCGCCATTGCCTTGACACCCCGAGGAGCAGGGTGCAAACCTGCGAGCCGTGGGGGTATCCGGCGTCGTACCGACGCTCGATCGAACCGGTGGATTTTTCCCGCAGGAGGTCGTTGGGATGGGTACGATCAAACTCGCGATCGCCGGGGTCGGCAACTGTGCGAGCGCCCTGGTCCAAGGCATGGAGTTCTACCGGACGCACGACCCGGCCGAGACGGCGGGCGTGCTGCACCCGGACCTCGGGGGCTACCGGATCGAGGACATCCAGGTCGTCTGTGCCTTCGACATCGATGCGCGCAAGGTGGGGCGCACGCTGGATCAGGCACTCCTGGCGCCGCCCAACTGCACGAAGATCTTCCAGGAGAAGCTCCCCGACTACGAGGTGCGGGTCCAGATGGGGCCGGTGCTGGACGGCGTTGCGAGCCACATGGCGGACTACGACGAGGACAAGGCCTTCCGCGTGGCCGACGCCGAGCCGGTCGACGTGGCCGCAGCGCTCCGGGACTCCGGCGCCGAGGTGCTCGCCTGCTACCTCCCGGTCGGATCCGAGGACGCCGTGCGCCACTACGCCGAGGCGTGCCTTCAGGCGGGCGTCGCACTGGTGAACTGCGTGCCCGTGTTCATCGCCTCCGACCCGCTCTGGGCCAAGCGCTTCGCGAAGCTCGGGCTCCCGGTCGTGGGGGACGACATCAAGAGCCAGGTCGGCTCGACGATCGTGCACCGGACGCTGGCGCGACTGCTCGGCGACCGCGGCGTCCAGCTCGACCACACCTACCAGCTCAACACGGGCGGAAACACCGACTTCCTGAACATGCTGGAGCAGCGCCGCCTGCGCTCCAAGCGCATCTCGAAGACCGAGTCGGTCCAGGCCCAGCTCGACCCGCCGCTCGCTGCGGATGACATCCACATCGGCCCCTCCGACTACGTGGCGTGGCAGCACGACAACAAGGTGGCCTTCGTGCGGCTCGAATGGCGCGGCTTCGGCGAGGTGCCCATGAGCCTGGAGCTGCGCCTGTCGGTGGAGGACTCACCGAACAGCGCCGGCGTCGCGATCGACGCGATCCGCTGCGCCAAGCTCGCGCTCGATCGCAAGATCGGCGGCCCGCTGCTCGAGATCTCCGCCCTCGCGATGAAGCACCCGCCGGAGCAGATGCGCGACATCGA
>CAZLBF010000389.1:0-10824 GCA_964557495.1 uncultured Myxococcales bacterium | reverse complement strand
GCCAGGTAATCCACCCAGAAGGTTCCCCGTTTTCCTCGCTGATAGATCCTCAAAGCGCCCCTCCCTGCACACTCCTGCTTGTGCCAAAGGCGTGCCATTTGTGCCGGCAGCTGGGCGGTGTAACTGCCCGGAATTGCTGAGCGGGATACAACTTGAACTTCAACTGGGTGTTGCGCGGGGGATCGCTCGAGTAGCGGGTGATGGTCTTCTGGACGTCGCTGCGGAGCTGGGTGGGCTCGCGGCGGCCGTTCCCTGCGAAGTACTGGTCGTACTCGATCCGGAGCCGGTGGATCTTGTGCTCGAGGTCTTCGAGGTCTTCCTCGATCGCACGCGTGTCGAGTCTCGCCATCCGGCGGCGAGATCGGCGTATCGGGCCGGCGACTTGAGTCAGCGCGTGCCGCTGGGTGAAAGAAGCGCCGCGAGATCGACGGGCGGGGCGATCGCCTCCGCGCCGTGGGCGAGCTCGCCCAGGCAGGGAGCCGGCAAGCGATCGAGCAAGTGAGCGAGATTGGCGCGGTCCGCGTCGGAGAGATCGGGCTCGGTGTGGCTCACCACGACACCGGCGATTCGCAGGCCGCGGCGCTCTGCGGCCTCGAGCGTGAGGAGCGTGTGATTCAGCGTTCCGAGGCGCGCCCTGCACACCACGAGCAGGGGCAGGTCGAGCCGCAGTGCCAGGTCACCCATCTCGAGTCCCGGCGCGAGCGGGACGCGCAGTCCCCCGGCGCCCTCGACGATCACCCCATCGGCGTCGCTCGACGCGACGGCGTAGGCCTTCTCGAGGCGGGCGACCTCGATCGTCACGCCCTCGTCCGCGGCCGCCAGCTCGGGCGCCACCGGGAGCTTCAGCTGATAGGGGCAGATCCGCTCGAGCGGGGCGTCGTCGTCCGCGGCCCGGGCGAGCGCGAGCGCGTCGGCCGGCACGAGCTCGCCGTCCGGTCCCGCCTC
Source organism: uncultured Myxococcales bacterium (assembly GCA_964557495.1). Lineage (GTDB taxonomy): Bacteria > Myxococcota_A > UBA9160 > SZUA-336 > SZUA-336 > CAZLBF01. Next base: position 9,879 of record CAZLBF010000389.1, on the reverse strand, counting down.
GCAGCCGGTCTCGACCGGCTTGAGCACGCGAACCCGCAGGCCCTCGGCGCGCGCCGCGCGAGCCAGGGCGCAGGCGACGGCCGTCTTCCCGCAGCCCGTGTCGGTTCCCGTGACGAACAGGCCGCTCACGCGCCCGTCACCTCGGCGATCGACTCCGCCAGCGCTCCGATCATGAGGTCGATCTCCGCCTCGGTCACCGACAGCGGCGGCAGCACCACGACGGTGTCGCCGAGCGGGCGCAGGATCACACTTCGTCGCCGCATCGCCATGCAGACGAGGTGGCCGATCCGGTCCGCCGGGTCGAAGGCCGCGCGCGTCTCGCGCTCGCTCACCAGCTCGACGCCCACCATCAGACCCCGCTGACGGATGTCTCCCACCGCGGGCAGGCTGCGCAGCGACTCGAGCCGCTCGGCGAGGTGCGCGCTCGTTCGCCCGACGCGCTCGAGCACCTTCTCCTCCTCGAACACTTCGAGGTTCGCGAGCGTCGCGGCGCAGCCGAGCGCGTTCCCCGAGTAGCTGTGACCGTGGAAGAGCTGTCGGCCGGCGGTCACCGAGCCCAGGAACGCGTCGAAGATGCGGTCGGTCGCGAGCGTGGCGGCGAGCGGCAGGAAGCCCGCCGTCATGCCCTTGGCGATCCCCATCAGGTCCGGCGTCACGTCCTCGTGCTCGCAGGCGAACAGGGTCCCGGTGCGCCCGAAGCCGGTCGCGACCTCGTCCGTCGCGAGCAGCGTCCCGTGCGCGTCGCAGAGCTCGCGCGCGCGGCGCAGCCAGCCCGCCGGGAACGGGATCATTCCGGCGGGCGCTTGCATGATCGGCTCGACGAAGACGGCCGCGACCGTCTCGCCGTGCTGCTCGAGCACGCTCTCGAGTGACTCGAGACAGTGAATGCCGCACTCGGGGTGAGTCAGCTCGTAGGGGCACCGGTAGCAGTACGCATTCTCGGCCCGAAGCTGCGGCGCGACGAGCGGCTGGAACACGCGGTGGAACGAGTCGATGCCACCCAGCGCGACCGCGCCGAGCGTGTCTCCGTGATAGGCCCCGCGCAGCGACACGAAGCGAGTCCGCCGCAGGGATTCCGGGTCGCCGCGCTGCTGCCAGAACTGGAAGGCGATCTTCAGGGCGACCTCCATGGCGGTCGCGCCGTTGTCGCTGAAGAAGACGCGCGTCAGTCCGGGCGGTGCGACCGACACCAGCCGCTCGGCCACCTCGATGGAGGGAATACTCGCGAGACCGAGCAGCGTCGAGTGGGCGATGCGGTCCAGCTGCGCGTGGATCGCGTCTCGAATCCGGGGATGGTCGTGCCCGTGCAGGTTGACCCACATGGACGAGATGCCGTCGAGGTAGCGGTGCCCCTCTGTGTCGACGAGGTAGTTGCCCTCGCCCCGCTCGATCACCACGGGCCGCCCGTCCATCCACTCGCTCATCTGCGTGAACGGGTGCCAGAGGTAGCGCTGATCGCGTTGACCCAGATCCGACACGGCGCTAGCGGAGGCTCGCGAACGTCTCGACGGCGAGCTCGATGTCGGCCTCGGTGTGGCTCGACGTCGGCGTGAAGCGAAGGCGCGCGGTTTCCTCGGGCACCGACGGATAGCGGATGCCCTGCACGTACACACCGCGCTCGAGAGCCGCCTCGCACAGCCGCATCGTCTCCGCGTTGTCGCCGATGATCGAGGGGACCACGTGCGACTCGCTGCGACCCGTGTCGAAGCCCGCGAGCGTCAGCTGCTTGCGAAGCTGCTCGCAGCGCTCGAGCAGCGCGCGTCGCCGCTCCGGCTCCGCTTCGGCGATCCGGAGGGCCGCGGCGGCGGCTCCGACCGCGCCCGGCGCGAGCCCGCACGTGAAGACGAAGCTGCGCGCGGTGTTGACGAGCAGGTCGCGCATCAGCGCGGAGCAGGCGACGAAGGCTCCGAAGCTTCCGAGCGCCTTGCCGAGGTTCCCGATCAGCAGATCGGCGCGCTCGCCCGCCTGGTCCACGACGCCGCGGCCGTTCGGACCGAGCACGCCGAAGCCGTGCGCGTCGTCGACGATCGTGAGCATGTCGTGGGCGCGCGCAATCGGCAGCAGCTCGCGCAGCCTCGCCACGTCTCCATCCATGCTGTACACGCCGTCGGTGATCAGCAGGCGCCGGCGGAAATGGTCGCAGCCGGCGGCGACGCGCTCCAGGTCGGCCGGGTCGTTGTGCGCGAACAGGCGCGTCTCGGCCCGCGAGAGCCGGCACGCGTCGATGATGCTGGCGTGGTTCAGCGCGTCGCTCACGATCACGTCGTCGGGCCCGGCGAGTGCGGAGAGCGCGCCCAGGTTCGCCATGTAGCCGGTGCTGAAGACGAGGGCGCTCTCCGTGCCGGCGAAGCGCGCGAGGTCCCGCTCGAGCGACTCGTGAGCCTCGGTGTTGCCGCTGATCAGCCGGGAGCCCCCGGCGGCCGCACCGTGACGTTCGGTTGCCGCGGCCGCGGCGGCGACCACGCGCGGGTCGCCGGCGAGGTCGAGGTAGTTGGCTCCCGCCAGCATCAGGACCGTGCGATCACCGACCCGCATGCGTGGGCCGGGCACCCCGTCGATCTTTCGCATGCGGCGGTACAGCTCGCGGCTTCTCAACGAGTCGAGCTCGGCTTCGAGCTCGGCCTCGAGTCGAGTTGCACGGGCTCTGTGTGAACCGGAATTAACTCTTGGATTTGTCAGAGGATTTCGCCTTGCGACTCTTTTGACTTTCGAGCCGACGTGCCGCTAGACTGAGCCAACCTCGCCCTGGATGCAACTTGATCTGGAACACGCCGACATGCCCCTGACGCAGCTCGAGCCCATCATCGCCTTCCTCCAGGACGACCTCGAGCAAGTCGAGCGCCTGCTCCGCGAAGGCACGCGGTCCATCGTGCCGCTGATCCCCAAGGTCGGTGAGCACACCTTCGGGAGCGGCGGAAAGCGGGTCCGGCCGGTGCTCGTGCTGCTCTCGGCGAGGCTGTGCGGCTATCGGGGCCCGCGCGCGGTTCAGGTCGCGAGCGCGGTCGAGTGTCTGCACACGGCGACGCTCATGCACGACGACGTGGTCGACGGTGCGGAGACCCGGCGCGGACGTCCGAGCGTGAACGCGCTCTGGGGGCAGCGGATCGCGATCCTCGCCGGAGATTTCCTGTTTGCCCGCTCCTCGCAGACGCTCATCGAGGACGGCGACAGCGAGATTCTCTGGATCTATGCCAACACGATCCGCGAGATGTCCGAAGGCGAGGTGCTGCAGCTGACGCGGAGCTTCGACCCCGACGTGCCCGAGTCGGTCTATCTGGACGTAATCGGCCGCAAGACGTCGAGGCTGCTCTCCACCTCGACCGAGTCGGGCGCGATCCTAGGCGGAGTCACGCGCGCGGAGCGGATGGCGGTGAGAGACTACGGATGGCAGCTGGGCCTCGCCTTCCAGCTCGTCGACGACGCGCTCGACTACATCGGCGACGGAGACGAGCTTGGCAAGGCGCCGCTCGCCGACCTGGCCGAGGGCAAGGTCACCATGCCGCTCATCGCGACCCTCAAGCGCTGCAGCGTGGCGGAGCGCGAGGCGCTCGTGACGGCGCTCAAGAGCCTTTCCGGCGGCGCGGCCACGGGTGCCGAGCCCGATCGCGACGCACTGATGCAGGTCGCCGACTACGTGCGACGTTACGACGGCGCGGAGCTGACCTTGGAGCGCGCCTTGCAGCACTCGCGCGAGGCGTGCGCCAAGATCGCGCCCTTCGCCGACTGCGAGGCCAAGGAGGCCCTCTACGCCCTCGCCGAGTTCGTCGTTCGACGCAAGACCTGACCGCACGCTTTCGACTCTCGCCCCACTCACACAAGGAGGTGCGCCCCATGGGCAGCCTCATCGCGCGAGGCGCCGCTGTGGCGGCCGTCCTCGTCCTGCTCTCGGCCGGGACCGCCCTGGCCGACGGGACCTCGAAGGCGCCGCAGACGCGGCTCGTCGGGGTCGTCAACGTCAACACCGCGACGCCGGAGCAGCTGGAGCTCCTGCCGGGCGTCGGCCCCGCGAGAGCCCGCTCGATCGTCGAGTACCGCAAGGCGAACGGCCCGTTCCAGGGGCCGGGAGACCTCGTGGCGGTCTCGGGGATCGGTGAGCGAGCGCTCGAGCGGATGCGCCCGCACGTCGCGACCAGCGGAAAGACGACCGCGCAGCTCGAGCAGTAGCCGCCACGAGCACGCGCCAGGCGGGTAGCCCTGCCCGTCCGCAGAGCGGGCGAGCGGGGGCTGCCCGCCCTCTGGGCCGCCCGCGAGCCCGGAGTCGCGGTGCACGCCCTCTGGGTGCACCGCGGCTCCTCTCGCTTGACCCCGGAGTGAAACGCGCGTAAGCGAGCCTGGATGGGGATCGCTCGAAGGCTCGCGTGCCTCCTGCTCGCCGCGCTTCCTCTCGCGTGCAGCGAGAGCGCGCAGGCGCCGGCGGCCGACGGCCCGCGCGTGATCTCGCTCGCGCCCTCGATCACGCGGATCGTCTCCGCGCTGGGTGCGGCGGACTCGCTCGTCGCCGTGGACCGCTACTCGCTCGACGTGGCCGAGCTCGAAGGCATCGCCTCGGTCGGGGGGCTCTACGCGCCCGACCTGGAGCGAACCGTCGAGCTCCGGCCAACGCTGGTGCTGGCCGTCGAGACGGCCCAGCAGCGCGCCTTCGTCGGAGCGCTGCTGGCGCGCGGGGTGCGAGTCGAGTCGATCTCGCCCTACACGCTCGAGGAGCACCTCGCGAGCATCGCCGAGATCGGTGGCTGGGTCGGCCGCGAGGCGCGGGCGCGTGAGGTCGTGGCCCGGATCCGTCGCGACCTCGACGCGATCGCGGCGAGCGCGCCCGCCGATCCGCGGAATCGGACGTCGGTCGCGATGATCGTCGAGCGCGAGCCGCTCTACGTGGCCGGGCGCGGCAGCTTCGTGCACGACCTGATCGAGATCGCCGGCGGCCGCAACGCATTCGGCGATCTCTCCGGGCCGTTCCCGCAGATCTCGCTGGAGGCGCTCGCCGAGCGGGCGCCGGCGCTGATCATCGATGCGACGTCTCCCTACCCCTCGGGCGCCTCCATCGCAGAGGCCCGGAGCTTCTGGCGGCGCTTCGTGCCCGACACCCGGGTCGAGATGCTGCCCCACGCCGACGTGGCGCTGCCGGGGGTGCACCTGGCGTCCTCGGCGGCGACCCTCAAGCGCCTGATCGCCGGCGACCCGTCGTGACGCGCGGGCGCGTCATCGCGGCGCTCGTCGCGCTCCTCGTCGCCTCGCTGGCGGCGGGTCTCTCGCTCGGCTCGGCCGAGGACCCCACCGTGGCGATCCTGGTCGAGATCAGGCTGCCGCGCGTCCTGCTCGGTGCGTTCGTCGGTGCCGGCCTCGCGACAGCGGGTGCCCTGCTCCAGGCGCTGCTGCAGAACCCGCTCGCGGATCCCTACATCCTCGGCATCTCGGGGGGGGCCGCGTTGGGCGGCGTCGCCGCGCTCGCGCTCGGCTGGACGCTCGGGCTCGGCGGCATCTCCATTCCGCTGCTCGCCTTTCTCGGTGCACTGACGGCGACGGCGCTCCTGTACGCGGTGGCCGGTTCGGGTCGGTCGGTTCCGGCGCACACCCTGCTGCTCACCGGCGTGGTGTTCAATGCCTTTGCAGCATCGCTGATCGTGTTCCTGACGACGGCCGTCGACCTGTCGCGCGTGGCCGGCATCTTTCTCTGGCTGATCGGGTCGATCCGCTTCGCGGAGCCCTCGGTGCTGTTCGGCGTGGCGCTGCTGCTCGCGATCGGACTCGCGATCGGGATTCACGACGCCTACGCGCTGAACCTGCTGAGCCTCGGCGACGAGTCGGCCGCGCACCTCGGTGTCGAGGTCGACCGCGTGCGGCGCCGCATCCTGCTCGGCACCGCCCTCATGATCGGCGCGTCGGTCGCCGTCTCCGGCCTGATCGGCTTCGTCGGTCTGATCGTTCCCCATCTGCTGCGGCTCGTGATCGGGGCGGACCACCGCGTGCTCGTGCCCGCCTCCGCGCTGCTCGGCGCCGCCTTCCTGGTGATCGCGGACACCCTGGCCCGCACGCTGCTGTCACCGACCGAGCTTCCGGTCGGTGCGCTCACCGCGCTGGTCGGCGGTCCCCTCTTCCTCTACCTGCTCCGCCGCGAGCTGCGGAGTGTCGGTCCATGACCGCCCTGCTCGAGGTGCGAGGGGTGCACCACGTCTTCCGGTCCGCGCGCCCGAGCCGGGCGGATGGCGGTGCCGGCGAGGCGGCGGGGGATCGCACTCGCGGCTTCTTGGAGGTGCTGCACGACGTCGACCTCCGCCTGCAGGCGGGCGAGCTCGTGAGCGTGCTCGGACCGAACGGTGCGGGCAAGACCACGCTCGCTCGCGTCGTCTCCGGCGTGCTGCGGCCGGATCGCGGGAGCGTCGAGATCCGCGGGAGGCCCATCGCATCGCTCTCGCGGCGCGAGGTCGCGCGCCAGCTGGCCGTGGTGCCCCAGGAGGCCACGGTTCCCTTCCCCTACGCCGTGCACGAGATGGTCTCGATGGGCCGCGCGCCCCGCCTCGGTCCGCTCGGCCAGCTGGGTGAGGGGGATCGAGCGGCAGTCCAGCGGGCGCTCGAGCAGCTGGGTCTCACCGAGCTGGCGTCGCGCCGCTACCCCACGCTCTCGGGGGGCGAGAAGCAGCGCGTCCTGCTGGCGCGCGCGCTGGCCCAGGAGGCGCCGGCGCTGCTGCTCGACGAGCCGACCGCGCACATGGACCTGGGCCATCGCCTGTTCGCCTTCGAGCAGATCCGCGGCTGGGTCGACGAAGCTCCGGCCGATCGGGCCGCCCTCGTGGTGAGCCACGATCTCTCCCTCGCCGCCCGCTTCGCCGACCGCGTGCTGGTCCTGCAGCGCGGGCACGTCGCCGCCGAGGGACCGCCCGCCGAGGCGCTGACCGCAGAGCTGGTCGCGCGGGTCTACGCCGCCGAGGCCCGCGTCGAGATCGATGCGACGGGCCGCCCGATCATCGTCGCTCTGCGTTCCCGGATCCGGTACATTGCGCAGCCCGATGCGCCCAACTCAACGCATCCAGGCAGCTGAGACCCGGGACGCGAGCGAATGAGTCGTTCCACCGCGGCGCTCTGCGCCGCCGCCGCGCTGGTTGTGGGGTTCGTTCTCCCGCCGGACAAGATCCTCGAGGTCGTCGCCGCGCGGCGCACCGACACCGCGCCGCTGCGGGTGGAGCTCGAAGTCTCGCGGATCGACCAGGGCGACCCGACTCGGATCTGGGCCGAGCTGCATCCCGACCTTGGGGCCCGCTTCAACGACGCAGACGGCCGACGCTGGCTGGTGCGCGAGGGGCGCGTCTCGGGCGGAGCCGGAACCGACTCGCTCAGCTGGGTCCCGGAGCTCGACCTGCTCGTGCTTCGGGGCGAGGAGGCGCTTCAGGTCTGGCTCCAGACCCAGGGTGTGGATACGACCTCCAGCCACCTGACGCGCTGTGGTGACGCGGACTGCTTCGTCCTCGGGGGACGCGACGAGCCGAGCCAGCTCTGGATCGACAAGGACCGCTTCGAGGTTCGCCGTTTCCGCTCCGGCTCGGGTCGCCTGTTGGAGCTGGAAGGCTACGAGGAGTGGAACGGGATCCGGTTCCCCGCCCGCGCGCGCGTGAGCGACTCGCTGGGCCCGGTGGCCGAGATCGCGGTCCGTTCGGTCGACCCGGCACCGGAGCTCGAGCAGGCTGATTTCTCGCCCGCCTGGCTCCTCGCCGAGACCCCCGAGTGAGCCAGCCGGGCTAGCAAATCCGCCTCCGGCGGACCGCTTCCAGAGGTCGTGGAGCGAATTCCACTTGGACTGTATCTCGAGATCGACTACGCTAGGGTTCCGCTCGAACTGGAAGGGACGGTGCCAAATGCCACAGCCTACGCAGCTCAGGATCCTGGTCGTCGACGACGACGAGGACATCTGCCTGTATCTAAAGAGGTTTTTGACCAGCGAGGGATTCGAGGTCGAGACCGTGATGCACGCCCCGGACGCGCTGAAGTACGTCCGGGAGGGTCGGCACCAGATGATTCTGCTCGACATCCGGATGCCGGACATGGACGGCGTGACCCTGCTCCGCCAGCTGCGCAACCTGGACTCCGACGTCTGCGTGATCGTGATGACGGCCTACCCGTCGGTCGAGAGCGCCGTGGAGACGATGAAGGCCGACGCCTTCGACTACCTCCACAAGCCGTTCGAGCTCGAGGACCTGCGCCAGGTGATCCACCGCGCGGTCCGAGAGAAGGGCCTGATCATCGACGCCGAGCAGCGGATCAACGACCTGATCGGGGCCAAGATCCGCGAGCTTCGCAAGGAGCGGACGCTCACGCTCAAGCAGCTGGGGAACAAGACCGGCCTCTCCGTCAGCCTGATCTCCCAGATAGAGCTGGGGAAGAGCGCGGCGTCGGTCTCGACGCTCTACAAGCTCTCCACCGCCCTGGGCGTGTCGATGTCCTACCTGTTCGAGGCCGTCTGAGCCGCCTCTGCGGGGGCGCTCCGGAGCGAGATCCCGATTCGCTGGCCGTCGACCTCCACGCGCGCTCCCTGCCCGCGCAGTAGCCGCTCGGCGACCCGGAGGGCCAGGGCATCCGGCTCGGAGCCCCGCCGCCCGATCTCGAGCTCCACGCGCACCGGATAGCCCGGGTCCGAGCCGGGCATGATGCGGATCCCGACTCGCCCGCCTTCGCCCGCGGTATCCGCGGCCGTGGTGAGCAGCTCGCGGAAGGCGGCTCGCGCGCGGTCCGGGTCCAGGTGAACGGGCTGTCGGTTGCGCAGCGTCCAGGAGGCCGGGACCTTGCCGAGGCGGAGCTTCTCGACCTGCTCGGCAGCCTCTTGCAGGAGCGAGATCGGCGAGACCGGCATGGACTTCATGGGGCGCGGCCGCGATACCAGCATGCGCGCCTGCCAGGCGATGCGCTCGAGCTCTTCGACCGCTTCCGGGGGACAGTCCTCGCTGCGGCGCAGACGCGCGAGCGGTGCCCGAAGTGCGTTGGCCAGCAGTGTGACGCCGTTCTGGTCGGCGTCCGCTTCCTCCGCGCTGGGCACCTGCCTGGCCGGCTCCGGCTCTGGCGCCGCACCGGTCGGCTCGGACGCCGGCGTCTGCGCGTGGACCAGCCGGTGGCGCCTCACGGCGTACGCCGTGAGCAACGCTCCGGCCAGGACACCCCCCAGACCGGACAGAATCGCGATCAACCAACCCCCCAAGATGGGCGAGAACCTACCTCAGGCGAAAACCCCACGCCAAAGCTCGGCTCGTCGTGCGAGCGGCGCGGGCTCACGCCGCTGAGGCGCGACGCCGCGCCTCGCCGAGCAGAGATTGTCCGATGGCGACGTCCCAGGGTAGAAGCCCCTCGACCTCGGGGTTGCCCGACTGCCGGAAGCGGATGCCGGCCTGGTCGAGCTCCACCTCGACGACTTCGTCTCCGATCCACAGCTCGAGACTCAGGTGGTCGATCCGCTCGGGCACGTTCCCGCTCGTCTTCATCAGTTTCCTTCCCGGGGGGGGGAATGTCGGAGGACGGGGGGGAGTGCAAAGACTACAGCGGGACAATAACACCCGACTCCGCACGTGCGAGGAAAATCTTCGTCAGCTCGCGACGAAAGGGAAAGCGCACGCCCGCGGGTCTCGCAGCCGTCCGGGCCGGACGTTACGCTCGCAGCCTCTCCGTGCTCCGAGCCACGACCCCCCGCACAAGAAGCAGAGAGGAGTTCCTGCGATGTCGAGACGCCACGTCACGGGCTGGGTCGCGCTCTCACTCTCGCTGTTGCTCGGCTGTGGACCGGCGCAGCGCGACACGTCGGGCGTCGAGCCCGGGAGCGTGGAAGAGCGTGCAGCGGAGAACGGGGGTGATCCGGTGCGCGGCGACTGGCTGGTGCTCTGGCTGCTCGCGGATCCGGAGAGC